>NZ_JAGS01000001.1:316261-632522 GCF_000526775.1 Ruminococcus albus AD2013
GTTATGGGCGCATGGCTGACTATCATGAGCTTCCTGTTCTTCCTTATCCCCTCAGCAGGCAACAGCGTGGGCGATGTTATGAAGGATCTCTCCAAGGGTCTGTTCTGCCAGAATTTCTTTGACGGCAACATTGATAAGCTGAAAACAGGCTACTTTGTACTGTTCATCGTCAGCGCACTTGCAAACGGTTTCAATGTAAGAGATCAGAAGTACGGTATCTTCAAGGGTCTGAACCTGAACCCCGGCTTCCTGAGAGTTATGTGTGCTATCATTGCTGTACAGGCAGTTATCGTTAACTGCGGCCTTATACCTCTGGCACCTTTCCAGTGGCTCGGCAAGATGTTCAGCTGCGTACCTTTCGGCATCGCAGGCTGGGTAGTAGTAGTGCTCATGGCACTTACCATGATACCCGTTGACCTTATCAGAAAGACTGTTTCGGGTCCTGCAAAAACAGCTGAATAAGCAAATATCATATAAACTGTACACGGCTCACACGTTTTGTGCGAGCCGTGTTTATGGTATGATACAGGGTGCTTTTTATAATGCTCACGGGATCCGCGGGCATTTTAAAAGACATACAGAATATATTATAAAGGAGAAAGCAATATGAAAAACAAGCTCACCTCAGAGAACAGAACCAGCTTTGAAAGTGAACTGACCTGTGTCATCAAAGGCAGCTCGGTTATGAACGTATCAGCTGCCGAGGAAGAATACACACTTCCTCAGCTTATGCGCCTTGCTAAGCGCTTTCACAATACCAAGCGCACCTATCTTCTGGTTGACCCACTGCAAGGCAAGCATATCCCTGTAAGTCCCAAGGATTGCCTTACCATGTTGCGCACACTCGGCGCAAAGCTGAAAAGAGAATTTCCGCAGACCAAGCTGGTAGTGGGCTTTGCTGAAACAGCTACCGCTATCGGCGCAGCTGTTGCAGAGTATATGGGCAGTGACTGCGTTTATATCCAGACCACACGCGAGGAAGTACCCGAGGTCAGCAAATGGATAGAATTTCAGGAGGAACACAGCCACGCTACCGAGCAGAAGCTTTCTGCTGATGGCTTTTCTGCCGCTCTCGATAACACGGATACTGTCATTTTCGTTGACGATGAATTTTCCACAGGGAAGACTCTTGTAAACATGATAGAACAGCTCAGGGAGGAATTTCCTCAGCTGTGTGATAAGCAGATAGTAGCGGCTTCCATTATCGACCGCATGAGTGAGGAAAACGTCCGCCGCCTTGAAATGCACGGCATGATCTGCCGTCAGCTTTTAAAGATAGACAACGTGGATTATACCGAGACTGTCAATAAGTTCGAGATTCGGGGTGCTTCCGACCTGCCTGCTGTGGACAACAGCGACGACCTGATAAAGGCAGCCTATCTGCTGAAAGAGGACGGCGATACTTCGCCCAGAACAGGCGTTGTGATAGGGGAGTATATCGATAGTATCCTTGCACGCCATGATATGATAAGTACAGCCGACAGCACCATGATACCCTCGGGCAAAAGTATAGCCGTCATCGGCACTGAGGAGTGTATGTATGCAGGGCTTATAATAGCCGAAAAGCTTGAAAACAGCGGCGCATACAATAGCGTGAAGTTCCATGCAACTACCCGCAGTCCCATAGGTATCTGCGAAGCCGAGGGCTACCCAATATTCAATGGCTACAAGCTTCAAAGCTTCTACGAAAAGGGAAGACAGACTTTCCTGTATGACCTTAAAAAGTATGATTCCGTACTCATTGTGACGGATTCTGCTCCGGAAAATATGGACGCAGTAAATGAACTTGGTTCGCTGTTCAGACATTACGGCTGCAAAGAGATAATCGTAGAAAGGATATAACTGATGTTCGGTTCCTATAAAAATGAAGATGTTACAATACTCCTGAAAGATATCACAGGTCAGGTAAAGCCCCAGAGCACTGAGGAAAGAGAAAAACTCATACAAGGCGGCAGGCACTACTGCGAGATGCTGCCAATAGAGTACGAACCCTCGGAGCAGTATATGAAGTCATTCTATACCGCTCTTGATATGTACAGCGGAATTACCGCCGAAGCCGTAGGCAGGCTCGGTCAGCTTATATACAAAGATAAAGGTGAAAATGCAGTCCTTGTTTCCCTTGCAAGGGCAGGTACGTCCATCGGCGTATTGCTGAAACACTATATGGACAGAAAGTACGGCACAAACGTCGCTCACTATACTATCTCAATAATCCGCGGCAGAGGTATCGACAAAAATGCCATGGACTATATACTCGCCCGCCACAAACCGCAGTATATCCAGTTCATTGACGGCTGGACAGGTAAGGGCGCTATCACCCGTCAGCTTGAAGAAGCCATGAAAGATTATCCGCAGGTGAGTGCAGGTCTCGGTGTGCTTTCTGACCCCGCATTTATCTCCGAAAAATGCGGTACTCACGATGATTTTCTCATCGCCGGCAGCTGCCTTAATTCAACAGTATCTGGACTTCTCAGCAGAACTTTCCTGAGAAGTGATATCATAGGCGAAAAGGACTTTCACGGTGCGGTCTTCTACAAGGAACTTGCCAACAAAGACCTCACCTATAAATTTATAAACACAGTGGAGGAGCATTTCAGCTTTGAGGACTATGACCTCACCGACAATGCCGCCGACACAGCAGAAAACACTATGGAGGAGGTAAAAAGCATCTGCCGCGATTTCGGTATCTCTGATATAAATCTGGTCAAGCCCAGCATTGGCGAAGCCACAAGAGTGCTTCTGCGCCGTATGCCATGGAAAATGCTGGTACACAGTCTTGATGATAAAGAACATCTTGGACATCTTTATCAGCTTGCCGAGGAAAAGGGCTGTGAGCTTGTGGAGTACCCGCTGAAACATTACCGTGCCTGCGGGCTTATCAAGACGATGGCGGATAACTGATATGAGAAAGATATTACTTGCAAGCGACCTCGACAATACTCTGATACATTCCTATAAGCACAAGCGGGAGGGCGATATCTGCGTTGAGATGCTCAATGGTGCCGAGCAGGGTTTCATGAGCGCAAAAGTTCATGCACAGCTGTCCTCTCTACCGGATAATGTTGAGCTTGTCCCGCTTACGACTCGTTCCGTGGCGCAGTTTGAAAGGATACAATTGCCAGAGGGCTGTTACAGCAGGGCAATAACTACCAACGGCGCAATACTCATCGAAAAGGGTATTCAAAACGAGAAATGGCGCATGAGTGAAAAGCACTACGCCGATGAACTCATGCCGCTGATGGAAAAACTTCGTGCCGAACTTGACGGCAATGAGAAACTGAATGTGGTTAGGATAGTCGATGAGATGTACCTCTACATATCCTGCGCAAAACCCGAATATGTGGGAGAATTTATGGACAGATACAGTACTCTCACCGAACTTGACGTTATGCTTTCAGGCAGAAAGATATACTTCCTGCCCCCTGAAATAAACAAGGGAAAAGCCTTGAAGCGTCTTGCACAGGGTGAAAAGGATGCTTTCATTTTCGCGGCAGGTGACAGCACCATCGACCTGCCCATGCTTGAAGCCGCAGACTTAGCCATCATTCCCGAAGCTCTCGACTCGCTCCTTGAAAACCCAAACAGAAGCGTTTTCAAAGGCGATGGTGATTTCGCAGAATTCGTTATCGAAACACTTATCGATAAATGCAAAAAATAACTACAAAAGGCACTTTTGACATATATTGTCAGAAGTGCCTTTTTATACATTATTATAGAACTATTTTAAATATTAAGTCTGAACTCTCCATCAAATCCCGCAGTCTGTACAGGGGTGGAATATCCGTCCGTAACAGCAGTTCCGCTTATCTTAAGATGCATCAGACCATCTTCAATACCGATGACCTTCAGCTTGTAGTTTATAAGCGGTTCGTGCTCAAACACATATAAAGTGTCCTCACGCTCGATGGATTCTTCAACACTTCCCACTTCAAACTCCATGCCGATAGTATCACGGATATCAGCTTTACCCGTGGGAATTTCATTGATGACCAGCTTTGGAGATGCTTCTTCGTTACCGAACTGACCCTTTTCAAAACATACATCCATTGAGATAGTTTTGGATATGAAATCTCTTTCCTCGTCGATGTCTTCATCGTTATCGAATATATACAGCTTTGTCGAGTCGCAGTCCTTTACCTGAAACTCATATCCGCCTATATTGAGTTTTCCGCATTGTCTGTTTGTCATAACCGAACCTTATCTTTGATTGTATTGATGGGATATCACACATTCAGCTTATCCGAAGTCACCAGCTGACCGCCGCATGATGTGCAGAACTTTCCGTGATCGAATACTGCTCCGCACTGTACGCAGTGCAGTTTGCCGTCGTCTACAGGTGCAGATGGTGCAGCTGTCTGGGAAACGAGTGTTGAACCGCAAACTGTGCAGAATTTACCGCGCTCAAATGTTTTGCCGCAGATAGGGCATACAAGACCGCTGTTTTCAGGATCAGGTGCTGGCTGACTTCCCATAGGAACAAGTTCACCGCCGCAGGCAGTGCAGAACTTGCCTTTGTCAAGTATCTTGCCGCAAACCTTGCAAACCAGTTTGCCTGATGATTCTGCACTCGCATCAATGGGAGCAGAAACAGGTGCTGCTGGCTCGTTTGGCAGGGGAGCGGATACAGGTGTAGGTATCACTGAAGTCACAGGCGCCACTGGCGTGGGTATAGCCGAAACTGTTTCAGATGCCGCGCTTGCAGAAACGAGTTGACCTCCGCAAGCAGTGCAGAACTTGCCTTTGTCGTGAAGTTTGCCGCAGACTGCGCATTTCAGCCATTCTGCCACAGGAGCACTCTCAGGCACAGGTGCAGGAGCACTTTCAACTACAGCAGCAAGAGCGTTATCATTTACCGCAGGAACAAGCTTTCCACCGCAAGCGGTGCAGAATTTACCTTTATCATGGGGCTTGCCGCAGACTTCGCAAACAAGTCCCGTCGCTGGGGTTTCGGCAGCAGGAGCACTCTCAACCGCAGGTGCGGGAGCACTTTCAACTACAGCCGCAGGAGCGTTATCATTTACCGCAGGAACAAGCTTTCCACCGCAAGCCGTGCAGAACTTGCCTTTATCATGGGGCTTGCCGCAAACCTCGCATTTAAGTCCGCCTGCAGGAGTTTCAGTAGCTGTAATACTTTCAATAACAGGAGCGGGTTCAGGTTCTTTAGTCAGTGAGGGTGCGTTAGCAGATGTTTCATCAGCTGTGCCGACAGGTTTCAGCTCACCGCCGCAGGCAGTGCAGAACTTTCCTCCATCATGTATCTTGCCGCATACTGCACAGGCAAGCTTACCGTTTTCCGTCTCAACAACAGGTGCATCGGCAGGAACAAGAGCACCTCCGCAAGCCACGCAGAATTTGCCCTTGCTGTGCAGCTTTCCGCATTCGCTGCATTTCAGCCGGTTTTCCTCCTCGGCAGAAGTTTCAGCAACAGGAGTATTATCAATAACTGGATTATTCTCGGCAACAGGCTCATTCTCGGGCATATTAACAGGCTCGGGTTCGACGATCGGGGCAGTTTCGATAACAGGATCTTCCGCCACAGCTGTTTCAACAACAGGCGCAGTCTCAATAACAGCTTCGACTTCTGTGTATGTATCGTTATCAAGCTTTGTACCGCAGAATACACAGAATCCACCCGTGGTGTATTCCTTTCCGCATTGAGGGCAAGTACCCTTGGGTGCATTGTTGTTTTCGGCAGTCTTCAGCTTAAAAAACTCGGAAAGCTCACCGCCGCAGTACACGCAGAATTTTCCGCGCTTGCTTGTTTTTCCGCATTTATTGCATATCAGCATATATCCTCCTGACCCGACAAGCCTGAGGGGCGTTGCCGTAAAAATAATCTATACCGCAGTATGAAATCGGTTATTATAATTATAATATTAATTTGCCTAAATGTCAAGTGAAATTTGTCATATCCAACAAAAAAGCGACCGTCTCGACAGTTTCCTGACGAGGCGGTCTATAAAACTATACTTCGCAAAGATAATTATATCTTGCATTTAACGAATCTGATCACCAACATAGCATCGGTGACATTTACCCGGCCGTTGCCGTCGATATCGGCATTCTTTTCATTAGCAGAAAGCATAAGCTTTTTGCCTGAAATATGAGCCATTACAACTACGATATCTGTAATATTAACTTTGCCGTCGCCATTGATATCGTATTTTAATGTTGTTTTATTAACAGCAGTCTTTTTTGATTTGGAAGCCTTGCTGACCGTGATCTTGTAAACTCGGGTAGTTCCTGCAGGTGAAACGCATGAGATCTCGATAGTGTTTTTGCCGTCTTTAAGAGCGATCTCACCGGTACCGTATACATCCGAAGTGCTGCTGCTGGCTTCAGCTGAAACATTAATGCTGTCAGTGTCAGCTGATACCTTAGCGGTGTAGGAGTCAGTATAGCTGTTAAAAGCAGGGCTGATGGTTACACCTGAAATACTCAGAGAACTGAGATAATCGTTGTTGTCCGATTCTGAATCAGGCTTGGGGCAGCGTGTGGATGGCATATTGTTGTATACGGGTATCTTGAATTCCATTGCGGAATCAAGCACTTCGTCACTGTATGCCTTCAGAAGGCTGACAGCTTCATTGGCTTGTCCGAATACACAGGTCATGTACTGGTGTGCGAAATATCCGTTGCCGCCGTCGGTCATATCAAATTTCTGAAGATAAAGAGTATCCTGATCCTTGGTGATATAACCGTTGCCAAGGAATATCGAACCGCCCACTATGGACCTATACTGGTTTGTCCAAGGCAGCATATAGCTGTCGTTGTAGTTAGTTGCATATCTTGCAGCCATCTGACCTGCTGTCATCGAAGATGTAGCATAAGCACCTACATCGAAGAAATTGAAGTAGTTTTCATATCCCGCAACTGTACCAAGCGACTGAGGTGCGCCGTAAACGCCCTGTTCATTGCGGCATCTTGAAGCCAGATGGTAAGGCGAAACTCCTGATACTTCAGCAGCCTCCATAAAGGTATCTGCATATGAGAACCACTCACCTGTGTCGGGACAAGTATATCCGCCGTCCATGAAAGTACCGCGGAGTATAGCCTCAACGCCGTCCCTGGTATGTACCGATGGGTCATACGAAAGATTTTCAAACATGAATATGTAATTCTCACTCAGGAAATTTCTGGGGTCGAGATAATACTTTATTATACCGTCAGAAGCCGCTACCCAACCTGTATCCAGCTGATACCAGCTGTCAGTGTTAGGGTCGTAAGCACCTTTTGCTCTGGATTTCCATGAATCGGGAGCACCATTGTGTACAAGGTTTCTGCCGACTACGGTCTCCTCGCTAACTGCTGTATCCCAGTCGATACCAACGTGCTGAGCCTTGAATATCCAGTTAGGGTGCTGCTTATGCAGATCTCTGAGATAAATCCTGTAACTCTCGGGAAAAGCCTGAGAATCCAGATAGCTTTCAAAATCGCTGCTGTTATCAGCTGACTGAGAACCGCTTACAGATATAGAATCTGCGGGAACATATCCCACAAGAAGTTCAAATTGTATCTTGTACCAAAGCGTGCCGTTGCTGTCGTATTTCTCTCCGAGTATGCTTACTGCATCTCCGCCGTCGAGCCAGCCTTTGGCAGCTGAATTTTTATCTGCGTCTTTTCTGACGTCTATATATGTGTACGAACATACACCGTTGCTGTCCTGTGCTGCTGCAGCATTGATGATATTGCTTCCTGTCGCTGCTGCTGTTCCAAACATCATAGCAACTGCCATGAGCACAGCCGCTGTTCTTTTAAGTATCAACGAACTCACCTCCGGGTGAACAAAAGAGACATATTTTTATTATTGTTCTTAACTCGTACTGTTTGTTTTGTTGTATTCATATTATATAGTAAAATAATAACATTGTCAACCTTTGTGTTTATTAACGTAGGGCATATTTGGTTAAATTTAATTGCGTTGTTCATTGGTTACAAAATAATTACAGGCTATATAGATGCGATATAATTCCTCAAATACAATATATAGTGTAGGAAAATATGTTCTTATATATTTGTGGGCATTTTTCACGAATTTTTATAAGTGCATTTGACATTTTGCCCATCTTAGTGTCAGAAATTTATATTCGGGATTATCGATGCTAAAATTGTTACAAACTTTGTAACCGAATTCGCCCTGTATATCGCGAAAATCGATTGTTAAATATATTTATCATTGCATCGATTTTGATTTTAGTTAAAAGAAAATATGATGATATGAAACTTGCTCCTGAAATATAGTTTTTCAAGAAAACGTTTAAGATAAATATATTAGTCGATTTTACACGGATTCATAATAATTAAAAGATAAAACATGAAAAATTATTAGCTCCCGTACGCAATACAGCGCATACGGGAGCTATTTGGTTACCTGAGTTCAAGCAGACAGTTTTCAAGATCGAGTTCATAAACCAGCTCGGAGTTTTCTTTTCCTTCGTAGATTGGGTCGCGATAGAGTTCAAGTTCATGGTCAAAACCTTCAAGAAGGTAAGGGTCATTGAATTTTAAAACAGCATTACCATTTTTGCTGATAAGATCTTTCAGCTTTTCGTTTTCAACCGACTTGTGTGATTTTCCGTCGTAAATATATTCTATGTCATCGCTTTCATCGGTGATGTTCACCAGTATATCCGCACACTTTGCCGCGGGAGAATCTGCAGAAAACTTTTTTTTCGTGGGCGGCATGAAGTATATGCAGTTATCATTAAGATTGGTCATTCCAAGTTTTGTACTGCGTGTAGTTCCGAACCATTTGTAATATTCCGGATTTTCAAAAGAAGTAAGTTCATTGCCTTCTGTTTCGCAATAGTTTCTCAGATCCCATGTTGCATCGAAATCCCAGACCTCATCTCCGATGTAGGCAAAATTCCACACATGGCCTGATTCATCTGCACTTATCGCATCTGCATCGACCTTGCCGCAGTCTATATCCGCCATATTGAACAGAAGCTGTATTGCACTAGCGATACCATCACATACGGCTCTCTTTTTTACTATGGCGCCGTAAACAGACTGTGGTTCGTTGTTCACCATACCGGTACTGTTTACATGGTATTCGTCGTAGGCAACATTTGTGCATACCCAGTCATAAAGATAATAAGCTTTATCCGCATCAGTGGTGCATTCGGGCGGTATGCTTTCAACTATTTCTCTGGCGGCGGCAATTACTTCATCCGTGTGAGAAGCGGATTTCAGCACCGAATCCGAAAGCTTCAATCGGTAATAACCATTCTCTGTAAGTTTGTATTCACAGCCACCTGCCGTCATTGGCACATCGGGAAATGAGAGCCCTGCATACTGCCAGCCCAGATCAATAAGGGCAGAATCATATTCGACAGGGAATTCCAGTTCCTCGATCCCGTTCTCATAGGCGTAGCGTATAGCAAAAGCCACAGTATCCAGAGCAGTGTAATATCCGCTGTCATCACTGTATAACATAGGCACATATTCATCATATGGGCTTACATATGAAAGCCATTCCTCATATGGTTTGTCAAGATAATTGAATTTGATCTGCTTGTTGTATACCTGATAAAAACTGCCGTCTATCTCAAGCTGATGTGTCTTTGTCTCAAATTTGTACTCGCTGTTTTGTGCGACATCGGAACTTTCCACCGTCTGACTTGAAAGATTATCAGTGTTTTGAGACTTTGAAGTTTTATTGCAGCTTGAAGGTACAGTCATTGTAAGCATAAGTGCGGCTGCTGCCGACAAATATTTTTTTATGTTTATGACCATTTTGTTCTCCTTTGCAAGATCATCAGAAATAATGTATCTGTCGGGTACAGCATGAGCCATACCCGACAGAAGTCGTATTATTGAGGTGATTTGGTGTTTTTGCAAATTACTGCTCGATTATCTCAACGTCGTTGGCGCTGAGCTTCTTTGTCTCTTCCTCTGCAACTCTCTGGATAGCTTCCTCGCGGGACTTCTCCAGAGCGTCCTTCATGTCCTTGCCAAGGAACTCGGGCAGTGACATACCAGCCTGCTCGAACAGATCGTTCAGAGGGGGTACGCTCTTCATCAGACCGCTGAGGAAGTTAGCGGTAGAACCGCCGCCCTGTCCGCCGTTAGCGCCGCTGTCCCAAACAGTGATCTTGTCGATCTTGATGTTCTTGATAGCTTCTACCTGAATAGCTATCAGTTGCTCCATCTTGTCAGCGATGATAAGTCTTACAGCTGCATCTGCATCGCCGCCTGCAGCAGCAACTATCTGCTTCAGACCTTCTGCCTGCTTGGTGAGTATTTCCTGATTACCCTTAGCCTCAGCTTCCATCTTAGCGAAGATAGCGTCAGCTTCACCCTTTGCCTTGCGTCTTGTAACTTCAGCCTGTGCCTCAGCCTGGATCTCAGCCTGCTGCTTGCTGATCTCAGCCTTAACGATAACGTCAGCCTTCTGGGTAGCCTTTTCCAGCTCTGCTCTTGTAAGCTCTGCTTCCTGCTGAGCGATGTAAGCCTCCTGCTTAGCCTTTGCAGCCTGAACTGCCTCGGCAGCGGTAGCTTTACGCAGAGATTCTGCTTCTCTTTCTCTTCTCTCAGCCTCGGACTGTGCAACGGCTACCTTAGCATCGTTCTCACCCTTGATAGCGTCAGCGTTTGCAGCTGCAACTTCGATCCTCTGCTCTTTCTGTGCGTGTGACTGACCGATCTCACCGTCTCTGTGCTTCTCTGCAACGCTCTTCTTAGCGTCGTTGATAGCCTTAGCGGCAGCCTCTTTACCGAGAGCTTCCAGATATCCGGATTCGTCTGTGATATCGGTAACGTTAACGTTTATCAGTTTAAGACCGATCTTTTTCAGCTCGATCTCAACGTTGTTGGATACTGCCAGCAGGAACTTGTCTCTGTCGGAGTTGATCTCTTCGATATCCATTGTAGCGATGATAAGTCTCAGCTGACCGAAGATGATATCCTTAGCCAGTTCCTGTATCTCCATCAGCTTCAGACCGAGAAGTCTTTCAGCGGCGTTCTGCATGATGCCGGGTTCGGTAGAGATACCAACAGTGAATCTTGAAGGAACATCGATACGGATATTCTGCTTTGAAAGCGCATTTTTCAGGTCAACGTTTATGGATATAGGTGTCAGGTCCATGTACTCATAGGACTGTATTACAGGCATGATGAATGCCGCACCGCCGTGGATACATCTGGCACTCCTTGCCTGACCGTTCTTGTCTGTACCAACTTTACCGTAGATGACAAGCACCTTGTCAGAGGGGCATTTTCTGTATCTTGAAAGTATAGCCATAAGTGCTGCGAAAAGTACCGCAACTATAACGCAAATAATAATGATCGACTCGGTTCCCATAGTTATTCTCCTTTATCTGTCAAAGAATTTGTTTTGTGTGAGATGTTGTCTTTTTTCTTTGTTCTGATCTTCTTTATCTTTCTTTCGGGAATGGGCGATAACATCGGTATGTTCCCGTGAACTGCTTGCCGTCCGATTCATATCGGTATACGGACTTTTGAAGTATGTTTTTCATGTTCTTCTCCTTTATTTTTCGGATATGTCATATCCGGCTTTTTCAGCTATCGCTTCTTTGAATCTTGAATATGGACGTTCTTCATTCGGATCAAATGTTATTTTTTCACCGTTTATGACATATACTTCAGTTGCATCAAGATCTTTCAATTCGGTATCTCCGTCACTTGTTCTGCGTACAATATAGTGGTAATTTCCGCCAAAGTCAGAAGCAGCTGAGTATTCATCGATCATAGCTTCAACTTTTTTTAGATACTCGTCTTTCATATCAAACTTGCTCTCATCGGTAATTTGTAAAGATAACGATATATAAGCAGTTTTAGTGTTTGCAAATGTTTTCATGTCCATATCAGACAAGATAAGGCAATTATCCGGTGATATATATTCCTTGACTTTGTCATCGTTGTAATAAGATTCTCCTATATGTATATGGTCCGCAGCTGTATCAGAAGGAATAAGGAAAATACTATATCCGTCACCTGTTGATGTAAAAGTGAAATCGGAATCAGACTTGAGATCAAAATACTTAGGCATGATGTTTTGGCACATATCTGCTTTTACAATATCCATCATTTCAGTATCAAGAAATGCCATCATTTCCATGTCGGCATATTTGTATACGTTTTTTTATGTACTCGATCATGCTTTGATCGTCAAATGAAGAATAGTAATAGCTTGCTCTGCTGTCAAGTTCTGTATTTCTCACGTTCCCGTTTTTGTCTTTATATTCTATATCATATATTTTGTATCTGACAGGTAGCTTTATCGGAGCTTCCTTATTGGTATAAAACCCGCTTTCGGTAACGGTTATCTTGTAGTCACCTTTAAATGTCTTGTCGAACAGCTTTTTGTATCTTCTCTCGTAATTGATTCCGCTGCACCATGAAAACCATATCCCACCTGCAACACCCACAATGGCTGCTGCGGATATCAGTGCGGCTTTTGCTTTTGTTCTCATTCAAATTACCTCTTCTCTCTTTTTTTGCCTTAACCAAAAGCCGTCTTGTTGTCTGCCTTCTTTTGTCCTACACATAAGTTATTGTCTCTTTTTTATGTCTCTTTCTTTTGTATTTTTATACGTCCTGTTGTCTTCCTTCTTCTGTCCTACACATAAGTTATTGTCTCTTTTTTTATGTCTCTTTCTTTTGTTTTTTATACGTCCTGTTGTCTTCTTTCTTCTGTTCTACACATGGATATTTTTGTCTCTTTTATTCTTTTTGTCTCTTCTCTTGTCTTATAGTTTTTTATTTATTTCCCGTGTCATTTTGACTTTTTTTCTATCTTTACCACGGAGATCTATCAAGCATCTTTTTCTACTACCACATCGTCACCGCGTACATCTACCACAACTACCTTGGTTCCTGTTTTCAGCATTTCTTCGCCCTCATTGAAAGCACCAAGCTCCATCATCTGCCCCTGCAGCGTCATGGTTATCTTTCCCATTCCCTGATTTTTCGGCGGGCAGGGGATATATACCGTTGCACTCTCGCCAATTGCGTTTCTCAGGTCAACAGTTCCGTTCTCTGCAAGTCTCATGGAAAGCTGTACCATCTTTGCTACCAGTGCCATCGTACCGATACCAAGCAGTATTCCTACCGGAAGAGCCGCAAGACTGGGTACTCTTGAACCTACCAGAACTATCGATGACCAGCTGAACACTGTAAGGAATGCAACTATCGTCTGTAAAGTGAAGAAGTGCATCGAGGTGTCCGTAACGTTATCGTTGATAGAATGATCGTGGAAGTCGCCGCTGTGGTGTGCGTCGATATCGCCGTGTCCGCCGCTAACATCGTGGTGGATATCAAATCCGTGATGTCCGCCGATGTCATGGCCGATATCGAAGTTGTGTCCTCCCACATCGGTGTGCATATCCAGTCCCGAGGTATCGCTTACGTCGTGAGCACCGTGGTGCATTCCGAACATTGCCAGCAGGGTTTGAAGTATAAGTAACATTGTTGAAGGAAAGGCGATGCAGTAAAGTACTTTCAGCAGTCCGCTGAGCCCGTTCCACCATATATCAAATCTTTCCATCATATTTCCCGCCTCCTTTTACGCAGGTAAATTTGTCTTGTAAATTTAATTTACCTTAGTATACACCAAAACTTTTACTTTGTCAAGAGGTTTTTCAAAAAAATTTTTACAGAATCGTAGTATTATAATATATAATACCTTTATAATATAGAAAAATCAATTCTGATTTACCTTTTAGGTAAATGACATATCCGCATAAAGTAAATATCTCATTCTATCAATGTAAATCTAAATGTTAAATTTCTGTGAAACTCTTGCAATTTTATAAAAAGTGTGGTATAGTATACGTAAACAGAATTGACACGTAAAGGAGGCTAACAAATGGACGCAAAGAATATAGGCCGTATTATAAAGGAAGCCCGCCTCGCAAAAAAGATGACACAGAACGAGGTAGTAGGCGATTTCATAACAAGAAATATGCTGAGCCAGATAGAGAGCGGCAGTGCGATGCCGTCGGTAAAGACCCTTGAATATCTCTGCAAAGTGCTTGATATACAGCTTGAAGCCTACGATACCTCACCTGCCGCAGATACAGGTATGGTGAGTTATATCGAACTTCGTAACCTCTACGCAGCAGGCGTTTATGAGGAGATAGTAAAAGCGGAGCCGCCCCACGGCTACATCGATGAGTTTACAGCACTGAAAGCCCGTGCTTGCCTGCATCTTGCGGAACAGCTTACAGAGAATGACGACATAGCAGCTTTTCAGCGGGCAGTAGAACTTGCCAAAAAGGCACAGGAACTTTCAACACAAGGTATTTTTGCAGATATAAACGCTCATGACAAAGCTGAACAGCTCATAAAAAAAGCCGCTGCAAAGCTGAGCGCTTATTACAGCAGCCTTATCTGATAATAGATAAAGGAGAACAACATTATGGATTTCATTATAGATATAGCAGAAGAATTTGTTATCGGTTTTCTTAACAGCAGATATGTACCCCGTCCGGTAAGGATTATCCTCCGTGCAATGTTTTTCATGCTCTGCATAGCAGTAAGCATATTTGTGATAGCCGCAGGCATCTATGTTATCCTGAAACATTCCATCGCCATAGGTTCGGTTTGCGCAGTTATGGGTGTGACTATGCTGATACGTTCAGCAAAAATGTTCATCGGTGCACTCAGCAGAAACTGAAAATCCAAATTTCAAGCCATAGTATTTCCGATCATTTGTCAGAAGTACTATGGTATTTTTATTGACATTTCTTAACCGCTGTGCTATAATGATTTCTAACAAAAATCGGAAGAGCGCAGTACAAAAAAAATGACGGCTATAATCTTCTGCCAAATATTTCTTTTGTACCACTTGCAATATTTAAAAAAATGTGTTATAATATAGTATAATTAATTACAACGGAGGTGCAGCTTTGAAAATACAGGAATCTGCCGAGAATTATCTTGAAAGCATACTCATGATCAGTGAGCGCAAAGGCGATGTAAGAAGCATCGATATAGTCAACGAACTTGAATTTTCCAAGCCCAGCGTCAGCATAGCCATGAAGAATCTTCGTGAGAACGGATATATCCTCGTTGATAAGGATGGCTACATCACACTTACAGATAAAGGTATGGAGATAGCTGCAAAAATGTATGAGCGTCATAAGCTGTTTTCCAAGCTGTTCGTATCATTGGGCGTAAGCGAAGCTACCGCTTCCAAAGACGCCTGCCGTGTTGAACATATCCTCAGCGATGAGACATATGCGGCTATCAAGAAGGTTTTGAAAGAAAAAGGTCTTGTGGAATAATTTCATAAAAATCAACGGCGGAGCGTGTAGCCCCGCCGTTTTTATTTTCCGAGTTTATCCAGTGTTTCGTCAAGTATCACTTTTCGGAGTTCTGTCAGCCATTCCGAGAAAGCCACAGTATCTGTACCGTAAGTCAGATTTAACTCACGCTCATTTTCAGACCATGTATCCAGCGGTGATTCATTGTGCTGTATCAGGGCTTCAAGCTTGTCAAGTGCCTTGAACAGTTTTGCTTCTATCGTTTTCTGTTCTTCCATCTCCCGATACAGTGCCTTGAAATAAGAAGAAATTTCCGCGGGCAGAGAACCTACCCATTTATTCAGAAGTCTGTCTTCGGTCTCACGGTCTTTGTCAGTTTTGCTGAATGTGGGTATGTCACCTGTGAAACATTCCCCAAGGTCGTGTATAATGCACATTGCAGTCAGCTTGTTTATGTCGGCTTCGGAAAATTCTCCGCGAAGGAGTATCGCCATCAGCGCTAGCCGCCAGCTGTGTTCTGCCACACTTTCGGTACGTCTTCCTGAGGTCGTACAGTGCCTTGTGGTGTCTTTCAACTTTTCTGCGGTGTGCAGTATTTCCAGATATTCTTTCGGTGTCATGCTTCCTCCGTATATCATGGCGCTATCTCAGCCATTATCTTCAGTGCTGTGTTCAATCCGTCTACTGCCGCACTCATTATTCCTCCTGCATAGCCAGCACCCTCACCGCAGGGGTAAAGATTTTCACAGGAAAGGGAAGTCATTTTGTCTTTGTCCCTTGTTATCCTCACTGGTGAACTCGTCCTCGTTTCGGGTGCACAGAGAAGTGCTTTTCCGTCCCCGAAGCATTTCATCTTTCTTGAAAAAACTTTCAGCCCCGTGCGCATCATTTCTGTCACCTGCTTAGGGAAAATTTTCTCGTAATCCACTGCTGTCACTCCGAGAGAATAGCTTGGTTCTATGTCCGTATCTAGGTCTGCTTTGCCATCAAGAAATCCCTTTACGCTTGAAGCGCAAGCCTTGTAACTGCCCGCAGCCTTGTAAGCTTTCTGCTCTATTTCCCGAGCAAAGTACATACCGTCAAGGGGCTTACTGCCGAAATCTTCTGGTGTTACCGATACCACCAGCGCCGAATTTGCATTCACGCCGTCTCGGGCGAATACGCTCATACCGTTGGTGACAGTACCGCTAGTTTCCGAAGCAGCTGGCACTACCGTACCACCCGGGCACATACAAAAAGTGTACGCCGCCCGACCGCTTTTGTCGCGGTGAGAAAGCTGATATTCGCCCTTTGGCAGCATGGGACTTCCCGCATACTCTCCGTACAGGCTTCTGTCAACCTCCGTCTGTCTGTGCTCTATCCTCGCACCAACCGAGAACGGCTTAGCTTCAAGGAATATCCCTTTCCTGTGAAGCATCTCGAATGTATTTCTTGCCGAATGTCCTATCGCCAGTACAACAGCGGAGACTTCTTCTCGTCCCTCCGTAAATTTTACAGCCTCGGCACGCCTGCCATCCAGTTCGATATCGTTAAGCTCTGTACCGAACCTTATCTCTCCCCCAAGCTCGATAATGCGTTCCCTTATCGCCTTTACAACTCCCCTCAGCCTGTCCGTGCCGATGTGGGGCTTAGCCTTTGTGAGTATCTCCTCGGGAGCTCCAAAGTTCACCATTCTCTCCAGCACGTATCTGCAAAGTGGGTCTTTTATCCTCGTTGTGAGTTTTCCGTCCGAGAATGTTCCTGCACCGCCCTCACCGAATTGTATGTTGGATTCTTCATTGAGTATTCCCGTGCTCATGAAACTTTCCACCGAAGCCACACGGTCTTCAATGCACTCGCCCCGTTCAAGTATAAGGGGACGATATCCCTGTTCAGCCAGCGCCAGTCCGCAGAACATTCCTGCAGGACCGAAACCTGCGATGACCACACGTCCCCTGACTTTGTTCTTCGATATCACAGGGTCGAATCCCGCAGGCGCAGCATAGATAAATGCTGCGTTCTTTTCCGCCACACGTCTTTCTGCTTCACTGCTTCCAAGGGTGAATATCACCGAATGTACATAGTGTATATTATTTCTCTTTCTCGCATCGAGAGAAGTCTTGTATATATGGGCGCCGTGTATTTCAGCAGGCGATACCCCGAGCTTTTTTCGTGCCGTTTCAATTACACTTTTCTCATCTGTTCCCGGTGCGGAACTTATCATATTTACTATAACAGGCATTTTTGTACCTCCAAAAAAGCGGCTCGACATTTTCCGCGCCGAACCGCTGTTTATCATTTTATTATGAGATCGCAGAGTCTGCAGAACTGCTTTCGTTTGTTTTCGGTTTGGATACAGTGATCTGCACCTCGTTTGTACCGAAGCACCAGACGTTCTTTTTGCCCTCTGCGTATACAGTTGCTTCCTTGGTATATGAACCGACTTCCTTGATATCACTGAGTGATACTTTTGCGTGGATATCATCGTCTGTCAGGCTCTCTATCACTTCGGTCGGGCCGTAAAGCACCACATTCGGCAGCTTTTCATTCTCTATCTCGCTGGTGAATACGGCTGGAGTACCTACAAGGTCTATGTTCTCCGAATCTAGGGTGAATGTTGCAGAGCTGTAACCCTCTTTGTCGAAGCTGACGGTTATTGAATCACTGCCGCTCATATTGACTTCACCTTTGTTCTTCTGAGGTATCTTAAAGGAGAATTTTCTTTTGAGGTCGATACTGCTCAGTGGAATATCACCAAGTACTATATCCTCCTCGTCGGGATCGTCAAGATGCGGCGTTATCACCGCTACCTTGTCATCAGAGAGCTTCATCGGTATCGAAGATGTATCAAATCCCTCAGGCACACCAGTGATATTCACCTTCAGGTTAAGCACTTTCTTTTTGAAGATCTCGAACTTTACATTGTAATCCGAAGCACTTCCTGCAGTGAATTTCGAGCTGTCCAGCTTGTTGCTGTCAGCATCGTAGAATACCAGTTCCTCCGCCTGCATAGATTTATCTTCCGAAAGCTTTTTGGATTTCGATATCCTTGCCGATACTCTGTCTATCTTGTCAAGCTCGTTTTTGGGACCGCTGATAGTTATTTCCTCAGGTGTCACCGAGGTCTTGTTAAGAGTATAGCCTTCTTCCGCCGAAACCAGCGGAGCTTCCGCAGTTACCTCGATAGTCTTCTGAGTTATCCTGTCAAAATCTACATCAATGGTATCTGGCGATACCGACACTATCGTACATCTGTCCGCGGGATGATTGCTTTTCACGTCGATATCCAGCGTATACATGCCTTCTTTTGTCACATCTTTAAGATTCACCGTAGCGATAAGATCATTTTCCGTATACGTTCCTATCTCATAGTTCATGCCTTTTATTTCCACATCTACGGTAATATCCTTGTAATTCAGAGCCTCCAGACCTTTATCCTCAGCTATGGTGCCGTTCATATTGAAATCAACATGAACACCCGTTATAGTCTTGTTTATGGTCGGGAACTGGGTTATTGACATTATGAACCAGCTTATCACCGCGATAATGAAAGCCAGTATCCTCAGCGAAAAGTCTGTGCCCTTGTCTTTGATGTTCTTGATCTTCTTGGATATCGGAGTGTTCTTGGCGTTATCTTTTACTTCTTCCATCTTGAGAACACCCTTCCTGCTAAAGATTTTTCTTTGCCCGAGCTGCTTTCCTTATCGGTTATCAGCGAGGAAGTCAGCAGCTTTTTCAGGGATTCTTTGGTGTATCCCCTTGTAAGCTCGCCGTTCTCAGCCACCGATATAGCACCTGTCTCCTCGGATACAACTATTACCAGTGCGTCCGAATTCTCGCTCATGCCGATAGCAGCTCTGTGTCTTGAACCCAGCTGCTTGTTTATCAGCTCGTCTTTCTGCGGCCTTGGCAGAAAACAGCCTGCCGCAAGTATTATACCGTCCCTGACTATCACCGCGCCGTCATGCAGCGGAGTATTGGGGTAAAAGATATTTCCGAATACAGCAACAGACGGCGTACAGTTGAGTACTGTGCCCGTAGCTATCTGCTCACCCAGTTTTGTCTTGCGTTCACATATTATCAGCGCACCCGTCTTGCTCGATGACAGATTCTGTGCCGCGTCGCATATAGCTTCTATCGCACCGCTCCATTTCATCTCATCCGAGGTCGCGTCCTGCGGATTAAGGAAACTCAGCTCTGCTATCTTTGTACGTCCCACTTTTTCCAGCATACGCCGAAGCTCGGGCTGGAAAAGTATGATAAGTGCCAGAAAGCCCCACTGAAAACACAGTTTCAGCAGAAAGCGCATAGTGTTGAGATTGAACAGGTAAGCCACCGCATAGCTTCCAAGCAGCACCGCGATACCCTTTGTCAGCTGCTGTGCCCTTGTCTCACGGATAAGCTTGATGCCGTTGTATATAAGAAAATAAAGTATGATTATGTCAACAATATCGTTTATACGTATATTGAGAAACACGCCCCATATAGAATTCAAGGTCTCTTGTATTGACTGAAGCATATTCCACACCCTTTGCAAAAAAGTAAATGAACTCTACATTCTTTAATATTATAGCATAATCCATAAAAAAGTACAAGACTTCACACCTGAAATTTTTATACAAATTGTAACTTATCTCCCAATATTTTTTCATACTTGTTACAAAAGCGTATCAGCCCGATAATACGCACTATTCCCGCCCTTAATACCCTCTTCGAACCGTATTTGCAGCTCCAAATGGTTAAAATTTCGGTACAATTTTCCATATATCATTGACAAAAATAAAATATCAGCGTATAATAAATATGTATGTGCGATAAGCAGCATTACCCCTCCGAAATGGAAGGGGATACTATTATTAATGAAGGAGTGTGTACAAGTGGACGATGCCGATAATTGCCGAACGTGCTGTGCTGCCGTGATAAGGCGTTTTCCGCCTGTGCAGTTTATATGATCTGACTCATGGCAGCAGCATGATCGTGCATGGTAGCCCTTGACATTTTGGAGGGATAGATATGTATGAAAAAGTTTTGCAGCTGCTGACAGAACGTGATTTCAAGAGTATCCGCGGGATATTCATTGAGATGAACGAAGCCGATGTGGCTTCTCTGCTCCAGCGGTTCCATGATGACCATGAAGCCGATAAACGCGACCTTATCGTGCTTTTCAGGCTTTTAAACAAAGATATCGCCGCCGATGTTTTCGCCTATATGGACAGCGATATGCAGATGATGCTCATCAATGCTTTCTCCGATAAGGAGCTTCAGGAGGTCATCGACGACCTCTACGTAGATGATACCGTTGATATTATCGAAGAAATGCCCGCCAATGTGGTGGCGAGGATAATCAGGTCGGCTGATACCGAGACCCGTAAACAGATAAACCAGATACTTAAATACCCCAAGGACAGCGCAGGCTCGGTAATGACTACCGAGTATGTCTACCTGAAAAAGGAGTATACCGTTAAGGAAGCTTTTGAATGGATACGCCATGTGGGCGTTGTGAAGGAAACGGTCTACACCCTGTATGTTACCGAGAGCCGTGTACTTATAGGCGTTCTTTCCCTCCTCGATCTCATCACAGCCGATGAGAACGATAAGATAGAGGATATCATGGAGACCAATATCATCACCGTGAGCACTCTTGAGGACAGAGAGCTTGTGGCTTCAAAAATGGCTAAGTACGACTTTGCAGCCATGCCCGTTGTGGATAAGGATATGCGACTTGTTGGTATCATCACCTACGATGACGCCATGGACGTTATCGAAGAGGAGACCACAGAGGACTTCTCGAAGATGGCAGCCGTTGCTCCCAGTGAAGAATCATATTTCAAGACCTCTGTTTTCGCCCATGCCAAAAACAGGATAATGTGGCTTCTGGTGCTGATGCTTTCCGCTACCCTTACAGGCGCGGTGGTAAACCATTATCAGGAAGCTTTCGCGGCAGTACCCGTGCTGGTGTCATTCCTTTCAATGCTCAGCGGCACAGGCGGTAACTGCGGTTCCCAGACCTCCACCCTCGTTATCAGAGGTATGGCTCTGGGGGAGATAAATATGCGTGATTTCTTCAAGGTGATATTCAAGGAATTCCGCATAGCCATCGTCTGCGGAATTATACTTTCAATAGTCAACGCAGGCAGGATAATACTTGTTTACCATAACGATACTACCGTTAACTGCTATAAGCTGGCGTTCACTGTAAGCGGCGCGATACTTCTTACGGTTATACTCTCCAAGCTGATAGCGGCAATGCTCCCCATGGCGGCGAAAAAGCTCAAACTCGACCCCGCCATAATGGCAGCACCCCTTATCACAACTATCGTGGATACCTGTTCCACCCTTATGTTCTTCGTGCTGGCAACAATAGTATTCGATATAAAGTAAAACCAACAGCCCCTGCAGAGTTTTCTCCGCGAGGGCTGATATTGTATATCATAAAAAGCGCTCCACAAAAGTGAAGCGCTCAGTTTATTATCAGTCGATCTTAACGGTCCAGCCGAAAGTATCGGGGATCTTGCCCCACTGGATACCTGTCATGGTATCATACAGCATCTGGGAGATCTTGCCTATCTTGTTGTCGTTGATAGTCATTACCTTGTCGCCCCACTTCAGGTGGCCAACAGGGGAGATAACAGCAGCAGTACCTGTGCCGAATACTTCGTCCAGCTTGCCCTCGTCGTAAGCCTTGGCAACTTCCTCGATGGTAATGCGTCTCTCGCTACAGGGGATACCCTTGCTCTTACATACTTCCAGCGCACTCTTTCTTGTGATGCCAGGCAGTACCGAACCTGTCAGCTTAGGTGTAACTACCTCGCCGTCGATAACGAAGAATATATTCATTGAACCAACTTCTTCGATGTACTTCTGCTCAACGCCATCCAGCCACAGAACCTGCTCGTAGTCCTGATTGTGAGCCTCATCCTGACCCTTCAGGGAGATAGCGTAGTTAGCAGCAGTCTTAGCAAAACCTGTACCGCCACGAACCGCTCTTACGTACTTCTGCTCAACATAGATCTTAACAGGGTTCAGACCTGTGGAGTAGTAAGCGCCGGAAGGCGAAAGGATTATGATGAACAGATAGTGATCTGCGGGTCTTACGCCAACATAAGGATCGGTGGCGAAAATGAAAGGTCTGATGTACAGTGAAGCACCATCGGTGTGAGGTACCCAGTCCTTCTCGATCTCGACCAGCTTCTTGGTAGCTTCTACCATGAATTCCTCGTCGATCTGAGGGATTACCATTCTCTCAGCAGATACGTTCATTCTCTTGTAGTTTTCGTCAGGTCTGAACAGCTGAACACTGCCGTCAGCAGTTCTGTAAGCTTTAAGACCCTCAAATATCTCCTGACCATAGTGCAGGCACATTGCGGAAGGAGAGAGTGAGATGTTGTCAAAAGGAACGATGCGTGCATCGTGCCAACCCTCGCCGGCATCATAGTTCATAACGAACATATGGTCTGTGAATATGTGACCGAAACCAAGCTTAGTCTCGTCAGTAGGCTTAGCCTTAGGAGTTTTGGTCAGTTCGATTTTGATTTCCATAGTGATCCTTCTTTCTTAAAAATTGATCTGTATCTATTATAATACACTTTCTCTGATTTTTCAAGGGGTAAAATGACATTTCTTGAAATATTTCTTATTTTTTCCTGCAAAATTACTGTCTCTGCTCACGAAGAATCCCCATTAAACCACTATGGCTTGCATTTTTTGCATCACGATTCTCCAAATTTTACTAAGTTCCATCTTACACAATATCCCGTCTCCGATATATGTTCACAAAAAGTGCTTGACAAATCTCTGGAAAAGTTGTATATTATAGACTATATTTGTGTACTAAGTCAATTAATTTTAAACGGAGTGATGAAACAATGAGTTTTAAGACCAAAGCCGCAGCCCTTGTTATGGCTGCTGTTACCGTCGGAAGCACCTTGTCGGCAATGCCTGTGTCTGCGGCGGTACAGACCTCTGCACCCGCAGCTTATGATATATCTTCATCAAAAGCCCCCACTGCGAGATCGGTATATACTTCCACTGCCAAGTCGATAACCATAAACTGGGATAAAGCAGACGGAGCAACGGGATACTATATATACAGATGGTCCTCCTCTGCCCCCACATGGGTAAGGATAGGCACCGCCTCAGCGGCAGCATCTTCATATACCGATAAAAAGGTCACTGCATCTGCATCATTTAAGTACTATGTGGTTGCTTTTAAAAAGTCGGGCAGCAAGCGTATCATGAGCAACAGGAGCGGCGAGATATCAGCCTGCACCAAGCCCTCGGCTCCGATTATTGTTGATACCTCAGCCGATACCACTTCTTTTACGGTTTCCTGGGATAGAGTAAAATGCAGCGGCTACGAAGTCAGCTACATGAAAAGCGGCGGCTCATGGAGCACTCCTAAGAAGGTCACTTCTTCTGCTTCCACCTCACTTGATATCACAGGACTCAAAGCCGATACAAAGTATTCCGTCAGGGTAAGGGCTTT
This sequence comes from Ruminococcus albus AD2013, assembly GCF_000526775.1. NCBI lineage: Bacteria > Bacillati > Bacillota > Clostridia > Eubacteriales > Oscillospiraceae > Hominimerdicola > Hominimerdicola alba. Next base: position 339,956 of record NZ_JAGS01000001.1, read on the forward strand.
TGTAAAAGCAGATAACGGCAGTACCGTATACAGCAGTTGGTCATCCGCTGCTAATGTCAATACCAAGGCTATCCCTGCTCCCGAACCCGATTTCGGTTACAAGAGGAGCAGCCAGTACCTTATCGACCGACTTGATAAAGCCACTGTTTCTTCCAAAAAGAATACCTACTACGAGTGCAACCGTCAGGGGGATACCGAGAAAAAGACCCTCATAACCATAAGCGATACTGATATGGCAACCATCAAGCGCTTTGTGGATACTCACTATACCTCAGATATGACAGATGGAGAATTTCTGGATTACACCGTTCAGTGGCTCAACAAGAAGATCTCATATGCCGATGGCAACCACGGCCCCGCATACAGCACTATATGGAACAGGAGCCATGTTGATAACTGCTTCAACTACAAGGTAGGTCAGTGCATACAGTATAATTCCACAATATGTGCCGTTATGAGATATCTGGGCTATGATGCAAGAGTGGTACAGGGCTGGCGCGGTTCATCTCTCGGCAACAAGTGGCAGCACTTCTGGTGTGAAGTTACCATAAACGGCAAGGACTACGTCATGGATTCCTACAACTACGGCACCGACGGCGACTGGTATTTCGTTTGTGCAACCTACGGTGAGACCAGACCATACTCATATAACTCGCATTATATTATGAATAATAAGCTGATGTGATGTTCGGTTAATCCGTGAACTCGTAACCGTTTTACGTCAGGTAAAATAATAAAAATGACCGGTCAATGCCCGCAGAGAATAACCCTCCGCGGGCGTTTTTTTATGCATAATAAAAAAGCCTTTCGTCCTGCGAAAGGCTTTTGGTATATGCAATTATTACTGCTTCTTGAAGTTTACGGTCACGCCAGATTCGGAAAGGGAGATAGTCTTGCTGTCAACAATGTCGAATTCCATTGTAGTGTCGTCATCGCCGGAAGCGTCCTTGAGGATTATCTTCTTGTCCTTGACTTCCCATTCGATCTTGTCGTCGTCTGAAGACTCACCGCCGAATGCCATCTTAGCAGTGTGATCCTTTTCCAGTGTGATGGTCATGCCGACTGCTTCTGCTTCGGACTTCCATGTGCCTACATACTTGCTGTCGCCGCAGCTTGTCAGCATAAAGCAGCACATTACTGCAACCATTATCATTGCAACAAACTTTTTCATTTTCTTGACCTCCTTGTTTTTTCGCAGATATTCTGCACTTACAAGAAAATTTTAACATTTATATTTCAAAAAGTCAAGAGAAACGCTATTGTTGCAAATACATTTAAATTTTTTAAACAACAGCCGCAGGATAATGTGAACATTTTTTGATATTCATCACAATTTATGATCTGACATATCAAAAGCCCTGCTGACTTTTACGTCCGCAGGGCTGATACTTTTATCTCTTCTGATTTTTAACAAGCTTCAGTGTGCTGAAGATACCAATAACGTCAGCCAGCAGAAGTCCTGCCAGCATAGCCATCCAAGGGGTGTACTGCGCCTGAACGAAGGATTTCTGATCCGTGCCGATGATCTTTTCGGTTATCTTGTCCGCACCGAAAGCCGAAAATAATATGGATAGTGCAAACCTCAGATTTATCAGACATATCACCGCCAGTACCGTGTATATCAGGCTTTTTCCCAGAGCGCTCATGCTGTCCTCATATTTGTAAGCCATCGCTCCTTTGCACAGACATACTATGCACATTGCAAAAAACAGCAGATACCCCGCGAAAACTCCGCAGGTCATAACCTTGCTTCCCGTATCCACTATCCTGTTCAGCATCGTGAACAGCTCCACCGTGAATAAAAACGATACTACCATGCACACCAGCGTGCTCACACAAAAGCTCTTTTCCCGAGGTTTCAGCTCGGGGCGTTTTATCCTGACAGGCATTTATTTTTCCTCCGTAAATGTTATTTTTACCCGACCTATCTTCTGTTCGTCCTGCATATGTATCTCCATCTCAAAGGGAGGCGAGAATATCCTTTCGCCCTCCTCGGGTATCCTGTCAAGAAGCTCCATTATCCAGCCACCCACAGAATGTCTTTCCGTTTCGATGGCATTCTCGTCAAGCTCCCATCTTTCCAGAAAATCCGAGATGGAAAGTTCAGCCGATACTTCACAGGAATTATCCGAAAGCTTTACAAAAGAAGTGTCCTCCTCATCGCTCTCGTCGTATATCTCCCCGACGAGTTCCTCGATGATATCTTCAAGTGTGCATATGCCCGCAGTACCGCCGTACTGATCGACAACCACCGCCATATGCACCTTTTCTTTCTGCATAAGTTTAAGTGTCTCGGATATCTTTTTGCTCTCTGTGATGTATATAGGCTCGCCAAGTATTTTCGTGATGTCTTTTTTGCCCTTAGATACATACATCTCAAAGAAATCCGCCTGATGTATCACACCGATGATATGGTCGATGTCCTTCTCGTATACAGGCAGTCTTGAATATCTCGTCTTAAAGAAAAGCTCCTTTATATCCTCGATATCGTCTTCAAGTTCTACTGCCTCTATACTAACACGGGGCACGAAAATACTGCTTATGGTTATCTCATCGAAGTCCAACGCAGAACGCACAAGGTCGGATTCCTGTTCTTCCAGCACGCCCTCGTCCTCGATCTCCTCGATGATGTATTTCAGCTCTTCCTCGGTAACAGATGGGGATTCGTTGTTAGAACCCACCAGCTTGACGGCACCCTTTTTTATACCTGTAAACAGCCATATCAGCGGGGTAGTTATGAACATGAAAGCTGCAAGGGGAGCAGCCATCAGCACAGAGAAACTCTCCGCATTCTCCTTAGCCAGACTTTTCGGCAGTATCTCACCGAAGATAAGTACCAGCACCGTCATTACCGCCGTTGCGATACCAACGCTGCCCGAACCGAACTTTTCGGTGAAAAACACAGTCGCCAGTGCCGATGAAGCAATATTCACCACATTGTTTCCGATGAGTATAGCCGTCAGCGCCTTATCGAAGTTCTCGCATATGTACAGCGCCTTAGCCGCACTTTTGCTGCCGCCGTCTGCCATTTTTTTCAGCCTTATCCTGTTACACGAGGAAAAGGCGGTCTCGGTAGCCGAGCATACTGCCGAAAGTATCAGCAGCAAGGCTATCAAAGCAATGTCCATAAAAGAAACGATCATCCTTTCAGTGTTAACTTAGTGTCCTTTATATAATAACATACTTTTCCTCAAAAGTAAAGAGATTATTAAGCAAATACGCGAATAATGACCGTATAAAGCGATTGTATACATACATTTCCAATAATTCCCATCGAGTATTCCTTGTGATATTTTATGCTTTCGCTGTAAATATTACTTAATTTACTTCGTTAACTTAAATTTCTTGACATACATGGTGGGATATGATATAATGATGTAGAATTATTGTGGAAGATGTTAACATTATTATGTATCTGCTCTGCCACAATAAAATTTTTTGTTAAACTACAAGTTCATCTGACAGGAGGATCTTTACTATGTTTTGTTCAAATTGCGGTCATCAGGTAGCTGATGGTCTCAGCTTTTGCCCCAGCTGCGGCACTAAGCTTGCAGGTGGGACAACCGTTCAGCCTGTGATATCTCAGCAGCCTGAACCGCAGGCACCTATACAGGATACGCCTATACCACAGGCACCAATTCAGGAGACACCTATACAGGATGCATTCACACAGCAGGCACCTGTTCCTAAGGCGGCAGGTGTTGCAGCCGTTAAAAAGCCATTTGATAAAAAGAAGATAGGCATAATTGCAGGTGCGGCAGTTGTTGCGGCAGCAGCCATCATCGGTGTTGTATCACTTATCTCATCGGCCGGTTCTCACAAAAGGACTCTTTTCAATGATGGTCTTCTTCCATTCCAAAGCGATGATAAATACGGCTACATCAATGAAAAGGGAGAGATAGCTATTGCTCCCCAGTACGACCGTGCCTATGGATTCTCCGAAGGTCTTGCCTGTGTCAGCGTAGAAAAAGAAGGTGATGAACTTACAGGCTTCATCAACAAAAAGGGCGAGGTCGTCATAGATATGCAGTACGACGGAGCCTCAGATTTCAAAGACGGCATAGCAGAAGTTTTTTTAGGCAATCACGTAGGTTTCATCGACAAAAAAGGAAAATATATCATCAACCCACAGTACAAGAAAGAAACTGTTTACTTTATCGGATATGATATGTTCCTTATAGAAGATACCAGCGGCGATTTCTGGACGCTGTGCAATAAAAAGGGCAAGAGTATCAACGATACAAGATTTGACGAACCGGATTTCATTAACATCTGTCCTTTTTACAATGAAGAATGGGGCAGTGATAAGGATAAGGTGGACTGGAAGACTATCCCCCTGAAGACCATAACAGGCAATTACATCTATATAAACAGCAGGGGCAAGACAGTTCTTGAAACTCAGTACGACAGCGCAGATTATTTCACTGACGGTATCGCGGCAGTAGGTATCGGTAAGAAGCACGGCTACATAAACAAGAAAGGCGAATGTATAATCAATCTCCAGTTTGACAAAGCGGGTGCCTTTGTTGAAGGCCTTGCTTCTGTGGGTATTGAAGGCAAGAATTCCATAAAATACGGATATATCAACAAAAAGGGCGAATACGTAGTATCTCCTCAGTACGAATCCGCAAGAAACTTCCATAACGGAGTAGCGATCGTCAGCACATATTCCAAACGTGATAATGATGATATTTACGGTGTCATCGATAAAAAGGGCAAGACCATCATTGAACCCCAGTATGACATGTTAATGTTCGGTGAAGATAAAAAGCATCTGGTATACGAGCTAAACGGTAACTACGGTTACATAAATTATAAGGGTGAGACAGATATTCCCGGTATCTACGAGTATGCATCACCATTCTATTCAGATGGCTACGCATTTGTACAGATCTCCAGAAATGAATTTACAGTGATCGACAGCAAGGGTGAAAAGATATGTGACAATATGTTTGAGTTCATATACCCTCCTGAACACGTGGCCATTCTTCATTGAAATACAGAAAAAAGCGATCAACGGCGTTAAAGTGCCGTCGGTCGCTTTTTATTTACACAGCAGATCTCATCTTTGTTGTCTCGCGCTGTGCCATTACCAGTTTGTAGTATACTCCCTTTTGGCTCATAAGCTCTTTGTGAGTACCCGTTTCAGCAAGTCTGCCCTTGTCAAGTACAAAAAGTCTATCCGCGCTTGAAAGCGTTGAAAGCCTGTGTGCTATGGCGATAGTCGTTCTGCCCTCGGTCAGACGATCCAGTGCCTGCTGTATCTGTTTTTCTGTTCCGGTATCAAGCGAAGCTGTCGCTTCATCGAGTATCATTATCCTCGGGTCGCGGAGTATAGCCCTTGCGATGGCTATACGCTGGCGCTCACCGCCCGAAAGCTGAAAGCCCTTGTTTCCGACTTTTGTATTGTATCCATCGGGTAGTTTCACTATAAAATCGTGAGCGTTCGCCGTCTTGGCTGCACGGATTATATCCTCGAAAGATGCCGTCGGGTCGGCGTAAGCTATGTTGTCGTAAACACTGCCGTCAAACAGGAAAGTTTCCTGCAATACCACACCTATCTGCGAACGCAGACTGTTCTGGGCGATATTTTTTATCGGCACACCGTCAATGCTTATCTCGCCTTCGGTGCAGTCATACAGGCGCATGATAAGGTTTATCATGGTGGATTTTCCCACACCCGAATGTCCCACGATGCCTATCATTTCACCCTTTTTGATCTTGCAGGATATCTCTTTCAGAACAGGGTCATAGGCTTTATAGCCGAAGCTTACGTCCCTGAATTCGATATCGCCGTTTATATCTATCTCCTGCGAATCTTCCTTGTCCATAATTTCCGAACGCTCGTCAAGTATCTCGAATATTTTTCCCGCCGAAACTGATGCATCCGCAAAAGTTCTTGGAATATATATGAACCAGCTTAGCGGACCGTAAAGCATGGAAACATATGTAGTGAACTGTACCAGCTGACCCAGACTCATGGTCTCACCGAGAACACCTTTTCCTCCGAAGTACAGTACAAAATAATTTCCCGCCGTGATAAGGAACCATGAAAATGGCATGGTAAGGTACCATATAGTCTCGGCGCGGATATTCATTCTTGCCAGTTTTTCCGAACATTCTTTGTAACGTTCCGCCTCACGCTTTTCACTGCCGTAGGTCTTAACTACTCGTATACCGTTGAGTATATCGTGCAGAAGTTCTCCGTGATGAGTGCTGTATTTCCATACCCTTGTGTAGTTTACTGCCATTATCTCGTTGAGCTTTTTGGATATCATCAGTACCAGCGGTATCGGTACAACTGCCATAAGCGCGAGTTTCGGGTTCATGGTGAAAAGCAGTATGCTTATTATTATCACCGAGAATATATCTACGATAGCGTCCTTGCCGTTTGCGGTTATGAAGTCCTCCAGTTTAGCTGCATCGTTGGATATTCGGTTTATAAGTTCTCCTGCCGTGCGGCGGGATATTGAATTCATTGAAAGCTGCTGCGATTTTCTGAACACCGATTCGCGTATATTCCTGCCGATGTTAAGCGATACTTTAAAGCTGTGCTTCATGTTGAAATAGTTGAATACGCCCTCAATAAGCTTCAGCACCATCATTGATATGCCTATCAGTACTATGCCTGCAATATGCTCGTTTTTCGGGGTGATATATTTATCTATGAGCAGCCTGTCCAGATAAGGATAGGATACCCATATCGCCTGTGACAGCACTGTGCATACAAGAGCTATTATAAAACTCTTGCGGTAGGGGAGTATCATTTTTACCAGTCTTAGCATGGTAGATGTTTTGCTTTTGCAGAAAACACATTCACTGCTTCCTTCCAGCGGCATACCGCATTTCGGACATACAGGTTCATCATCACCTGTGTTTTGGATAAGTTCATTAGTACGGATGTAGTGACTAAGCAGCTTTGCAACTTCGCCGTAACGGGGAAAAAGCTCCTGCGTAAATCCGCAAAGTCCGATGATCTCACCCCCTGTGGTCTTTCCCTGTATCATCGAAGTTCCGACTCCCCGTCGGACAAAAAATTCTGTAAAGCAGGATATCTTATACACTTCTTCCGCCTTGCCGTCAATGTATATCCTTATATCTTCTTCAGTAACGGAGAATATGCCGTCACATTTATCGCCGCTTCCCGTGAATCCGAATGGCAGAGAATATACTATCCCGCTGTCATCGTCCGGGGGCAGCTTCAAGATAAGCTTCATGTTCATCAGCCTCCTTTGCTGTGGAGTAATATAGTTTCAGTCTATCCAATAAAATACTAAATTCCAGTCCTTGTCCCAGTGTACCTCGATAAAATGTCCGAACATGAACTCCGGATTTGAAAAGTATACCGCTACCGATCTGTCATCCATATCCACCGTGAACGATTCAAATATCAGTCCGTCGCGCATTTCTTCGGGGCTGTGTACAGCAGTCTTTTTAACACCGTAAAAGTCGTAGAATTCATCGCGGAACATACCCTTTATAAGATCTTCTGAATTCTGTACAGCGTATCTTAGCTTGTCGTAGTAATACTCTGTCAACTCTCTATCGGGTATCTTTTTCTTAAAGCTGTACATGAAGTAGGGTTCGGGATCTGAATAAGCGGATAGGAATCTGTTATTGCCCTTTACTATATCGTTTATCTTGTCCTGGTCAAGTTCCATTTTTTTCTCCTCTTATGTTACGTAAACATCTCCAGTATTGAAAGACTTTTTTTGTCAAGCTTTTGTATATCCTCGCAGAAATATTTGTTGCCGTCTGCATCATTTACATACAGATAGTTATCCGAAAGCATACGGAAATTCTGATACCAGTCTTTCACGCATATGGTCTTTTCTCCCGAAGTCGTCAGCGACTTCACGAATATTGACCCCTGCATATTATCGCGGATATTGTAGATTTTGACTATCTCGGGCATGAAGTATTTGTATTTCAGATAACTGTCGAGTATACCGTATTGTTCCTCACTGAGGTCAGCCATATCCTTGATAACACCTATCTCCCTGAATTCCTTCTCCTCATTTTCATATGAAAGGCTTATGTATGTTGTCTTTGAAAAGAAAGGTATAAGCCTTGTGGGGTCGGTCTTTCGGTAGGTCTTTCCATCATATTCAAGGGTCAGAAATCCGCTTTTTTCGTGTGTGAAATGTATCTTTTTACAGTCGAGGAGGTTCAGCTCATCGACCTTGTATAACTCTTCGCTGTTAGTCATGTTTTGCCTCCTTAGTTGTTGATGAATCCCAGAGCTTCAAACTGCATTTTGTACAGCTCAAAATACTTGCCTTTCTTTGCGATGAGTTCATCATGTGTTCCTTTTTCTTTCAATTCACCGTTCTCTATCACGCACAGCATATCCGCATCACGGAGAGTAGACAGCCTGTGGGCTATGGAGATTATCGTTCTGCCCGCTTTCAGGTTATCTATTGCCGCCTGTATCCTGCGTTCGGTTCGGGTATCCATTGAAGCAGTCGCTTCGTCCAGTATAAGTATATCGGGGCGCTGTATTATAGCCCTTGCTATGGAGATACGCTGTTTTTCTCCCCCCGAAAGGGATACTCCGCCCTCTCCGACTTTAGTATCGTAACCATCGGGAAGTTTCATTATGAAGTCGTGAGCGTTGGCAGCCTTTGCTGCGGAGATGACCTCCTCCATCGGGACATTCGGGTCGGAATATCTGATATTGTCCGCAATAGAACCCATGAAAAGATAAGTTTCCTGCGAAACTATCCCTATGCAGCGCCGCAGGTCTTCAAAAGCGATATTCCGCACATTAACACCGTCTATAAGTATCTCGCCGCCCGTAACATCGTAAAGCCTTGCCATAAGATTTATTATGGTGGATTTTCCCGCACCGGTCTTTCCGACGATGCCGTACATCTTTCCCGATTCGACTTTCAGGCTGATGTCCTTTATTATCGGATGTCCTGCTTCGTACTCAAATGTTACGTTTTTAAGCTCGATATCTCCCCTCATTTTTTCCATACGGACAGGGTCATCGGCTTCTTTTACTGAGGGCAGAGCATCGGTTATCTCAAACATTCGGGATGCCGCATCCATGCACCTTGCCCAGCGGTCGCCTATCCATGTGAAGAAATTTATAGGCTCATAAGCAAGCTCCGTGTAGGAAACAAGTGCAGTCAGCGAACCTAAAAGAAGATGTCCCCTTATGACCATCACTGCTCCTATGTAGAAGAAAAGCTTGCTGAATATGCGGTAGAATGTCCATATCAGCGGAATAGTACCCGCAATGCGGGAATTGATATTGCTGTTTATCATGAAAGCCGCGCTGTTCTTTTTTGAATATCGTTCCGCTTCGAGACTTTCGTTTGCAAAAGCTTTTACCACGCGCTGACCGTTCATCGCATCTGAAAGTACCGAGTTTGCCGAGCGTGTTGCCACATCGAATTTGCGGTACAGCTTTCTCTGTGATCTATAAAACCTCGACTGCACTATAATTATAAATAGTATAGCCAGTATAAGCCCTATGGAAAGCACAGGTGATAAAGTCAGCATGATAACGGTTATGCCCAGCAGTTTTACTACGTTGGTCAGACCGAAAGGTACTATATCCGTAAAGAACCAGTATATGTTCATGCTGTCACGGTCAACTCTGGACATCAGTGAACCCGTTTGCTTGCCTGTGAAAAAATCAAGGGAGAGTTTTTCCATCGAACTGAATATCCTTATACGAAGTCTGTGCGCCACCTTGGGTACAGTCCTTGAAGTAATCACACCCGATACCACCCTCATGATAAGGGATAGTATATCTATGGAAAGTACGATACCTACCATCAGACCAAGCTGACCGTAATGCTTTCCGTCTTCTTTCAGTATGTCGTCGTAAAGCATTTTTGTACCGAATACAGGGGTCAGAACTGCCATTACATTGCTTAGCAGTATCGTCAGAAGTATCAGCGCAACAGAACCCTTGAACTCCCCGAAAAGTTTTAAAAGTCGTCGGAAAGTCGAGCGCCTGTCAACACAATTCGGACAGACTGGTTTGTTAGGATCGGGGTAAGGTTCTCCGCATATGGGACAGTGAGTATGTTTACCTTCAAGCAGAGAATCGTCTATGGGTTCGTTGGTGATGGTCTTGTTAACTCTTTCGGAAAATTTTTCAAACTTGTCTGAAAATCCCAGAGAAAATCTCGCTATGGGGAATTCCTCACCATTGGCAGGAACAAGCATCAGTCTGGCTGCATTTGCATATCTGTCAACATAGATCTTTTTTATATCGGCGAGAGGATATTCTTCATATCCGCAGGTCTTGAAATCCATCAGCACGGGACGTTTTTCTCCCCGCTTCAGTTTCCCGAATTCTTCATACCCCGAAATGGCAGACAGTGTTTCTGTGGTGAATGTCAGGTATACATCGATATAATTACCCTCTGCATCTAGATCTGATTTAACGCAGTACAGCAGCTTATCGGTAAATACTCCGCGCTTGACGAGTTCATTTTTTACAGGATCCGGCATCACATCAAAGTATTCCATTTCAGTTCACTCCTTTCTCTTTTTCAAAAAATGGCACAAAAAATCCCCCGACCAAAAGCTGGTCAGGGGCATAAACGCCGTATATAAGACAGTGAAACATTATAAATCTGTCTCCGCGGAGCGTTTTGCTGTGACCAAATTTCTTTTGAAAACATTGTTGTTTATTTTCTTATTCATTATCAAAAACACTCCTTTCTTTAAATTTCAGATCTGTAAAATCATGTCATTAATTATATACGAAAAATTTATCTTTGTCAAGGGCTTTTGGAAAATATTTTCTGGTTATCCCGCAGGCACACCAGATTAATTGTTATATAGTACTTTGTGGCGGAGTGTTAAAGAGATAGCCGTGAGATATTATGAGTAATATCATGTGTACAAAATTGTTGGCATAATAATAATATATCAGCCGCTTGACACGCAGCAAATATGTTGATATAATATATGTATAAGCAAAGAATTTTATGTATATATTATATGAATAAAATAATTATCTGAAATTCTGTTATCCGCATAAAATGAAAGGAAGTCCGCCTATGGGCAAGAAAAAAAACTCTGTTGATACTCAGCTCAACCGCAAGATCAAGGCTGTTGTCGATATGATGTTCGATGATATCTCGTATTCAGATGAAGTCAATGAAGCTCAGCTTAAGATAGAAATAGCACTCAATACTGAATTTGATAAGATAAAAGCTGACAAGCACGAGGACGAAGCACTTGAAGAACTGCTTGGAAAATTCGGAAAACTTTCGCAGATGGCAGAACTTGCAGGATATCCTGCTGACAGTGCTGATAAATGGCGAAAAGAGGGTGAAGCGCTCGCTCTCCCGACGATAAAAAGAGAGATACGTAAACAGCGCATAAGGTCATATCTTGTAGCGGCATTCCTGTCGGGAGCGCTTTTGATGATCTTCTGGCTGATACATGACCTTGCAGTGCGACGCCGTTATGTTGTAGGGGATATCGGATTTATCTCATTCTGGCTTTTGTGCGCGTTTATACCATTCAAACATTTTCTCAGAACTGAGAGATCGGCTGATGGAAATAAGTATGACACCGATGCCTATAAATTCCTGCGAAGCCGAAGTGATAAGTATTTAAAGCGTCTGCTGAACAGTATCGCTCTGATGTATGCGATGATATTTATAATACTTCTTTCAGAGATCTTTTTCTATACTTACAGCAATTCAAAACCCACCGAGTTAAATGAAACTGCATTCAAAAACAGTATAGCTGTAGAGATACCGGTGTTCCTCGTTTTTAAAAATAACCTCTGTCTGAGGATATTCAGAAGGCGCATCAAAATGCCCGACCATAAGCAGTACGAAAATCACACCAGAGGAATAGCGATTTTCTCTGCCGTATACTGGATAAGCGCAACAGTTTTCACGATAATGGTCGCTGACAAGGTCATATATCCTTTGAATATTTTACCTGTTGCCGGTGTTCTGTTCGGGATATCCATACTCATATATGATCTGACCTTGAGAAAAAAGATCACTTATGAGAACATCGTGGTGAACAAGCTGAGGATATCTTTGGCCACATCTGCCGTTATCGCAGTCGTAGGATTTACATTTTTAAAGCGCGACAGGTGGTACACTCAGACCTATATCAATTCAGTGCCCGTGGTACAGCATAACACTCATAAGATCAGCTATGATGAAGATACAGGTATCTATACTATAACCAAGACCACCGATGATTTCAAAATTCTTCACCTGACGGATATCCATATCGGCGGAAGTCTGTACTCATACCCCGAAGATCTGAAAGCTCTCCGCGCTTGTTATGCCGAGATCGAACATACACATCCGGATCTTGTGATAGTCACGGGGGATATGTGTTTCCCTATGGGCATAATGTCCATGTCGCTTAACAACTCAGCCCCTGTTCACCAGTTTGCGGCTTTTATGCGTAATACAGGTATCCCGTGGGCGTTTACCTACGGCAACCATGATACAGAGAGTACGTCAACGCTTAACAAAAAAGAACTAAACGAGGTATACAAGTCATTATCCTATAAAACTTCCGCAAATCTCCTTTATCCATATGTTCAGCCTGATATCATGGGCAGGAACAATCAGCTTATCGAGCTTCGCAACTCCGATGGTTCCCTGAACACAGGTCTGTTTCTGATAGACTCCAACGCATACACGGCCGATGGTTTAAATGAATACGATTTTATCCATGACGATCAGGTGAGATGGTATGCTGAGGAAGTCGAGCGCATGAACGCTGAAGCGGGACATACCGTTGATTCGCTGTTATTTTTCCATATCCCGTTACAGGAATACAAGACCGCAACGGAGCTTTATCTTGAAGGCAGTGACGAGGTGAAACACTTCTTCGGCGACAATCCCGGCGATCACGGCGGTGTCACCAATGACCTTGTGTGCTGTTCCGAATATCCCAGCAAGCTGTTCGATACAGCAGTGGAACTTGGAAGCACAACGGGAATGTTCTGCGGTCACGACCACTACAACAACGCATCACTTGAATACAAGGGTATTCGCCTGACATACGGCATGAGTATCGACTATCTTGCGATGCCGGGCATAGCCAAAGAGACTAAACAGCGCGGTGCTGAACTGATAACAATTCACTCCGACAGCTCCTGGGATCTGGAACAGATACCGCTGGAGTCTATAACTTAGTATAGTCTGATTGACATATTCAAATTCCTGTGATATAATATATATGATAAGTTAAATGATATAGAAGGCGGGGTGATGAAACCAATGAATAAGGTCGTTAGATTAGCATTGATCTGCGAACACTTTGATAAAGATGGCAATCCTGTGGATTATTCAGATGTTTACAAACTTCTTTGGCAGCTGCAGGCGCAAACAAGAGAAATCAAAAATAAAACCATTCAGTATTGTTGGGAATACAGTAATTTTTCGAGTGATTATTATAAAGAAAATCACGAATATCCAAAGGAAAAAGATGTATTGAATTATACTCTCGGTGGATTTGTCAATGATAAATTTAAAGTCGGAAACGATCTGTATTCTGCAAACTGTTCTACTACGACACAGACGGTGTGTGCTGAGTTCAAAAATTCAAAAAGCGAATTTTTAAAAGGAACAAAATCAATTATAAATTATAAATCTAATCAGCCACTTGATCTTCATAACAAGTCAATTCGTGTGGAATACAAAGATAATGATTTTTTTGTTTTCCTTAAATTGCTTAACCGTCATGCATTTAAGCGGTTGGGCTACAAGAATACCGAGATATGTTTCAAGGTAATTGTGCGTGATAAGTCTACTCGTACTATTTTGGAACGATGTGTTGATCAGATTTACGGAATAAGTGCAAGCAAACTTATTTATAATAAGAAAAAGAAGCAATGGTTTTTGAATTTGGTCTATGCTTTTGAACCTGATAATGCAAATAATCTTGATCCCAATAGAATACTTGGTGTTGATCTTGGCATACATTATCCGATATGTGCGTCGGTCTACGGCGATCTGCAAAGATTTACGATACATGGCGGAGAAATAGAAGAGTTTCGCCGTCGAGTAGAATCAAGAAAACTTTCTCTGCTAAAACAAGGCAAAAATTGTGGAGATGGACGTATAGGTCACGGGGTCAAAACAAGAAATAAGCCTGTATATTCAATAGAGGATAGAATTGCAAGATTCCGTGATACGGTAAATCACAAATACAGTCGTGCGCTTATCGATTATGCTGTAAAAAAAGAATGCGGAACGATCCAAATGGAAGATCTGTCCGGGATTACGGCTGAATCAGATCGCTTTTTGAAGAACTGGTCATATTATGATCTTCAAACTAAAATTGAATATAAAGCAAAAGAAAAAGGCATAAAAATAGTTTATATCGATCCGAAGTACTCGAGCCAAAGGTGCAGCAAATGCGGTCATATCGATAAAGAAAACCGGAAAACACAATCATCTTTTGTATGCTTGAAATGCGGATTTGAGGAAAATGCCGATTATAATGCCAGCCAGAATATAGGCATTAAGGATATTGACAAGATCATCGAAAGTGATCTGTCATCGAAGTGCGAAACTGATGTGAACTGATAAATTCTTGATAATTCGCACTTTTTCGGGCGGCTCGGCGTCCGTAAATCGAGAAAGTATGAGTAAGTCTGAATCTTATTCAGCATCAGATACACTCGATAAGGTTAAAACAATACATATTCAATCCATGTATTCAGTTATGCTTGTGTATTTTTGCAGTTGCAATCTGTATGCTCAGGCATACTGCGAGTCCGTGGCTGACCTTGTAGACGGCTTACTGCCTGGTTGCAATCTGTATGCTCAGGCATACTGCGAGTCCAGATAAGCCTTTATGCTCTCTGCCTTGCGTTGTTGCAATCTGTATGCTCAGGCATACTGCGAGCTCATTGCGCTTTGCAATGGCGGCTTTGGCGGGTGTTGCAATCTGTATGCTCAGGCATACTGCGATTTATCAACCATATATTTATCAAAAAGAGCTGACCATTTCTGATCAGCTCTTTAGTATTTATTGTTACATGATTATTCCCACTCAATAGTAGCAGGCGGCTTTGTAGTAATATCATAGCATACTCTGTTGATATTTTTTACCTCATTAACTATCCTGCGGGAAGCAACTTCGAGTACCTCATAGGGGATACGGCTGAATTCGGCTGTCATGAAATCGGTGGTCTCAACAGCCCTGAGCGCCAGTGTGTAATCGTAGGTACGGAAATCGCCCATAACGCCTACCGAACGGTTGTTGGTAAGCACTGCGAAGTACTGATTTATGCTCCTGTCAAGACCTGCATTTGCGATCTCCTCGCGGAATATCCAGTCAGCGTCCTGGAGTATCTCCAGCTTTTCGTCAGTTATCTCGCCTATTATTCTAATTGCAAGACCGGGACCGGGGAAAGGCTGTCTCCATACCAGTGTCTCGCTGAGACCCAGTTCCTGACCAAGCTTTCTTGTCTCGTCCTTGAACAGCATTCTCAGAGGTTCGATGATCTCCTTGAAATCAACGTGATCGGGAAGTCCGCCGACATTGTGATGGCTCTTGATGACTGCCGCATCGCCCGCACCGCTCTCGATAACATCGGGATAAATGGTGCCCTGTGCAAGGAAATCTACTTTGCCTATCTTCTTAGCTTCGGCTTCAAATACTCTTATGAATTCTTCGCCGATGGTCTTGCGCTTTGTTTCGGGGTCTGAAACACCTCTCAGCTTGCCCATGAACTGCTCTTTGGCATTTACGCGGACGAAATTGATATCCCAGTCCTTGAACGCAGCTTCGACCTCGTCGCCCTCGTTCTTTCTCATAAAGCCGTGATCGACGAATATACAGGTGAGCTGTCTGCCGATAGCCTTTGAAAGCAGTGCTGCCAGTACAGAACTGTCAACGCCGCCCGAAAGTGCCAGCAGTACCTTGCCGCTGCCGACTTTCTCGCGTATCTCCTTAATAGACTTTTCAGCATAGTTCTCCATAGTCCAGTCGCCAGTGCAGCAGCATACATCTTTGAGGAAGCTGTTGAGCATCTTAACGCCGAACTGAGTATGATTTACCTCGGGGTGGAACTGTACTGCATACAGCTTCTTATCCTCGTTGTACATAGCGGCACAGGGGCAGTTAGAAGTGTGCGCCGCGATCTTGAATCCCTCGGGAACTTCTGATATGAAATCAGTGTGGCTCATCCAGCTTATTGCACTGCCGGGTATCTCAGCATCGGCGAAAAGGGTACAGGACTTATCATAGATAGTTTCTGTTTTTCCGTATTCTGATACCTTACAGGTCTCGACCTTGCCGCCCAGTACATGAGCCATCAGCTGAGAACCGTAGCATATGCCCAGTACGGGTATGCCAAGTTCAAATATCTCCTTCGGAACGCTGGGTGCATCTTCACCGTAAACGCTCTGAGGGCCGCCCGTGAAGATAATGCCCTTTGGGGAGAGCTTTTTTATTTCATCTATGCCGATCTTGTTATACGGCTTGACTTCGCAGTAAACGTTACATTCACGCACACGTCTTGCGATGAGCTGGTTGTACTGTCCGCCGAAGTCAAGTATGAGAACATATTCATTGGTCATAGCGCAAACCTCTTTCCTTAAAAAATATATTTTAATTATATCACATAGCCTGCCTGTTTGCAAGTGGTATAATGTTAATTTTTTAAAATGGGGTTCACAGGTGATAGCGGTATCTGTATATGACGTTTTATTGTTCTGTTTTGCTCTTTTGCTCGGTTTCAAGTTCTGATCGAGGATCATCTGCAACTTTGTACCTTGTAGTAAATTCGAGCTCGATATGCTTTAAGTCAGAAATATCTGTTCCTGCTTTTGGGGTAGTTGATATTACTGTTTCTTCGGGTTGATCTGGATCATATACATATTTATAAGAATAATCAAAATCGTACCCGTTCAAAACGTCTAAGGCATCGTATAAATTCATTCCCGTAACATTTGGCATCAGCTGATCGTCTTGTGATCTGGCGGTGTTGTTTTCATCGGGATAAACATAGCGCTTGCTCTTTTGTTTACCGTTTTCATCAGCTCCATCTTTGAATACCTGAACAAATACTCTATCCACACCGTTTACATTACCGCTGCTGTCATGTGTGAATTTAATAACGAAATTATTTCCGTCTTTGCGCAGCTGCATAGTCATGCTGTCCTCGTTAAGAAGAGCACGTGAAAATCTCATTTCATCGTCTTCTACTATGTCATTTCTCACGTAATCATCAGTCAGATAACCGTATTCATTTGAAGCGGCAGTCATGTTTATACTGTCTATCGTAAAGTATTCGCCGTTTTCGTTGTAGTGCTTGATAGCCGCTTCGGTTTCTTCATACAGCTTCTTTGCACATGAACTATCATAGCTGAATCTTCTTGTGATGCCATTTTCTGTTATACCGCCATTTGCACCGTATGGCGGGTATGTGGTAAAGCTTTTGTGTTCTGGGTCAAGGTAGATGTATACATAGTTTATACCTACGACTTTTGTGCCGCTTTCATCATACATGAAGTCCACCGCAAAATCATATTGTGTTAAATCTTCATCCAACGATCCATATATATTCTTGTCCATAGCGGCTGCAAATTCGAGAGCTGAGCATTTTCCATTTTCGTGTACTATCTTCGTCTCACGTGACTTTCTGACCATTTCTGGAGTTATCATCTTTTCTTCGCCGAGAACAAGTTCATCGCCTGTACTATCGATAAGATCAGCATATGCTTCACACGCTGAGTTGAATATAGTTTTTGTATTTCCGCGAATTGTCTTATCAGCATCTGCGATATAGCCCTCTTGAGGTGAATAATCTTCTTTTACAGAATCTTCTCTGTCTGTTGTATAATTATCCTCTTCCTGACCTGCGGGCTGTATCAGTGATCTTTCGATGTACTGATCTCTCGCCAGTTTCATTCCGCCTATCACAGCCACAACAGCCGCCGCCGCGATTACTGCGCTTGTTCTCAGCTTGCTGCGAATCTTTATGCGCCCGCTGTTTTCTTTTATAGTATTATCGTTCATTCCAATGACCTCCGTTTTATCCGCTATACTTGCGTACTGAGGGAATTGCTGACCGAGCGCAGTCTTAAGCTCGGCTTTTTTTTCATCGGAAAGCTTTGTCTTGCCGTACAAATCCTTTATCGCGCTCATAGGCTCACTCCTCTCCGTAATCCGAAAGCACATCTTTCAGCCTGTCACGCGCCCTTTTCAGCCGCGATACAACAGTTCCTTTCGGCAGGCTGAGTATACGTGCTATCTCCTCTGTTTTGTACTCCTCATAATAGTAAAGATAAACGATGGCTTTGTATTTGTCGGGAAGCTTATCTACCGCCCGTTTCACATCCAGTTCGGCTTCCGTCCAGCCGAAATCCGTTTTATGTACATCTTCAAGAGCGGTTGTCCGCTTCCACCTGAACGACTTTCTTATATCCTTGCATCGGTTTATCGCCGTGCGAAGCAGCCAAGCTTTAAGATGTTCCGCCGAATTGATATCAAGTGACTCACAAACCGAAAAGTATTTCATCAGCACATCGCTGACAACGTCTTCAGCCTCATGCGCATCACCGAGATATGCATAGGCTGCACGGTAGATATGGTCTGCAAAATTATCCACCACTTCGTCAATGCTCATCGTCATATCCTCACCTCCCCGCGGGTAATTACGAAAGCTTTCACTTATAAAACGAATGTCATTGGTTTCTGATTGCGTTATTTGAAAATTTTTTTGAAGCACCTCACAGCATCATTCGGCAGGGGATTTTCAGAATTCCAAAACATCAGCCGATACAATACAAATTACATCTGAAAGTCAAATCTAATCAGACAGATAATTTAAATGACAGATCAGTAAATCCTCATACTATGTCTGCAAGGTGTACCGGCATTAATTATATCACATCATGATACTATTATCAAGAAAAACATTATCGATTGTATTGGCTGAAATTTTATGAACAAAACAGCGCAGTCATCGTTTGATGATTATTCTATTACTATATAAAAGAAAAAAGAAGACCTATTTATCAGGAAATAGATCATCTTTAAAGAATTATTTTCAATAATAATGATGCTCAAAGCAGATATATGGAGAAAAAATACTCAGGAAACAGTACTTCAAAGGCAAATTATCGTCTGAACTTGTATACTTTTGAATTTAAAACACAAAAATAATAAAAAAAGTGTAGTAAAATAGTATAAGTATACAAAGCTGAATTTTTTCTTGAAAAACTATTGACAACTGCGTGTATTTGGTGTATAATAAACAAGTCGTTACGGGAGATAACAAAAACGGCGGTATAGCTCAGTTGGCTAGAGCACTTGGTTCATACCCAGGGTGTCACCGGTTCAAATCCAGTTACCGCCACCACTTATCTCCCGTAAAAATATGGCCCGTTGGTCAAGAGGTTAAGACGACGCCCTTTCACGGCGTAATCATGGGTTCAATTCCCGTACGGGTCACCACACACAAGGCTCAGGAATGACGTTAAATCGCCATTTCTGAGTTCTTTTTTTATCCCGTGACGGCTTCTGTCCTTTACTTGTCCTTTATACAGCTTTAGGCTGTCCTTTGGAGCCGTTGTCCGTGTCGTGCTTCTTGAAGTCAAGCACCGATGCGATAGCATCTCCTGCTCTCGCCTGAGCCTGATTGAACACATGACAGTAGATAGAAGTCGTGGTAGTTATCGTTGAGTGACCTAACGCTCCCGACACGGTAGCTGCGTCCACGCCCTCATTGATGAGAGCCGAGGCATAGAAGTGTCGCAAGGAGTGTATATCACAGAAACGGAAATTGTTATCTTCACAGAATTCTTTGAGCCAGAAATACGGTGTATTGTTGTTCATCGGTCTGCCGTCCCACTTCACGAACAGGCGGTCATAGTCCTGCCATTTCGTGCCGAGCTTTATACGCTCCTCGTCCTGTTCCGCTTTATACTCACGGAGCAAGTCCATGACGCTCTGAGGAAATTTCAGCGAACGCTGAGACTTCTTTGTTTTGGTGGTATCGGTGTAAATGCCTTTAGAAGCGGTGTAATTGCTTGTCCTGCGGACGCTGATAACATTATGCTCCCAGTCGATGTCCTTCCATTCAAGTCCGAGCATTTCTCCACGGCGGAATCCGCTGTATATCGCCAAAGTAAAGAAAGTGCGGTATTTCAGAGGTGCGGTTTCAAGGAGCTGAAAGAGCTGTGCGACTTCTTCCAAAGTGTAGATGTCCTTCTCCTTCTTCTCACCCTTCGGAACGGTAACACGCTTGCAGGGGTTGTCGGTGAGCATTTCCATCTTTACAGCGTAAGCGAACACATCGCTGATGAAACTAAGGTGATGAACGGCTGTCTTTCTCGACAGCGGTCTGCCGTTTTTCAGGCTCTTGCCGTTAAGTGCCAGATCGTTGATAAACTGCTGGATATGACGGCTGGTGATCTTGTCAAGTCGGAGGTGTCCGATCGCAGGATACACCCTCACCGTGAGCTGTTTCATACGCTCATAGGACGTATTTCTGAGGTTGAGTTTCGCATATTCCTCAAACCACTGTTCAGCGAAGTCCTGAAACTTGATGTTCGCAGTGACCTGACCTTTCATGCACTTGTCCTCAAACAGTATCGCCTGCTTCTGAAGCTCTTTCTCGATCTGCTTCTTGTTCATACCGTCCGCAGGCTTCCAGGTCATAGTCTGAACCACCTGATTACCTGATGTATCATATCCGCAGGAAAC
Source organism: Ruminococcus albus AD2013 (assembly GCF_000526775.1). Lineage (NCBI taxonomy): Bacteria > Bacillati > Bacillota > Clostridia > Eubacteriales > Oscillospiraceae > Hominimerdicola > Hominimerdicola alba. The sequence goes on from NZ_JAGS01000001.1 coordinate 360,632, forward strand.
TCTGATCTGATAGGAGTTTCCTCTTTTTCTTATCGTAGCCATAAGTTGATTCCCTTTCTGTCAACATAGATTTTATGGCATACTCCTGTTACTCTAATGTTAGCGCACTATCGGGCTTTTGTCAAGAGTTTTTTCTATCTTTTTAAGGAGTATGCCCAAATCTATGTCCTTTGTTCTATGGTGTTTGTGGATTTTCTGTCTGTTGACGTTCAAACTGCGTAAAATCGCCGTTCTCAGCGTACAGACTTATCTGTTTGTTGTCTGTCCGTTGAAGTAGGCGAGCAGATCAGCCTTGTTGATAAGCATCTTGCCGTTCACGCCATCGCCCGTCCTCAGATACGGCAGTTTTCCCTGCTTTATCAGCTTGCGGACGGTGTGTTCAGACAGTCCTCTAACCGCTTCGGTACATTCCTTGACGGTCAGCATCTCCACGGCATCGGACTTGACCTCAGCCACCTGTTCGGAATCATTGGATTCGATAAGTTCGCTCAGGATATTTACGAGCTGAGCGATAAGCTCGTTTTTTCTGTTTGTTGTCATAGTGACCTCCATAGCAGGTACTTCCCCTGCTTTCTATCTTGTTGTATATGTTTATTCTAAGCCCCACGATTTTTTCTTTTTGCGGGACTGAGCTTCTAACTGTTGCAGTTCCTGTTCCCTCTGCCTTTCGGCTTCAACAAGCATCTTCGCCTGTGTAATAGCTTCGGGAGCAATGCTCTCGACCTTACGATATACAGCTATCACTGTATCATATTTCTTTTTCAGTGTGTTGTTATCAGCAGATAATTCACGGTTGCGAGAGTACAGGCTCTTGTTCTTATCAGTAAGCTCATCATTGAGCTTTTCGATCTTATGAAGAAGCTGCCGCTGTTCGCCTATCGTTATGCTGTACTTGTGGACTTTGTTCAGGGCTTTTTTCAGTATCTTGCAAAGCTCCCCGACCTGAACATTGATCTCGTCCCTGTTCTTCATTGCAGCCATAGCATTGCGAGTAAGACCACCGAGCGTAGTTTGAATTAGCTCAAAGTCACGCTCCGCCTGATCGTCCTTCTCATAACTGGGGATAAGGTTGAGAATATCGTTAGCGTTCTTCTCTATCCTCTGATACTCCTGCTTCTTCTTTTCGACCTTATCGATCATTTCGGACAGCTCCGTTTCGCCGTCCTCAATTTTCCGTGTCTGTTCCATAAGGTCGGCAGTCGCTTCACGGACTTGCTCCTGCGTATCACCGAGGAGCTTCTGCTGTTCTTCGAGCTGAGTTTCAGTCGTTGAAAGCACCGCTTTTTTCACAGCAATCTGAGCTTCGACCTGGACATTTTGAAGTGCCAGCTCGTCAGCCTGTCGGCGCTGTTCCTTGTACTCCTCGACTTCAAGTGTACCTCTTGCCTTTTCGGGGGCAAGGGGCTTGATACCGTGTTCAAGACATATCTTATTCAGCACCTCAATTTCGGCAGCTCTCCAACGGGCAATAGCCTGCTTTCCTGTGCCGTAGCCCATCTCTTTGAGAGCCTGGGCAATGCCATTCTGAACGTCCTGACCTCGCTTATAATGCCCGACAGGAATGTAGTCATAGTGCAGGTGCGGAGTCGCTTCGTCCATGTGCAGGACGGCGTTAAAAATGTAGAAGTTGGGATTGCGTTTCTGGAATCCTTCCATGTACTCTTTCAGGCAATCTGCAACGAGATGTTCGTCCTCTGTTCCAATGCCCGAATCCTCACGCTTGCCTATCTGCACCACCACTTCATAAAAGCTCTTTTGGTCGAGAGCATTTACCTTGACCGTGTTGCAGGGCTTGCAGCCGAAAAGGTGTTCATAGTAGTCACCGATCTTGCGATCATTTCTTTTCTGCCGGGCATTATAACGCACGGTGGATTCCTTGAAAAGCTGATCGTATGCTTCGGCTATCGGCTGACACACGAAAGTGATATTGTTGGGAGTGCGGAGAGGGTCAACATTCGCCGCCATAAACTCCCTGTTATTGTGAGCCAGAGAACCGTGTCCCTGACCGAAAGATATTCTCTTTTCTTTCATAGTTCGCCTTTCTTTTTTCATTGGATTTACTTCTCTCTATCTACGAAATCCAATCATCAAAACATAGGCATCACCACCTTTCAAATTGACCGCTGATGCGGAAGAAGAATCATATCACGAGGCTCACCACCTGTGATATGATGAACGCCCCTGATGGGCTTATGAGAGAGCTTGCAACGATAAGTATATCGGCAAGCAAAAGGGTGCGAAGCACCTCTTACAAAGGGCGAGTGCGCCGCTTGTAACTCCGTAGTACTTGCGGCAGCATTAGACCGCCACAAGAACTACTCCGCCCTGCGGGGCTATCCCTTACGGGAGAAGAATGGCTGTCGGAGCAGCCGAAAATGTGGGCGCATTTATTCAAAAATCCGCATTACATTTTTTGAAAATCGACATTTCAAAAATGATGATTTTTTCAAAACCTAAATCTCGAAAATGAGCGAAAGCCAATGCTGATTTTTCTTACAAACTATTATTCAAAAATGAATAATTGCCAGTCCCGATTTTAGAACGGAAGCTCCTCCTCGACACCGAGAGTTTCGAGCAGATACTCTATCTCGTTTTTATAGAGAAAGCTCTCATAACCGTTGAGATAGTGAATGTTGCGAGCAACAGCTTCACGAATATCAAGACCGCTTCTTTCTTCAAGCAGAGAAGTCAGCGTTTCAACCTTTTCCATATCGACCATATTCCTCACCACCTTTCCATAAAAATGTTGATATTACCGATGCCCTAATGGACAAAAAGTCCAATAGGATTTCAGCACTCATAGCTGGAGTTGCGGACAAAAATGTCTATAACCTTTCCTTCAAAGATGTACAGATTGAGTTCAAAGAACATCAACCAACAGCAAGCAACATTTACCTCTGTCGCCTGAAAAGAAAGCTATATCGCTATTTCAAAAGTCAAGCTCCCAAAATCCACAAAATCCGGTGAAATCAGATATGGGGATTAACATAGACCATCTGAGCCTTTTTGTTGTTGGCGGCGGTCACATCTTCGTAGGCGACATAGCCGTATTCAGCGAGGGTATCAAGAGCCGAATAGAAATCCTTTGCCGTTGGGAAAAGATTGCATCGGCAGGCGTGATAGAGGTCGGACTTCAAGCCCTGTTTGATGTTCTTTGTCTTGATAATCTGGATGATCTTCTCAGCCTTGACAATGTTCCCGTCGGGAGCATTCACGCTGAAACCGTAAATCGCCTGATAGCGGTAGTAGTGGGCTATGCTGAACGACCTCACAAGCGTATCATGATTCACGCTTTCATCGGACGGCTCAACACCTCTGGAACAGCAGTCGGCACAATGAAGAATACAGGCTATCCGAAGTATCAGTCCGTGAAACTTTCCACCCCAGTCCTGACAGCAGCACATGGATTCCTTGATCTCTTTTTCGATATAGTTATTGCAGTATTTGATATACTCCTCGGAAGCATGACGGGACAGGTGCAGTATCGTTTCCTCACCATTATGATCTTTCTTTCCTTTCAGGAGCTGATGAATGAAATCGTGATATTGCTCCCTGACCTCTTTTGATATAGGTGCGGTATCATATCGCCGTTTTCCTACATCGCTTTTTGCAAAGCAGGGAACGAAACGTGCGATAAGTCCACTTGACCTGAAAGCGGTATCGTTCATCATGTTGTCCCAGATATATGGCTGACCTGCGAGTGCAACAGAAAGATAAGGACGGGGAATTTCCGTTCGCCCTCGGATAACTCTGTTGCAGATGTACTTCTCACCATTCCACGATTTCAGAAGCAGGTCAAGGTTCGGAATACCGCCGTTGTACTTGCCGTTGAAGTTACTGAGCATTCCTGCTTCGTCTGAGATCATCAGCAGAGAATCATTCTCACTCAGCTCAATCACAAGGGATTCGGGGGTTATATCGTCAACGGCGATACGGATAGGATTTGTGTTGCGAATATTATCCGCCTGCACACGGAGCTTTGCAATTGCGGCGGTGTCAGGCTTGTCCTCTTTCTCCATAGCCTTCACACGGGCTTCCAGAGCCTTAACGTCCTGCTGTGCCTTGTACATTTCCTCACGGTGGTCTTTGTTGTACTTGCTCTCAAAGCTGTCGAACGGAGCTTTGATGAAGTGCATCACAGGACTTTTTCTTTCAGAAGGCTGTGCTATGATGATCGAATACAGCACAGGCGGTTCGGTATGGTCTGCCTTGCCCGCAAGCCGATACAGACCTGTGAAACAGTAGCCCACGGCTGAGAGCATCGCTGTCCCTGCCATTCCCACGTCGGTGGAAGTCGTGACCGAGATCGCCTGCGCCATATTTCGTAGAACACTCGGCAACGCATCGAGCGGAAAAGGGATATCGTCCGCACTCTGCCGAAACGGTCGGGGTTCTCCCCATTGAATAGTATTCATGTTGTCTTTTCCTTTGTCTGTTATTTTTTCTTTATTTATCTTGACAGATTGCATTTGATGTGCTATAATATGAAATGAAATAACACGTTTCAATCTCTAAATCATATTATATGCTACCTAAGTAGCATTTGTCAAGTAAAAATAATCAGAATGAGTTAAGTTCTGCTTTTTGCACAAATTGGAGGGACACAAAATGACCATCTTTTGGAGAAAATATAATGAATTATGTGATGAACACGGTTTGAAGCCGAGAGCGTTAGCCACCGAGCTGGGCATTTCGGCTGCGACCGTCACCAAATGGGTGAATGACGGTATGCCGAACCTCGACATGATAACGAGAATAGCAGAATACTTCGATGTTCCGATAGATTACCTGATAAACGAGGACGATACGCCGATCATTCCGCAGGCAAACAAGAAAAGAAGTGTATTCAAGTCGGTAAGCTCCCTGTCTCAGCGGTGGGTGAGCCTGCGACGTGGAAGTGAGATCAGCCTGGAAATGCAGCTCAAGATCATTCCTTATGTGAATTGTACGGTGCAGTTCCTGAACAATGATAAGTATATCGAGTATCTTCCCGAAGCCGAGTACGATACCGACCACCTGAAAGATACCGAAACGATATTCGATATTCTGGGCATTCTAGACCACTGTGCCGACACCGAGAGCTATCGCATCGTGCAGGTGCAGCTTTCACGCATCGTGCTATATCACCTGAAAGAAAAAGGATTTGACCGTGAAGCTCTCCGCACCGAGCATCTCGATCAGGAGAAGATGGAGTATCTCTACACGGGTAAGGATAGTGGCAAGACGCATAACTACGGACTGAACTTCTCGGATATGGACTTTCTCAGGGAGTTTACGGGGCTTAGTTATCAGGTTATGTTTACGGGGATTGAATAAGGCTATGGAGCTGAGGAGCATTTGCTACTTGGCTCTTTTCTTTTTGAGAGGGACTTTGATTCCAGTGGGTTCAAAGTTAACTACGAAGGTTACCAAAACTGTTCTCGAAATCTTGACAATCAACCCGAAAAATGGTATAATAAAGTATTAAAGTTATGTAAGAGAAATAAAGATATTTAAGCATATACAGTGGAGGAACACAATGAATAGCCGTTTTGTGCTTTACAATAAAAGCTGCCTTGATGCAATGCGAGATATGGAGTCAAAATCAGTTGATTTGGTTCTTACTGATCCGCCTTATAATTTAGGGTTGTTTATGCAGAACAGAGCCACAAACCTAAAAGCAATGCGTGAAAACTTTTTTGGTGCTGCTGGCTGGGATGATTTGGAGTTTGCGGATTGGGAAAAGGAAATGGATTTATTTTTCGCTGAGTTGTCACGAGTAGTTAAAGAGAGTAGCTCAGTAATAATGTTTATGTCTATTATTAAAGTTGAAACAATAATTCGACTTGCTGAAAAGCACGGCTTTTATTATAAAACCACAGGTATATGGCATAAAAAAAATCCTATGCCCCGTAATATGAACTTGCATTTTATAAATTCAACGGAAGCCTGGATTTATTTTACATACAAAAAGCATACAGGAACATTTAACAACGACGGAAAAGCAATCCACGATTTCTTTGAAACATCAGTTACCCCTTCTGGAGAAAAAAAGTGCGGAAAGCATCCGACACAGAAGCCTGTTCAGCTTTTAGATACGTTTGTAAAAATCCTTACAAACGAAAATGATACCGTTTTTGATCCTTTCTGCGGAAGTGGCAGTTCAGGTGTAGCTGCTCTACAAAACGGCAGAAATTTTATAGGTTCAGAAATCAATGAAGAATATTGCAGAATAACAAAAGAGAGAATAGCGCAGGTGTTATATCATGGGAACATATAAAATGATAGATTTATTTGCCGGAGTTGGTGGGCTATCTCTTGGTTTTGAACAAATGGGGTTTGATGTTGTTCTTGCAAATGAATATGATAAGTCTATTGCTCAGGCATATATCAAAAATCGTAACAATCCTAATATGATTATCGAAGATATTACAAAGTTGCCTATTCACGATACTTTCAAGCAATTCAAAGGGACTGTTGATTTATGTGTAGGCGGCCCACCTTGTCAAGGTTACTCACAAAAAGGGCAAAGAAAAACTATTAATGATCCTCGAAATTTTTTATTCAAATATTTTGTTGAGGTAGTCAAAGAAGTATCTCCTCGTTATTTCGTCATGGAAAATGTTCCTAACCTTTTAACTGCCGAAAATGGTTACTTTCAGAATGAACTCACAGCAATGTTTACCGAGTTAGGTTATATTATCAATGCTCAGGTATTATGTGCAGCTGATTTTGGTGTGCCACAAAGCCGACATAGAGCTGTTATTATCGGAAAGAAAGCAGGGGCATCTCCTGTTGCGATGCCAAAAGCGTCAGAAATAAAAACAACAATATGGGATGCTATCAGCGATCTAAATTATCTCAATTCAGGCGAAGGAACTGAAATATCAGAATATAGATTTACACCTGAATCGGATTATCAGAAACTACTGCGAAAAGGATCAACATCGTTATATAATCATGTTGCAACAAATCACGCTAAAGTAGCATTAGAACGTATGGCTATGATACCTCCGAAAGGTGGAAAAGAATATTTGCCTGCGGAACATATTACTAAGTCGATTTATAGCGGTACTTGGGAACGTATGGACGCTGAGGATATATCAGTAACTATTACAACAAGATTTGACACTCCTGCATCAGGAAAGTTTATGCACCCATATCTTAATAGGGCTATTACTGTGAGAGAAGCAGCAAGAATACAGTCTTTTCCTGATACTTTTATATTTTATGGTACTAAGACTTCTCAAATGAAACAAGTAGGGAATGCCGTTCCGCCTTTATTAGCTCAGGCTATTGCAAAAGCAATTATTTCGGATATGAAAAATTAAAGGATTACAAATAAGGTAGATAACAACTCTGCCTTATTTTGATTCCAGAAAGGAAGAAATCTATGGCTTTACAGATCTATAATGCAGGAATTAAAACAAGCACTAAATATCTTACCAAAGAGCTTGCCTACTTTCTTGGTGGTATCTATGCTGCCAATGAAAGCGTATCTTCTAACGGAAGGCTATACTGGGCAGCTCCTGTCAGATATAATCCGCAGTATTCAACACAAACACAGACAACGGAACACTATGATCATGTCTGTGTGATCGGTAGCAAAGTAGGCGGATATACTGTTATGAAAGATAATATTAAGGGTACACCTTTTGATTCTGGAAAAAACCGTCTGCCTGGATTTAGCACTTTCTTTGAATCAACAGGATTAACCGACCTTTGTACTGAAATTCCTAATTTCAAAACAGCATTATTATCTTCTGATGATGATATTAAGAAAGCATTTATTCTTGGAGTTATTGATGGAAGAGGTACTCCTGATATAAGTATTCAAAAGGGGCTTATTCGATACCTTGCTCTGGATTGTCCTAACGATGATATAGGTAGTTTTTTATTTGATGTGTTCAAAAGCTATGGATTACTATGTAATTATAACACAGCCAGAGATCGTTTAGAAGGCGGCAACCCAAGAAAACCCCAGCTAAGAATAAAAAATGTTGAGGATTATATGAGAGGAATAGGTTATATTTCTCCTGCTAAGATTGAACATATGAAATCTGTTTATATGTCAAAATATGGATCAGCTAATGTTGCAGACGGAAGTTCATTTCTATCTGGATTGAAGTATTTATCGAGGTAAAAGAAAATGGCTAAGAATATCATATTGTACGGTCCTCCTGGAACGGGGAAAACATACAGATTGCAGTCTTTGATGAATAAATATATAGACTATATAATTGATGATAAGCAGATTGCTGACGCATATCATAAGGATTCAAAAGATTGGATTTTAGTTACATTGGTTCTTTTACAGAACAATGGAAGAATGAAAACTTCTGAAATTCAGCATAAGATTGACTCATTAAAGCTTGGCGTATCTGTAAATGCAGCTTCTGTACTTGAAAAACATAATACTTTGCCTGCTCCCATTCCTGACCTTAGAGAACAACCAAGAATTTTTAAGAACATGAACACCAATGAATGGTATGTGGACTTTTTCAGAGTTCAGCAGGCTCGTCCTGATTTTGTAAAAACATTCATTGATAGTGCCAAAATTTCAAAGCGATACAACTTTGTTACATTTCATCAATCATATTCTTATGAAGACTTTATTGAAGGAATACGCCCTGAGTATGTAAAAGCGACAAATTCTATTGATTATTCTCCAAAGCCCGGCGTGTTTAAGTTAATGTGTGAGGAAGCTGAACAGCATCCTGAAAAGGAATATGCTTTCTTTATTGATGAAATCAATCGTGGAAACATATCGGAGATTTTTGGAGAGCTTATCAGCTTGATTGAACTTGATAAACGTGCAGGAGAAACAGGAGCGTTATCGGCTGTTCTGCCTTATTCCAAAACTGTTTTCACTGTTCCATCAAACATCAGTATTTATGGAACTATGAATACCGCAGACAGGTCAATTGATCAAATTGATATAGCATTAAGAAGAAGGTTTAAATTTGAGCCGATGCTTCCAGATGCGGATATTATAGCAAGCGAACTTGAATTAAGGGGCATAGATGCAAGTAATATAGAAGGCGTTGATTTGATCAAGCTATTCAACACACTCAACAACAGAATCGAGTTACTCCTTGATTCTCAGCATCTTCTCGGACACGCTCTGTTTATTGGCGTTACAAACGCAGAAGATATAGCCAATGCTTTAAGAAATTCTGTTATTCCATTGCTAGAGGAATACTTCTTTGATGACATTCAAAAAATACAGCTTGTGTTTAATGATCTTGACGATACAGGTGAGTTGCGTGATGATGCAATTTATGAACATATAACGCTTGAAGCAGATTCGTTCTTCTCCTATATGGGCGATTATATGATTGATGATAAGAAGCACTACCATGTAAAGGAAACAATAACCGCTGATATTATTAAGCATATTTATGAATGATGGATACTATTGTTATTAAAGAATATGATGAACTCCACATCAAAGATAAAAGAGATATAACCAAGAATGCTATCTCAAAAGAAGATGCCATATCGCTTCAAAGTATCATTATGGATGAAGAACCTGTCTTTAAATGGGGATTCAAAAAACTGATCGCTCAGCATTGGGTAGGTACAATCTCTTTAGGTGATTTGAATATAGAAATCTTACCCAAGCTATATGGTTCTGTTTCAGAAGAGCAGTTAAGAACAGTTCTCACAAGAATGATATTGGTATCACATCAAAAACCATCAGCAAGAGAAATACCTGGCTCAACAAAACTGGATAAAAACTCTTTGATCGAGATATTGATAGATACGTTTTTATCCTCTCTTGAAAAATATGTTCAAGAAGGATTACGGCATTCATATAAAAAGATTGAAAAGAATATCAACCGAGTAAAGGGTACAATAGTATTCAACAAGCAGTTTAGTAGGAATCTCCTAAAGCCTGCAAAATTCTGGTGCCGATATTCCATGTTCACTGCCGACAATGAAATCAATCAGTTTTTTAAGCTATGTCTAAACACTATGAATATTGTCAGTAATGATCCATGTAATAAACGTCGTATTAAATATCTGCTCCCTACATTTTCCGATTTTACAACAATAAACAAAGAAAAAGCGTTGCTAAAGGATATAACTTTCAACTCTACTAATCAGAACGCCGAGGAATCATATACCTACGGCAAGCTGTTCCTCAAAAGCATTTTCAGCACTCTTAACGCAGGAAATACGCCTATTAACATGATGCTCTTTGATATGAATGCCTTATTCGAGTTGTTTATTTTCAGAGTGACACGAATAGTGTATAAAAATCGAGTATCATATCAAATGCGGGGCAACTATTTGTTGGAACGTGATTCAGATGGGAAAAAGCATATTGCTTTACGTCCGGATATAACAATCAAAGTTGATAATGATAGTTATTCTGTCATAGATACAAAGTGGAAGATTCCTAAAACTTTTTCAAAAGAGTCGGACGTTTATCAAATGAACTCTTACTCGACAAGCATTGATAAAGTGAGAGAGATAATATTGCTATATCCCTTAGTTTATAACAAGAGAATGATTGATGATTACCACTTCATTGATAGCAATGGCATTAAGAGACCACTCAAAATAAGAACCATTGATTTAATGAAATGTTTGGAATGGAGAACTTTTTTGAATGAGTTTCCCCAATATATCTTATAAGACAGGAAGTGACTGTTATGGCATTAGCCAAATGGTATAAAATAGATTTTCACACTCATACACCTGCCAGCAATTGTTTTGGTGATAAAAGTGTTACGCCTATTCAATGGCTTACTGCAGCCAAAGATGCGGGCTTGGATGCTGTTGTTATAACCGATCATAATTCGGTGGGATTTATTTCCAAGATAGACGAAATACAAAAAAGTGATGATTCTAAAGTTGACATAAAAGTATTTTATGGTATAGAATTGTGCGTTTCGGCAGATTTCACCCATATGATCATTATTTTTGATGATAAATTAAGCGTTACACGAATAGAAGATACAGTTATATCATTAGGATTAAAACGTGATGATTGGGCTGATACCACTAAAAGCATAACGGAAGACCAATTAAAAAGCCTATGTAATGAATTACGAGGACAAATATTTGTTATTCCAGCTCACTTTGCTTCTGAAAAAGGACTTGGACAAAGTAATATTAACGAGATTAAAAAATATAAAGAATTTGTTACATTTCCAGCAATCGAAGTGCGTACAAGCGAAGACGTTCGTGAGTATAATAATAAAGTCAGAAACGATGCTATTTTGCCAGCTGCATTGATTACCGGATCGGATAATCCGTCAGATAAAAACGCCAGTGTTCATTCAATAGAAGGATTTGGTAAGGCTTTTACATGGGTTAAAATGTCTGAACTCACATTTGAAGGGTTACGTCAAGTGTTTCTTGATTACGAACACCGTTGCATTAATTATTTACAATTGCAGGAGATGGGGATTGAATATGACCCTAATACAATAACCCATAATTATGTGGAAGGAATAAATTTGTCAGGATTCTCTCATATAGAAGATATTAAAATGAGATTCTCACCTTATCTTAATTGTATTGTTGGAGGACGTGGAACAGGAAAGTCTACATTAGTTGAATCTATAAGATGTGGTCTTGATTCGTCAAAACTTTTGTCAGAATGCGCCCTTATCGACAATACTCTACAAGAGGGTGGAACAATTGAAACGTTCTTTGATTTTGGTTCAACCGAAAAATACGGAGTAAAGTGTATAAGATCGAAGAAAAACAAGAGTTTTACATATGAAAACGAGACAGGAGAAGTTGATAATCCTCCCGAGTTTAAAATAGATTTTTACGGTCAGAAAGATATTTATAATCTAATTGATCAAGAAAAAAGTGATTCTACAGATAAAAGTCCGTTACTTAAAATGATCGATGAGATTATTCAGTCAAAGCTTTATTCAACCACAGACGAAATATCCAAAGCGGTATCTGAATTATTAAGACTATCTTCTGAATATCTTGATATAGTAAAGAAAACCAAGGATTTAGCATCGATTAAAACCGAAATAACTAAAGACGAGTCATTACTTAGTCGATTTAAAGCAAGTGGGCTAGAAGAAAAAAGAAAGAGATATGAATGTATTGATCAAGGCATAAAGCTTACAAGAAAAAACGCTTTGAATTACAAACAATACTTACAAACCATTATTGATTCTTTTCGTCAAAAAAGCAACGAATATGGGCTGACACTTGCACGCCTATCAGATGATAAAAAGCTTAATGCAGATGCTATAATTTTAATCGATAGTTTGCTAAAATCATGTGATACAATTATAGATACATTACTAACCGAGCAACAGACAATTGATACTCAAATTAACACATTTGAATCTGCCAATATTCATGATAAAAAACTGGAGTTAGAGAGTGAATACTTAGAGTTAGTTAATACTGTAAAAGTAACCGGAGTAGAAAATATTCAAACTATTCAGAATAGACTACAAGAAAACCGTCAGCGTAAAACTGAACTAGAAGCTTTACAGGAGCAAAGTAAAATACTCCTTGAACAGTTAAAAACTCAGATTGATCAATTTGTTTCAAAATTATTTGAACTCACTCAAAAACGTAAAGACGCTATCGATGAAATCAAAACAGAAGGCATTAAGATATCAATAATGCCTATTTCTAATATTGTTAAATGGAAGAATTGCTTACAAAAGGAATTCGGAAGAACCACATTTGAAGAAGATTTCATGAAAATATCGGAGTATATCCTTTGCAAAGAAAACAACTATGAAAACTACAAGGCGTTTCTTTTGTCGATTCTAACATCAGAAGAAAATATAATTAACAATATAAGCGCAGAGTTGAGCTTACAACCGAGATTTGTCACACTATGGAAAGATAAGGCACTAAACGGAACATTATCCTCCCTAGTCAATGTTATTCCAGAGGATAAGATTGAAATCAAAATCATACAAGATACTGAGGAAATTGATATTAATGCTGGTTCTCCTGGACAGAAATGTGCAGCTTTATTAACTCTTATTTTGAATATAGGTGATAATCCTCTGATAATCGACCAACCTGAAGACGATTTGGACAACAGTTTGATTTATAATCTTGTTGTAAAATCAATCAGGGAAATGAAAAATAGAAGACAAATCATAATTGTTACTCATAATCCTAACATACCTGTTTTGGGTGATGCAGAAGGTATCATCATATTAGAAAGAAACAAAAAGGGAAAAGTCGATTTTAGAGGAAGGAAGAAGGCTGGATGTATTGAAGAAAAGCTGATTCGCACAGGTATATGTGAAATAATGGAAGGTGGAGAAGCAGCTTTCAAAAAGAGAGAAGAAAAATATCATACCTATTAAAATGATACCTGCTGTGTCTTTATGGCACAGCAGGCACTCTCAATTAAATATAAACCATGCATTCAAAAATAATTTCTCTAGCCATGTTTTCAAAACAATTTTCAAGTCCTATTATCTCCTTCTTATCGCCTGCAAGTAAAGCAGTTTGATAATAATTATCAGTTTTCTTCCAAAGCTCTACCTGACGGGAGATAGCTTCACTGACTTTTCGTTCCATATCATCGAGGTACTGAATTATCCTACCATTATTGACAAGCCTGCGAAGCCTGTCGGGGCAATGACTGTCAGAGAAATGAAGATGATACCTGATGAAGTCAGTGTGGTAGGTTTTGCTCTCCTCGGTCTGAGTGTCAGCATTGAAATGGGTGACAGTCACGGTGTTGGTGTCCAGTCGCCACAGCGGAACGTATTTCTTTTTCAGGGAGTTGTATGCGGTCTGTTCGCTTTTGTATCTGCTCATACCGTCCACCTCACTTAATAGGCTTTATCATTTCAAGGACAAGCTGTGCGCCGACCTTGAAGCCCTTGCGGAACTCATTGCGGTTGGAGAGGTTGTGCAGTTCAATGTCCGCTGACTGGTATTCATCGAGGATTTCGTCATTATCGGGATAGGCTTTTTTCAGTTCGGCTTCTGCCTTGACAAGTCTGTCGAGGGCTGCCTTGTATGAACCGTCCATATCCTCAATTTCGGTCAGGTGGAACAGGTCATAGTCGTAAAGTTCATCGAGAATATTTTTCATTTTCGTGTCCTCCATATTATTTGGTTGTTGTTCTTCTCAAAAGAAAATAACAGGAGTATGACCATAACGTTGTCCTTTGTTTGTCCTTTACACGTTTCAAAAAGATAGAATAAAGGACAGCATAATAAAACGAGTTAAGGTTGAAAAATGCCGTAAATATGGGCTATTTCCCATATCACGGCAGGTTAGAAAATGTGAAAAATTTAATTCAATTCCCGTACGGGTCATATCAACAGAAAGCTTCAAAACAGCGCAGATACGTTGTTTTGAAGCTTTTCTTTTTTTGCTTATAAGTCAAAAACCTCTTATTTACCTCTTATTGCAAGAATACGATTTTGTAAGAACACATTGGTCTTGAATCAAAGAGTTAAACAGCATATCTGGTTTGGATACATATTATTAGAATATGTAAAATTAAAGAGGCTGTTGCAACCGCAGCACCCTCTAACCATATCCGAACATCAGAGTAAAAAACATATTAACTGGTGAAATATGCTGTTTCAGTGCGCACATCCCCAAGCCCTCTTCAAAAAAGAGGACTCGGGGGTGTTATGTTCTGCTGGTTTTTATGCCGTTTTCAGTTTAAAAATAGAAATTCCAATTCGGTTTTCTGAGATCTTATGGTTGGTGTCCTGAAAGGTCTGGAATAATATCTTATATGGGTATCCTTAGGACACAAGAGAATAACTATACATATACTGTAAAAAAGCTCTCCGCCCGTTAACTGGCAGAGAGCTTTGGATGTTATTATTTGAAAAAGTTTATGATATGATTTTTGCCGTCTTCCATGGACAAGAATTTAAAATCACCTGTATTTTCATTGAAATTTTCATTTGAAATCTCATCAGAACCGATATCCGAAATACTTTTTTCTATGGTTTTTAACTCATTTAGATTACCATCAGCAGTCTCATACAAAGTGAACTTCATCTTGCCATTATTTGTATTTACCGATACAGCATATTTACCGCTTTGTGACAAGCAGACATGACCATTATTGCCGTTTGTATTAAGATCATATTCAGTTACAGTAAAATTTTTGTCGCCGACTTTAACATTGCCGTTAGCATCGGGTCTTATTGTTGAAACACGGTTATCATCTTCAAAAGCAAGATAAATAACGTCATTATCTTTTACTTTGTGTGTTATGGGATTCGGAGGGTCATTGGTTGCTTTCATAACATTGTGTGCTGCATTTTTATTGCTGCTGGTGGTGTCAAGGGTGTAAAGATCAATTCCGTGGCTGCCATCTTTGTATATGCATTCTATGACAAGCAGATCATTTGAAACTACAGTTTTCTGGGTGTATCTATAATCTTTACTATCAAGTTCAGCGATCTTAACTGCATTTTTCTGATTTTCATAGTCGAAGCAGTAGTAAACTGTTTTGGAGGCATCATCATTCCAGATATCAAAGATCAGTTTTTTACCGTTGGGGGTAGAATATACTACATAACCCTGTTTTTCGTTGTCGAATATACCTGCTTTTTTAATATCGATATTATAATCGTAAACCAAGTTTCCGTTTGTGTCATATATGGAGTATTCCACAGGGGCATCGTCAGGATAATATGATGTTGCAAATTTATCATCAAGTGTACCACTGAAGTTTTTGTCCATGGGAACAGTAGCGATAATAGAATCAGAAGGTACATCATATATCATATAATCTGTTGCATTTTCGCTCCAACTATATACAAGATACCTGTTATCATTTATTCTGTAAATTCCATGATAAGGATAAGCGTTTTCCAACTTTGCATCGATGTCTTCACGGATCCTGTCTTTCAGACTATTTGTATTCTCCGTCTTGTTTTCGCTTTTATTCTCCTTTTTATTCTCTTTGCTGTTTTCTTTGTTGGTGTCAACTACGACGGTCTGGTTGTTACCGTTATTGATGTTCGTTGTATTGTCTTTTTTGCTTTCGGTCTTTGAATCAGTCTTGTTATTATTCTTGTTATCTTTCTTGCTGTCGTTCTTACTGTCTGTCTTACTGTCGTTCTTGCTGTCAGTTTTGCTGTCAGTATTGTCAGACGAGCTTTCGTCTGTGATATCCTCTGAATCTGTTTCGCTGTCGATATAGCTGTTGTCCTCATCATCTTCAATGTCTGTGGTGACAGTCTCTTTGTACATAGACGAATCTCTGTCATTGTTAGGTACAGTATTGTGCATATTCCTGTTCAGTGAGAATACAACTCCGCCTGCAAGAAGTATAGCTAAGCAAGCTGCGACCGCACCGCCGCGCCTCAGCTGTATCCTTCCTGTGGACTGTTCTTCATTTGTACCGTTCGGTCTTGATGTAATATTTCTTTTTGCTGTTATCACACTATTTGTATTGTTCATCTCAAATCCTGCCTTTCTCATAACAGAAGAGAGTATGCGCTGCTGTTCCTCATCGGTGAGCTTGTCATCATCGAAGGAAGCAAACTCATCAGCAAGCTTTTCTGCATCTGACAGAGATACGCTTTCTGTCAATGCGTTCAGTTTATCTTTCATTACACACCCTCCTCTAATATTTTCTTTAGTTTTTTCAGTCCGCGAGATAGTTTCATATTCAGTGTGCTGATATTCATGCCAAGGTCTTTGGCGATGTCTTTGTTTTTCTCGCCAAGATAGTATTTGCGTATAAATATCTGTTCATCAGGTTCGCCCAGCTGTTTTATGGCATCTATAAGGTCGGAATTTTCGCTGTTGTCTTCTGCGATAGTATTTTCCAGATCATCATAGTCAAGCATTTCTTCCTGTTTGCACTGTCGGTGAAATACATTTATACAGTGACGTTTTGCTATCACCATAAGCATCGCACGCACCGAGCGCATATCAAAGCCGTTTTTCTTACCCAGTTCGTAAAAAATAAGAAAGATATCACTTACAGCTTCTTCGATGTCCTCTCTGGTGCATACATCACAAAGCCGTGTATAAGCTATCTTATGTACATAAGCACTATACTGCATTACAGTCTGTGCAAGTCCTTGTTGCGTATTGCTTTTCAGCAATTGCAGCAGTTCTTTATCATTCATATGAAAACCTCGCTTATTGAAACGTTTCACTATATACAGTCAATTGATATAAGCAAAAAATCACATAGGCATAAAATTATTTGCAAAAAATATTGTAAATAATTTATGAACGCATTCAAACGCGCTGATAAGTGTGGTATAACAGATCATAATATACCCGAGATCAGGCATATTTTTTCAGCCTTTCAATTATACACTAAATGTCCATAGTTGTAAAGATTAAAAGTATCAAAGCACTGCTGTACGTAAACTCCACAGATACTTCCTTGCCAAATATACATAAATAAGCTATAATGATATCAGCAAAAGCGCTTTTGTATCAGTACATGACAATAGGTTCAACTATCAGGCAACTCAGACAGGAGCAGGATATCACACAAGAACAGTTAGCCGAAGCACTTGGCATAACATCAAGGGCGGTGAGCCAGTGGGAGTGCGACAGAACGACCCCGGATATATCTCAGCTTCCCGCCCTTGCGAATTTCTTTGATGTAACTTTTTAAAAACCTGAAAGAAAAGATAAGCAGATAACAGTACAAACCCGAAATGATATTTTTTTCGGTATTTATCATGGTTCTTTGATGATATGCAATAAATAACATAGAAAATAACTATTCATTCTGTAAAATATTAAGATATATGATATATTTATAATGTAAAACTATTGACTAATTATTTTTCGTGTAGTATAATGAAACCGTCTTTATATGAAAAAAATTGGTTGGGTGTTACTGAAACATCAAGTTAAGGAGGTTTTTCAACATGAAAAAGACAAAAAGAATAATTGCATCCGTGTTAGCGCTGACGCTGACGATGGGCTGTGCAGTACCTGCTTTTGCGGCAACAGATCCCTATGAAGATTATGATGCAAAAACAGATATTGAAGGTGCGGTGGCGATAGTTAAAGGTATAGTTGATCCTTTGGCTGCGGGCCAAAAATTTGCCGATGATCCTACTATCACAGATCAGGCTAATGAGTACGCAGGTTTTATAGACGGTGTGTACGACGCACTTAAAGATCCATTTGATATACTGAAATATATAGCTGGTTTTAAAGAGTATTACGACAAATATGAAGAATACAAGGAAACAGGATATGTAAGTATCAGCAGAGAGTATGTAAGCGAGAATTTTGATGAGCAGGCTTCCATAGTTATGACAAAGGAGGACTATGAGGATCTTACTGCAAATCCTGAAAAATACGAGCTTCATTTCATCAATGGAGAAGCTGTGATTTACCGTGACGGACTTGTATATGGTCTTGAAAACAGACCTGATGCTCTCCAGGGAGATATATTTGTGGAAATAACTGTCGCTCAGGCGTGTGAGATACTCAAGCGTATGGACAAAATATTTATGGCAGTAAATACACGAAATGAAGCCCTTCAGCAGATAGAGGATTTCATGACAGAGCACGGCTACTGGAACATTGTGGAAGATGAAATAGTTATAAAGCCTTCTAATGGCGAGTACATCACCCCCTACAATGCAGGTTCGGGCAGCGATACATACAAGATACAGAAAGGCAGCGGTTATGTATATATCGGCGATTACTGTGAGCGCAATTCGGGTGACGAGGATACGATAATATTCGACTATGACACATCGGATACTCACTTTGCCCTTTACCGTGACGGTGGTGATCTGTATATACTTGATGTTGAAAACGAAACTCTCGTATTTGTTGATGACTACTTTGAAAACTCGCTGAGTAGGGTAGAGAATATACAATTCAGTTCTGATATCACTCTTGAATATAAGGACGTAATCAAGCTGGTAAACAAAATTAAGGGCACAGCTGAGGATGATGAGCTGACTGGCTATAAAGAGTCTACCGTTATCTGGGGCGAAGAAGGAAATGATACCATTACAGCCGATGGCGGCGATGAATACTATATCCACGCAGGCAGCGGTGATAACACTATTACTGCTTCTAACGGCAATGACATTATTATTTCTGAAAATGGAAACGATTACATTACTATATCGCGTGAAAGGAACAGGCTGTTTACTTCGGAAAATCCCGGATATAACGTTATAATCAGCGGTAAAGGTGATGATACCATAAATCTTGACGGCAATAATATAGTTGTTGCAGGCGAGGGCAATGATATCATAAACAGCGGTTTCGGTGACGATGTATTCGTATATTACTATGGTGACGGCGATGACAAGATAACAGATAGTGTGAACGCATGGTCAAACGGAGGAACAGATGTTATCTATTTTGCAGACCTTACTCCCGATGATGTATATGTTCGCAGAGAGAACGGCTTTACTTTCTATGTAAAGGGCGATAAGAAGGGTTCTGTAAATATACCCGGTACTTATCAGAACGGTGCTTCAAAGTACAGGGAGCCTATCGAGTACGTGGCATTCAAGGACGGTACTGTATGGAATCTACACGATTACCTCGAACAGACCAGATATGTAGAGGATACTACCTACTTCATTGGCAAGGATTCCTTTGGATATATTATAACAGGAACAGATGACGATGATACTTACTATACTGCAAACGGTGATGATTATATTGTTCCCGGCAAGGGCAACGATTACGTAAATGCAGGCGGCGGTACCGATACCTTTGTATTCAACCGCGGTGACGGACATGATATATTTGATGAATCTAACGGTGGTTCATATCCTGCCAGCGGAGAAGACACTGTTTTCTTTGCAGATATCAATTCCGATGAAGTTCATGTGACCCGGTTTGGCAATAAAATTACCATAAAGGTCAACGACTCCGATGATGCAGTTGAACTGCCCGGTATATATCAGTCGGGATTATCCGGTCCTCTTCACCCTATCGAGAAGGCTAAGTTCGCTGACGGCGTCGAGTGGACATTCCTTGAAATGCTGAAAATGGCATGTGTAGAGGGTACTGACGGTGATGATGATTTCATAGTAGTTGACGAAACTCCTGCTATTTATTGTGGCAAGGGCAATGATAAGATACGCGGCAAGGAATTTGATGACGTGTATATCTATAACCTCGGTGACGGACATGATATTGTCAGGGATTACACCGTGTGGGGACGTTCTTACGATGAGATACGCTTCGGCAAGGGAATAACATCCGATATGCTGTGTGTAAAGGTTGACGGAAATGAAGCAGTTATGTCCATACCCAATACCGAAGATTCCGTCACCATTACAAAGGGCGAGATCGAGCTCTTTACTTTCGTGGACGGAACAAAACTGGATGAGAGCGAGATCTTCGCAAAGGCAGCCGATCATCACTACTCCGAAACACCTGAATGTGTATGGACAAATAATGAAGGCAATTACTCTGCAAAATTCGTGTTCGTATGCTCCGACTGCGGTGCAAAAGTAAGCTATGCAGCAGAAGTAGAGTGCGAAGAAGGCGATGACGGTGTTAAGGTATATACCGCCAAAGCGGCTGTTGCGGGCAAAGAGTATACCGACACATACAAGTATTCACCCTCGGCTTATAAGTCCCCTGATGTAACTTTCGAGAAGGGCACAAATGCTGTAAAGATCACATGGACAGAAGCAGTGGGCGCTGAAAAGTACGCTGTATGCGGCTATGTAAGCGGCAAGTGGCAAATGATCGCTCAAGGTAATGGAACTTCCTACGTTCTGAAAAACCTGAAGACCGGAACTAACTATAAGATAGCAGTTGCTGTTATGGTTAACGGCGAGTGGAAGATGGATAGTTACAAAGCGATAACTGTAACAACTTTGGAAGAAGTTACAGCTAAATATCCTGCAGTTGAAAATATCAATTACAACGAGCAGTATCACCAGTTCAGACTCAGCTGGACAAAGGTAAATGGCGCATCCCAGTACGGTGTCGCTGTTAAGATCGCAGGCAAGTGGAAAGTATACGCATATACCGATGCCAATACCACAACATTTACATCTCCCAAGCTGAAAGCGGGCAGCACATACGAAATGGTGATATGTGCTAAGGTTAACGGCAAGTGGGACACTTCAAACCTTAATGCAAGAGCATTCAAAGTCACTGTAAAGTGATCAAGTGTACAAAATAACAGACAAAACAAGGGGCTGTTGCAGCTCCAAACAAAGAAAAAGAGCCTGGCACAGACCTGAAAAGACCTGAAAGGTAGTGCCAAGCTCTTCTTTTTGTGGTATAATATAATTGCAAAACCATTAAACCAACGAAAGGATTGTACCACAAAGTGGACGAGATCACCAGACTATCAGCAGGGGAGCTTAGTGATCCGTTGTCGCTTCTTGAAAGCCTGAACTATATCAGGACAATTGAACAGCGCAGTGGACAAAAAGGCAGACCCAAAGTAACTATTTACATAAATCCAAACATATATAATTGATTTTACTGAATTTACTGGAATTTACTGAAATCTCTTTTCAGTAAAATAAAATCCCTATTTTACGGCGTTTGAGAGCAAAAAAACATTTTACTGAATTTACTGGCGGGGTAATACATTTTTTTGAATTTACTGATAGGGTAATACGGACACTTTAAAAATTAAATTTACCATATAATGGTAATTATACCCATATTTCACATTTTCACCTCTACCTGTTCAGTAAATTCAGTAAAATAAAAAACGGTGCTGAAACGCAGCTTTTTCGGGGGTTTATTTTACTGAAAATCGGATTCAGTAAAATTCAGAAAAATCAGTAAAATGTTTAGCGTGCTAAAGTGAAATGGGTCTATCCATGAAAAAAATACCTGATGACCGTATATACCTATTTCGTTTCGGGCGAAAAATATACTCCCCGACCGTTTTTGAACTGAAAACGGCATAAAAACCAGCAGAACATAACACCCCCGAGTCCTCTTTTTTGAAGAAGGCTTGGGGGTGTGTGCACTGAAACAGCTTATTTCACCATTAAATATGTTTTTTTACTCTGATGTTCGGATATGGTTAGAGGGTGCTGCGGTTGCAACAGCCTCTTTATAAGATAAATACATATCAGAAAAATGATAACTAACTCTCTTCAAGTGTACTGTTCATATCACTATTTTTGATATACTCATACTGTTTCCTTATGCGCTGTCGTGCCTGCTCTCTGAGGTGAGCGGGACCCATTATCTCTATAACGGGACCAAAACTCAGCAGACGTATCAGAACCTCTGTTTCGTCCTGCTCATCATACCACAGTTCGACTGTATATTCACCCGTCTGTGTATCTCTGACAGTGTGCTTTTCGTAGGCTGCGAATTCCATCATGAAGCGTTCCACACCGCTGCGCTCCGTTGTAACTCTAATGACAGCCGGTTCACTGCATTTTCGGCTTTGAAAGTATTCATCAATGGATACAGGCGTCCTGAATACCCTGCCTGTATCGGTTATTTCGGTTATACGCCCGATATTGATTATGCCGCTGCTCTTTATCCTGCCGTTCCTGAGAAGATAGCAGTAGGCTCTGAATTTATCATTTTTGGGAGAGTATTCAAGCTTCAGCAGCACGAATATTCCCCTCATGTGATTTCCGTGTCCCGAAATGAAGTCGATATACACTATACTCCTGCGTTTTACCGCTTTCAGTGCAGTACGGAAATGACTTATGTATTCCTCGTCGTGATAATCGTCACTGTCGGCAAATCGGTCGGTATACCGAAACTGCTCTTCTCTGTAAAGCGGAGGAATATTCCCGAGTTTTTCATTCAGCGCCGAGATAACATCTTCGTCCATAAAAAGCCTTATCCTAGGGTCGGCAAGCTTTGCTTTTAGCCAGCTTTTCTGTATGCCTGTAAGAAGTTTTACAGGCGCATTTTTGGTTATCCGCTGAAGTTTACCGTCTTCGGTGCGCTTAAAAAGTCCAGTACTTTCACTGCCCGGGATAAGCTTCTGCGGAAGAAAAAGCAGAGTATCCTTGAACCCCTCACGCATCACAGTTTCTCTGACAGTTTTTTCATCGGTCAGTTCCTTTTCAAGCAGTTTTGCAGTTATCCTGAAATATGTACCGTATATCTCACTGAATATGTTCATCGCTATCACCGCCATACATTTCTTCCATACGTATGATATCATTATAAAAACGCTGAATTATATCACTTGTTCCGCCTTCGATATTAACTATCCTGCCGATGAATGTCTTTGCCCAATGCATGATCTCGTTAGGATCGAAAACATCAGCTGTCAGGGTATAAAGGTTCTCTTCGATTTTTTCGAGGGTGCAACAGCGTTTTTCTCTATTAAGACGTTCTATTATGTAGGGCTCTTTATCCTCATCAACACAGAATGTGATCTTCATAGGTGTTACCGTACCTGTCTCCCGACGTGTGCCAAAGGATACACCGAAACAGCGGGATATGTTCTTTTCATATTTGGCTTTCAGTTCATCGTAGTTTTCACATACTGTGCTCTTTTTTATGGTCTTTATATAGTCGAGCCTAAATGATGAAAATCTTTTGACCGCAGGTATATATGCCGCAAGATACTGCCGCCCTGTCTGTACAGAAACAAGTATCTGCATCGGTACGACCTGAGCTTCACGCCCGTTATCATCACTGTCACTGCGCTTCTTTGCCGAAAAAGTTTGAAGGGTGATATACCTTTTTTCCTCCATTCCGGAAAGTATCTCGGGTATCAGTATATCTTCCAGAGTATGTATTATATAATTGTGTTTTATGAAAAACAGGTCGTTATCCATACCTGCTGTTTTGAGAATACTGTTTCCGATAACACCAAAATGCTGTACCTCTGAGAAATATTTCAGTGCATCATCAAGCACCTCAAAGTGGCTTATGT
Organism: Ruminococcus albus AD2013; assembly: GCF_000526775.1. Taxonomy (NCBI): domain Bacteria; kingdom Bacillati; phylum Bacillota; class Clostridia; order Eubacteriales; family Oscillospiraceae; genus Hominimerdicola; species Hominimerdicola alba. The sequence continues at coordinate 384,400 of NZ_JAGS01000001.1, forward strand.
ATTCGTCAGCCCTGTCACCGCAGAGGGAATAGTAAAGTGTCTTCCCACGCTTTTCGGATAAAACAAGCCCCTCCTGTGTATACTCTTTCAGCTTGTTGCGGACTGTCTGTTCATCGAAAAGCATCGAGTACTCGCTGTTGAGTTCATCGACTATATCTTTCAGCGCCCTGTATTCTCCATCGGAAAGTATATCCGTCAGCAGAAAATGCAGAAGCATATCATTGTCTGTGAAACTCTTAGAATAAAAAGCGTTGTAAAGTGGGTTTTCTGGTATGTGACCGCTGTCAACGGATATGGATACGCTCCTGCCGTGTACCGAGTCATCATATCGCATATAATCACCCATCCAGCTTTCAACACGCCGCTTTTCGTCACTGTAGGTACGCAAACTCTTGCGGTCAAAGTCACTCCTGACTTTGCAGCCATATATGAAAAAATCACGGATATAATCTCGGGTCTTGCCGAAATTTTTGATAAGCTCTGAAAAACCTGCCATGTTACACTCTCCTTTCTTACATTTATATAATAGCATATCTCATACCAAATGTAAAGCACAGTATCACAGCTATGGCTAGGGTTGCAGAAAAAATTATATGATTATTTTGGTACACTGTGCTATACTATGATCAAGCTAAAGAGAACAAACGAGAACAAAGAGTATTGAAAGAAGTGAAGGATATGTTCGTACATTTTAATAAAGACGATGGAATGCTCCCCATAAAAATATGGCAGAGCGATATCGAGGCGATCGGTGAAAAGTGCTTGACTCAGGCTGAGCATCTGGCTAAATTGCCATTTGCGAAAAAGTGGATAGCTCTGATGCCCGATACCCATGCGGGAAAAGGTATGCCGATCGGCGGCGTCATCGCCTGTGAAAACGCTGTGATACCCAATGCGGTCGGCGTTGATATCGGCTGCGGAATGGCTTACGTACAGACTGATATTCCCGTGTCGCTTCTCCGTGAGACAATGACAGGCAGTGGCGATCTGGTAAAGACAATCTGCGGAGATATCCTCAGAAATATCCCCACAGGCTATAACCATTACAAGACCCCGCAAGCTTCCGAAGTGCTTGACCGTGCCAAGGCCGAGATGGGTAAATATGAAGCAGACAAAGAACTTATCCCTCAGATAGAGGAAGGATATTTTCAGGCAGGCACCCTCGGCGGAGGAAACCATTTCATAGAGATTCAGCAGGACGATGAGGGTATGTGCGGCATAATGCTCCATTCGGGCAGCCGCCATTTCGGAAATATCGTTGGTCAGTATTTCAATAAAATAGCACATGAACTCAACGACAGATGGTTCTCATTTGTACCTTCCGAGTGGGATCTTCCTTTTCTTCCTGTGGAAACCGATGAGGGAAAAAGATACCTTGCCTGGATGCAGCTGTGCATGGATTTCGCATATGAGAACCGTGCAATAATGCTCGGCAAGGTCAAGGAGATTTTTACCAAACATATCGAAAATCACACAGGTATAACTCCCATTTTCTCTGATGAGATAAACTGCCACCACAACTACGCGGCGCTTGAAAGCCATTTCGGAAAGAACGTATGGGTACACCGCAAGGGTGCTATACGTGCACGCGAAGGAGAAATGGGCATAATTCCCGGAGCAATGGGTTCATACAGCTATATAGTCCGCGGAAAGGGTTGTGAAGAAAGCTTTATGTCATCATCACACGGTGCGGGAAGAGCATATTCACGTACTGCGGCTATGGAAAAATTCTCGGTCGAATCGGTCATGGTTGACCTCAAAAAACAGAACGTAGTGCTTGCGAAAAACAAGAAGTCTGATGTCCCTGAAGAGTCACGATTTGCATACAAGGATATCAATGATGTCATGGCAAATCAGCAGGAACTCACCGAACCTGTTAAGCGGCTGTTCACGGTAGGTGTTATAAAAGGATAATAAGGAGTTAATATCATGCAGCTGGAGATCACAAAAGAGCTTTTAAAGTACACCTTCGGTTATACGCCACAGCTTGATGTCAATGAAAAATATCCCCTCGGAATGAAAGTAATATATATGCCGACTGCATATCTCTTCGATACAGATACTTACCTTTTATTCGTTAAGGACAGTGATGAAGCTGGATATCTTACGGATACCATACCTTTTCCCATAGTGAAACAGCATGAAGCTATGCACGCATATGTTGACAGTATCAATAATAAGCGCATAACAAATATATTCAAACATCTCCCGGAAGAAGATTTCGGTATAGTTTTCTGGGGAGTGTTTGATGATGGCGGTGAAAACTTCCGCGCTTATCACAGGTTTGAAGATAGTTACAGATATAGCGCTATCATTAAATGGTGTGATAACAACAATATCCCTTACTACATAAAAAATTCTGATATTTTACAGGTGCTCCAAAATTGTCAGAACTGACGATGCGAAAAAAATAAGGCACAAACAGCAGTTGTCATTCTTATTTCAATGATTGAAAGTGCCTTGCAGAACTAAAGTAGAATTTTTCGGCTCTCACAGCATTATTTTGTCCACGGCGGAGGTGCTGCACCGACAGCGCCGCCATAAAAGACGAGCCGAGTGAATAAGACGCAGACAGCAAAAATTCATGTTATTCCAAAACATAAAAGCGTCTTGAGTATAAAAGAAAAAGTATCGGCATTAACAGCATTATCTTAGGGGCTCAGACACCATCGCAAAACGACAAGGGCTGAGTAAAAAAATGTGCCGAGGTCAAAAGTGATAAGTCAGCAACAGCATTTATAAGCGGTATAACGCAGGTCCGAATCCTGCCCTGCACGAAAGCGTGTGGTAAAATGCTGACTTGAAAGGAGAAATAACTATGTTGAATTTTTTGAAGAAAGAAGCAAACATGACACTTACCGAAAACGGTGGTACAGCATTCAGTTCAAGCGAATCTTTTTGCCTTGATATGTTTTTCAAGGCGGGCGCGATGCGCAATTCTTCCGAGGAAGAGATAGCGCAGACCGTCATTAGAGCGTACACCGAGAACCCCGACAAGACCATGAAGACCGTATTTTTTGCAAGAGATGCAAGGGGAGGTCTGGGCGAAAGACGATTTTTCCGCTGTGCAATTTCAGCACTGGCTGACTTCGCACCCGAGTCTGTAAGAAAGAACATTCCTCTCTTCGCAGAATATGGCAGATACGACGACCTGTGCATACTGCTGGGTACAGAACTGGAAAAAGATGCAGCAGGTGTTATCATAATGCAGCTCCAAAAAGATATCAAAGCTATGCAGGAAAATCAGCCTGCATCACTGCTGGCAAAGTGGCTGCCTTCGGTAAATGCGTCCTCAAAGGATACCAGGAATAAGGGCAGACGCATGGCATCACTGCTGGGTATGAGCGAGCCTATGTACAGAAAAACTCTGTCCGCACTGAGAAAGTACACAGATATACTGGAAAATCGTCTGCGTGAACGTGACTATACTTTCAATTATGAGGTACAGCCCTCATGTGCGATGTTCAAGTACAGAAGTGCGTTCATCCGCAATGACGGCGAGCGCTATACCGAGTACCTGAACAAGGTAAATAATGGCGAAGCAAAACTCAATGCAGGCAGACTTTACCCTTATGACATAGTACGTGCTGTACTGAATGGCGGTGTCTCCGCAGAAGAAAGACTGTCTCTGGATACATCATGGAAATCTCTGCCCGACCTGACTGCGGCAAAGGGTGAAAACGCTCTTGCAGTCATCGACGGTTCAGGCTCCATGACATGGGGCATGGGTGGTATACGCCCCATCGATGCCGCGCTGTCGCTGGGCATATACTTTGCCGAACACAACAAGGGTGCATTCGCAGACCATTTCATAACCTTTTCGCATAAACCCCGTCTTGTGAAGATAGAGGGTAAGGATATCGTGGATAAGGTGAAGTATTGCAGCACCTTCAACGAGGTTGCAAATACCAACCTTGAAGCTGTGTTCACGCTGATACTGCGCACCGCTGTTAATAACAAGGTGAAGCAGGCTGATATGCCCTCAAAGCTCTATATCATATCGGATATGCAGTTTGACAGCTGTATCATAGGCGGCAACAGCGAGCCTATGTTCCGCGAAATGAGAAAACTCTATCGCAAGCATGGCTATGAACTGCCCGAGGTGATATTCTGGAATGTAAAATCCAGATGTGACGCAGTACCCGTGACCCGCTCCGAGACAGGTGCGGCACTGGTATCAGGTTATTCGCCTGCAGTGTTCGATATGGTCATAGGCGGAGAATGTTCGCCCGAAGCCGTGATGAACAAGATACTTTCTTCTGAAAGATATTCTGCCGTCAGGGCAGCATAATAGCAAAGGGGCTGCAACAGCCCCTTTTTCAAATATTGTTCTGCTTGCAAAAATCATCAAATGATCCTACATATCTGATCTTCTGTGTAATATTACCCATGGAACATTTATCTTCACCGGCTATCACAGCTGATAACCAAACTTTTCTTTCTGTCATATCGTAAAAAGAAAAACAAAGCTTTCTCTGCGTTTCCTCTTTCATAGCTTTCATCAGAGCATAGATACGATCTCTGTGCTCGTTTTTGCATATCACACCGAAAGAAATAACATCCATCTGGTCACAAGGTTCCCTGTAAAGATTGAACACCAGGCAGTTGCTTTTGTGATCCCCGATCACCCAGATGTCACCTTCGCCTGAATTCTGTTCCAAAAAGAAGTTTTCTAACTTTTCAGTATAAACATTATCAATGTATATTCCAAAAATATCCGTAATAGCTTTCAGATTGGGATTAATATTATCTTCTTTACTCGGATGCCCATAGAGCACTATGCATATAGGTGATGCTACGCGAAAAGTGCGCACATCAGATTTTAATTCAAATTTATCCACCAGCTTTGCGAAAAGCCCATTGCAGCCTTCCTCTATATCGGAATAGGCTTTGCTGAAATCACGGCTATACCAAGGATCGAAAACATCGTCACCACGATCTGCGAATGTAAGGAGCTTACATATCTTTCCGTCTTTATCACCGCCGAAGATACGGTTCATATTGCGTATATTTGCGGCATCCATGCCGATGAGGTAGTCGTATTTATCATAGTCCGTCTTTTGCAGCTGAACCGCAGTTTTGCCCGCAAAGCCGACACCGTGTTTGGCAAGTTCCGATCTTGCCGGGGGATATACAGGATTTCCCAATTCTTCGATGCTTGTTGCACATGATACGATATAAAAATCATCGCTGTATCCTGCATCGGATACTATTTTTTTCATTATAAATTCAGCCATTGGCGATCTGCAGATATTGCCGTGGCAAACGAACATTATTTTTATCATACTTTTCTCCTCTCTGATCTGCTTTACTCAGTATATCGGTACGAAAACGGATAATTTCAGTGCTTTGAAACAGCCCATCTCGGACCTTCTTCTCCGATAACTCCATTGATAGCAAATCCGCATTTTTCAAGCACTTTTTTTGAAGCGGTATTATCGGGATCGGTCTCCGCTTCAACAGCGGTGACTTCAGGACGTGAAAACGCCCATTCCAGTACCCCTTTGACTGCTTCGGTAGCATAACCCTTATTCTGATATTCTTCGGAGATACCGTATCCGATCTCTGCAATACCGTCCGCAGAAAGCCCCTTGAAGCAGAGTTCTCCGATATGAGTGCCATCTTTCAATTCGATCATCCATATCGCATACCAGTCCCATTGATACGGGTTAGCCAGACAGCCATTCAGCATTTCGGTGTAAGCCGATTTTAGGATTTCTACGGTCTGCGCTTCGATGAAAGCTTCCATATTCTCCTGAGATGCGGCATATATTTTTAATCTGTTTGTTTCTATCATTTCGTTTCACCTTTCGGATGTATTTTTTCGTTCCATATCATTATAACATAATCATTCGGTTTCATCAAGTCAGGAGCATCAAAATATAATTTCAGATGGGCTGAAAGATATTTAGTTTTGATTTCGTCGATGGTTAATAATATATTTTCATTTTTGTGGTATATTTTATTTCATGACGTGTCAGATTTTATTTCTTTTATTCGATATATATAGTGAAACGTTTCAAAGGAGCGAGGTCTTGTTATGACAGATAGAGAATTGCTCGAATTGCTGCGAAAAGATCCCGATAACGGACTTAAAAATGTGGTGATGCAGTATTCGGCTTATGTAATGAAAATAGCATACATAAAGCTGGGCAGCATTTGTACCACCGAGGATATGGAAGAAGCTGTCAGTGATATTTTCCTGAAATTCTTCAACACAGGCAAAAAAAGCGGATTTGCATTTGAATCTGTAAGAGGGAGCCTTTCACTTATAGCCGGTAGACATTGTGTTGATGTTTTCCGAAGCAGAGTAAAAAGAGAAAAGGATATCCCCCTTGATGAAGTGATAGAATTCGTAGCAGATGAAAGTATCATCAAAGAAGATACAAACAGTGCTCTTGCAATGGCGATAAAAAGCCTTGGGGAGCCTGACAGTTCCATATTTATGAGAAAGTATTTTTTCGGGCAGAAAAGCAAGGACATAGCCGCAGATCTCGGTCTTAAGCCAAACACAGTTGATAAAAAGATCTCCAGGGGTCTTAAAAAACTGAAAGAGATACTAATGAAGGAGGCAGAAGAATGAAGATAAATATTAACGAACTTCCCGATCATCTGAACGAAAAAGATATGGCGGGATTTGAAGAACTGTTCGATGATATTGAAAAAGATGCTGAGATCTCTGACGAACAACAGCAGCGCATTCTTTCTTCTGTCATGCGAAAGGCAGGAAACGGTATGGACACTGTGATAAAAAATAAAAGAAATATAAATGAAACAGTACCACAAAAAACTATTGAAACGAACAAAAAGATCCAGATAAAGCGCGGCGGAGCCATCGCGGCTTGTATAGCTTTGCTTGTGGTGGGCGGAGTAATGTTTTCGCTGAGGAACAATATGCAAAACACTGTACCGACTACTGACAGAGATTCATCTATGGTCAATGAAATAGATAGATCTGTGACCAAAGACAAAGATCATTCCTCAGAAAAAGAAACCGATACAGCAGACTCGGAAGATAAAACCATCAGCACAACACGCACTGTTCAGGACTGGGCTAAGTCTTATCTTGAACAAAATACAGACACTGTGGGTTTCCTGAAACTCAAAGATCTGGCAGACAATGGTGATTTTGAAAGTCCCGTTGTCCAGGGCGAAGATAACGTGTTTTATCTCCACCACGGATTTGACAAGAAAGAAAATGAAACAGGCACTGTTTTCGCTGATTATAATGACCCGATAAATGAAAAGTGTCAGCCGTCAAATATAGTCCTCTTCGGATATTATACTGATGACACCGATGCCATTTTATCATCACCCATTTTGAAGTATAAGGACAGCAAGTATTTTGAACAGCATAATACTATCGAATTCTCCACAATATTCGATGACCCCGAAACAGAATATCAGGTGATATCCTGTTTCAACTACGATGCTGTCGGGGAAGATAAAACAGATTATTCATTCAGACCCAGAAATTTTGACGATGAGATGAGTTTCGATGAGTGGATAAGTATTGTGAAAAATAGAGCAATAAATAAATCAGATATTGAATGCAGTGAAGACGATGACTACCTTACCCTTGTTACAAAAGACAGCGCAAACGGTGAAGACGGCAGATTTGCCATAGTAGCGAAAAAAGTTTCCGAAACAACTGCCGAAGAGGAAACATCACAAAAGGAAGACAGCCTGAAAGAAAGCACAAAAGAAAACAGGTCTGTAGAAAAACCTGATAAAGCGGTCAGCCTGAAGGATAGAGTAAAACCGGATATCCATGCCAAATTAGAGGAAGCTTATCCAAATAATTCGATACGCAGAATGAATGATGACAGATATATCATTTCCGATATGGGTTCGGAAACATCAAAAGTAATGATCTATGATGTGTCCTCGGATTCAGTGATATTCACCCTTAAAGACAATGAAAAGATCATAGATGTATTTGAAGACAAATTCGGAACATACAAGTTCGTTCCATCAGGGGATGATAAGTACGCATTTCTTAATGTAACAATATTCGATGAAAGCGGAAACATTCTGTATACGTATGAGATAGATACTAAGGAAGCAGGTATTTCTGAAGGAGTGGAAAATGATTCTCAAATGCATATTTCTCCCGACGGTAAAAAACTGGTTTACTGGGATATACAGTTCCACCAAGATGATAAAAAACTGGACATAGTAGATCATTTTGTTATTTTCAAATATGAAGATCAGGAACATCCTGTTGATATCGCAGATTATAAAGGCTTGAATTATGTCATTAGTTTTGCAGTTTCAAACGATCTGCTGCTTGTTTACCACATGACCCCTGAATTTAAAAGAACGCCGGATCTGTACAGCCTGTACACCGACAGTAAAGAAGATACGGCAGCATATGATATTTTTGTCAACGACGATGGTACTTTACCGGAATATAATGTAAAAGACAGCACCATCAACTGTTCTTTAGGGCGCTATAATGAGCTTATGATAATAAAACCTGATGATAACGGAGACATAAGGGGCGGTAACGCTGACTATTCAATGATCGAATATGACCTTGCAGGTTCGGAAGACGGATTACATAATTATTCGTTAATATCCGAATCGGGCAGATATGTTGTCACTGTATACAGCACCGATGATAATAAGCTGATATTCACTTTGTATGAGATAGACGGTGATAATGTTACAGAGTTAAAGTCCATCGAAAAAGAACTTATCGATCCTGAATATGAAGTATTGCTCAGTGCATCTTTCAATGAACAGACAGGAAAATTCTCAGTACGTCGTATCATAAAAACAAATGAAATAGTCACCGAAGACAGGATCGACAGCGTAAACTTCTATGAGTGACAGCTGGATCAATAAAATTTCTCACATATGTAAAAAGTCCTCGAGTTACTCCCAAATTCTGTGTAAACGCAAAATAGTGCAATAGAAAAGTGTATGATGAGACCGAATGTGAAAGCAGTCGGTCTTATCTGCATATTGCATCGAATTTGTCATAAAAAATAAAGGCTTTTTTATAAATCTGGTTATCCCGCTGATACACCAGATTAATTGGTGTATCAGCGGAACTTGAAATACTTGGCGGTTATCCTTCCCCCCCCGCCTGCGTCGGAGGGAAGGATAACATCAACGTAAAAATCCATTGTTATATAACACTTTGTGATGGTGTGTTAAAGCAAAGTCATCAATACAGACTCGATACACCTTTGATTTATCTACGATCAGAGGCGTTTTTTTAAGCAGTGTACATATTGAGCTCTTTCCTATAATGATGTTTTCATTCTTTAACAATCTGCTGGAACAGACAGAACTCATCTCTGAAGATGTTTTTAGTATTCTTTCAATCAGACGATTGTTTTTTTGTGTATTCGGATTCCCTCACATGGCGCTAAAACTCTATTTCAAAAGATGACTCGATAGTGTGAAGTGGATGACTGCTCCGCTGTATATCTGTACGATAATATAGTGGTTTACACTATATTTGTGAATTGTTTGTAAACTTGTGCTGTTTGTATTGCTTTTGTGCGCACAAAATAGTATAATATAGAAAAAAGAACAATATGATCCACAAGGACAGGAGTGATATCTATGGCAACAAAAACAGCTAATCTTTATGCACGAATAGAACCTGATGTGAAGAATCAGGCAGAGTCCATTCTTGAAGAACTCGGTATACCTGCGTCCAGTGCAATAACCATGTTCTATAAGCAGATAATCCTGCACAGAGGACTTCCTTTTGATGTTAAGCTCCCACCACAGATCGTTAATATGAGCAAACTGACAAAGGACGAGCTGGATGCTGAGATAAGTAAAGGCTATGAGGATATGGTCGAAGGCCGTGTCATAGAAAGTAAGGATGCATTTTCACAGCTTAGAAAGAAGCACGGAATATGAGTTATCGTATAGTGATCACCGAAACAGCTGTAAATGATATGGATAATATCTACGAATATATCGCTTACCATCTCAAAGAGCCGGAAATAGCTGCTGACTTAATGGACAGACTTGAAATTAGTATCAGTAGCCTTGATGAAATGCCATTTAAGTTCAGAGAGTATGAAGTTGAACCTTGGCGCTCAAAAAGTATGCATATTATGCCGGTAGGCAATTATGTTGTCCTGTATACGCCAAACGAGGATAGACAGGTCGTGACTATAAACCGAGTGTTTTATGGAGGCATGGATATTCCAAATCAGATGTAATACAATATATGTTATACAGGGAGCATCGATATAAAGTCGGTGCTCTTTTTTATGAGAAAATGAACAGAAAAACAGTTTTCTGAGAAATAAAGCATTCTTAAATCAACAAAACGAATACACAATATTGATTTGAAGGGTATATAATGTAAAATATGCATAATTTTTGGATAAAAAGTTTGGTAGCTGAAAGCCGGATTTAGAACTATAAGTCCAAAAAAATCCCCTCAATTTCAAAAATATATGGTATAATTATTCTAAGTATGGGGAATCAGGATAATATTATGGTTGCTAAGTATAGAAAGAGTTGATATCGTGTTCTAATATAGCACCAAAAAAGAGCTGCACCACCGCAGCTCTTTTCTGTTACATGATATCAGTTAATGATTACCTCTGTGTCCATGATGGCATCAGTCACACGTTCAGTAATACCCTCATACCGCCCATAGCGGCAGCTTTTTTATTAAAGTCGCTGTATCTTACCATAAAGGGCTTTGACCTCATGTCGTCTTTTACGCCTTTCATAAGATATTCTGCCGCCTTTGCTGCTTCGTCTCTCGTTCCATTGTCAGTAAACTCGAAGCCGAGTTCCTTCATGGCTTTATTGAGAAAACCCTCAAGCCTTATAGAGGAGAACTGCAAGTTTTCACTGGCATATCCTTCGGGGGTCGGGCGGATGTACATATCCTTGTTGGTCAGATAAAAAGCCTTCCAGCCGTGTTCCGAACGTGCCCTGACCCCTTCTTTGCCGAATGTCAGACGAAGTTCCTTGCGTCCGTTGTGAGCGATGATTACCTCACCTTTTTTGTTAATTACAACCATAATACCACACCTTTCTCAAATCTGCGGTCGTTTTATTAATTATCGTATTTTCTGGGTTGTCCCGGTCTGTGTTTTGTCGTTCGCAGATATTCAGCTGAACATATCACATTCACCCCTTTCGATAACCTCTGACTGTTCGTTTATCTTGCATATATTATATCTCAAAATTTCTGATTTGTGGTAACTTTTTTTGGACAACAGCATTTTACAGCTCCAAATGTTCAACGAAAATTTCGTAGCAGAATTATCTATTACCGACAATTAAAGCCGCAGTGCTACCTGCGGCTTCTCTGTGTACTCTGTTGTAAAGAACCTTATGCTTTATCATCTTTTTTGCTGAAATCCAGCGCATTTGTGATAGCATCGCAGTTTCTTGCACGAGCCTCCTGGAACATATGGGAATATAAGTTCAAAGTCGTTCCTACGACGCTGTGCCCCATATCGGCTGAAACTGCTACAACGTCTACGCCTTCGTAAATCAGAAGACTAGCGTGAAGATGACGCAGGGAATGAATGTTACGGAATGGTACGCCTACTCGCTCGCAATAGCCTTTCAGCCACTCAAAAGGAGTCTGGGGATTCATGGGTTCGCCGTTCCATTTGGTGAAAAGCCTGTCATGTTCCTCCCACTTGGAGCCGAGCTGATTGGCGTATTCGTCCTGTTCTTCCTTAAAGCGCTTCAGCAGATCCATTATAATCGGTGGAAATTTCGACACGCGCTTGGACTTCTTGGTTTTCGTTGTGTCTGTGTAGATACCTTTCTCCTTGGTGTACTGGGATGTCCGCCTGACGTGGATGATCTCGTTATCAAAGTCGATATCCTTCCATTCAAGCCCCAGCATCTCACTGCGACGGAACCCGCTGTATATCGCCAGCATTAGATATACCTGATATTTCATCGGTTCCCCTTTGAGACTTCCGAACAGCGTTTTCACCTCGTCTAAAGTGTAGATCTCCTTCTCTTCATTTTCACTCTTGGGGATAAATACACGTCTGCATGGGTTGTCGCTGAGCATTCCCATACGTATGGCGTAATTGAAGACATCCGAAATAAAGCTCAGATGATGAACTGCCGTTTTTCGCGAGAGCGGCTTTCCGCTGTTGTAGTTTTTGCCGTTCACTTGCATATCAGTTGTGAATGCCTGTATATCACGGCTGGTGATCTTGTCCATCTTCTTATGACCTAGAACAGGGTAGACCCTTTTGGTGAGCTGCCTCATTCTGGTGTACGATGTGGGACGAAGATTTACTTTAGCGTACTCTTCAAACCACTGTTCAGCGAAGGTCTCAAACTTTATCGAAGCTGTGATCTGTCCGCGTTTGCAGTCCTCCTCAAACAGTACAGCGACTCGCTGGACTTCTTTGTCGATCTGCTTCTGGGACATTCCCGGTGAAGGTCGCCAGGTTTTGTACTGGCTTCGCTGCTTTCCGTCTACTCCGTATCCGCAGGAGACTTTTATCTCGTAAGCTCCGCTTTTCAGTTTTTTAATTGATGCCATAATTATTCCTCCTCAAAATAAAGGCGCATACCCTGTGCTTCATGCTCGGGATATGCGCCGTAAGTAGTTAGGCGTTCGGACAACCCAGATAATTAAGGAAGATGTCCTTGTTGATAAGGTACTTCTTACCCGCCATGATGCAGGGTATCTGCTTGTTGATACACATCTGACGTACTCTGTACTCAGTAAGTCCGTCTACCAGTTCAGCAGCCTCCTTGATAGTCAGCATGACAATCTTGGATCCCTGCGGGTTTCTTGTGTTGTTTTCCATTGTTTCACCTCCTTCAAAATTAACTGCTGATCTGTACTATTATACAACTTAATGATGTATAAGTCAGATAGCTGGTATAGTATTGGCAGTCGGATTAGGATTGACGATTTACGGAGCTTTGGCATAGAATAGTTGATATAAATGATATAGTATTTATATCAAAAAATGTATTATGAGCTATTATTGTTTTACTGAAAAATTTAGTAAAACATAGAACCTTCAGTTTCATATTGTCCGCATATTATACAAAAACTATGTATGATTAAGGTGGTGAAAAAAATGGCAATGTTCCCGGTTCAGTGTCCTTTCTGCGGTACTGTAGAAACCAAGAGCGAAAATACAAGCTATATCTGCAAGAATCCTAAATGTAAGGCGCGACTGAAAACAGGCAAGGGTGGCACGATAGCATCAGCAAACCCAAAGCCGTAATAATTTAAAATTGAGCTGCTGTTTCTAACGGCGGCTCATTATTTATGCTTAATAAAAAAGAATGTGGTGTTGGGAGATAATATATATGCAAGTAATTTTTCCGGATGATTAAAGATTTGAATGTTTGAAAATTTGAATTGAAATATCCGAATGAATCCTTTGACCAAAATATACATTAATATGATCTTCTAATATGAATATGCAACGAATGATTAAGAAAATGTATCGAAATTATTGACATTGATATTGATGTATGCTATCATATTTTGGGTAATATTGATATATATTGCCATATTTAACACGAGAATTTAGGAGGTCATAAAAATGCAGATGAAAAAAGTTTTAGCAGTATTGATGTCGCTGTGTATGACAGCAGGTGTTGTCAGCTATGGAACACCTTTTATTACACAGGAAATTATAGCACAGGCTGATTCAGTTAATGGCAGCTGTTATTCATTCGATGAAACAACAGGCGTGCTGTCTATCAGGGGTGAGGTCGATCGCGATGCAATAAGAGCTTTTCCTTATAAGAAGAATGTAAAATTCATCTTAGCTGTTGAGGGAGCAATTTTACCGGAAGACAGCAGCAATCTGTTTGCAGGTTTTGGATATTGTACTACTTTTGAACTGTCAGATGCTGATATAAGCAAGGTCACAAATATGAGCGGAATGTTTGAAAATTGTTTCAGTATTACCACACTTGACCTGAGCGGATTTGATACAAATAAGGTCACAAATATGAGCGGGATGTTCACAGGATGTTCAAGTTTGTCTACGCTTGATGTAAGCGGATTAGATACAAGCATGGTCACAGATATGAGCAGTATGTTCTCCAGCTGTCAAAGTTTGAAATCCCTCGATCTGAGCCAGTTTGATACAAGCAAAGTAACAAATATGTGCAAAATGTTTAATTACTGTCGCAATCTGACCACACTTGATGTAAGCAGCTTTGATACAAGCCATGTTACAGATATGTCATCTATGTTCTGGTCCTGTAATAATCTGAGTGGACTTGATGTAAGCAAATTTGATACAAGTAGTGTTACGGATATGTCGTCATTGTTCTATGGCTGTTATGCTTTGACCAAGCTTGATGTAAGCGGCTTTGATACAAGCAAGGTCACAAATATGAGTTATATGTTTGTGGGTTGTATAAAGTTATCCGAACTTGATGTAAGCGGTTTTGATACAAGCAAAGTCACAGATATGAGTCATATGTTTGAAAGCATTCCAAATGTTACATCGCTTGATTTGACACACTTTGATACAAGCAATGTTACGAATATGCTGGGAATGTTCTGGAACAGTACCGGTTTTACTGAACTTGATTTAAATAGCTTTGATACAAGCAAGGTTACAAACATGGCTAGTATGTTCAATTATTGTTCCGGTCTATCCAAACTAGATCTAAGCAGCTTTGACACAAGCAATGTTACAGATATGACCAATATGTTTTATTGCTGTTCAGGTTTGAAAACCCTTGATGTAAGCAGCTTTGATACAAGCAAGGTCACAAAAATGGTCGATATGTTTTTCCATTGTTACGATTTGACTGAACTTGATGTAAGTGGATTCGATACAAGAAATGTCATATCGATGCTTGGGCTATTCAATAATTGTTCCAGCCTGACTAAACTGGATGTTAGCGGTTTCAATACAAGTAAGGTTACAGATACGGCATCTATGTTCAGTGGTTGTACCAACCTGACCACACTTGATATCAGCAACTTCGATACAAGCAAGGTAATAAATATGAGTGCTATGTTCGGTGATTGCAATAATCTGAAAACCCTTAAAATCGGTGAGAATTTCAAAAACATAAAAGAAGCTGCAAAACTCCCTAATGGTGAGGGCTGGGTAAATGCAAAAGACACTTCAACTGTTATCAGCGGCAGTGATGAATTTGCTGTTATTGAAAACAACGGCAAGAACACCTACAAGCGTTTACCTCTCGAAGAAGAAACAAAGATTACTTACCCCACCAACATCAAAGTTGAATACAGCCAAGAATACCACCAGGTTAGATTTACTTGGGATAAAGTAGAGGGTGCTGACAGATACGGCATAGCAGTTTATCTGGCAGGCAAGTGGAGAGTGCAGACACAGACTCTCACGGACACTACCTATACTTCACCCAAGAACCTTACTCCCGGCAAGTCCTACAGAGTCGCTATCGCAGCAAGAGTAAACGGCAGATGGGATACCAAGAATGCTATCAAACATTCGGGTACTGTTACTATAAGGTAACAAGCACATTGATTTGATAAACGAAAAACGGATAGGACGTCTTTATATGGCGGCTATCCGTTTTATTTTGTGTGCTCAAACAAATTCAACCGTTAAATACTCGCATACCTTATAATTAAGACACCGCCAAAATCAATATTCCGCAGTGCCTAAGTTTCGTATACTAGGCAGGTTTGATGGATACTATCGCAGGACGGCACTAAAGGTGTATATACCGTTGTCCAATGCAGTAAGATGCCCTGCAAGATCAGTATTATTTGGGAATTATTATCGGCGGATCATTTTTGCTGAGATCGCAGGAATATGCAAAGACACTATGTTTATCATCATCGGTAAAGTATACTTCTTTATTTGTCATTTTATCAATGCTTTTAAAGTGGTCTCCGTCTTTGACCAAGACACCTGTCTTTCCTAGAGTTTCAGTATCTTTAACGCAAATAAATGAATATTCGATACCTGACATTGTTTCTAGTTTTTTATAAGAAGATTTTACCATATCCGATGCGTGATGCGGTATAACAACATAATCGTAATATTTATTATCGATAATAGAATCAGGCAAACATCTGTATGGAACATCTGCACACATCAGTGTATTAGTATATATATATTTGATATTTAAGGCTAATCCATAGCGATTGTCCTCGGTTATTCCGGAAGATGTTCCTTCACCTCTGTATAACCCGAAATATCTTCCATTATTATTCGTGGCTGCAACAAGCTGTTTTCCCGAAACAGAACTATCGTCTATCGCTCTCTTTATCATATAAAGCTTTTTGATGCTGTCTAAATAAAGCATTATCCTTTTAGCATTTGTTTTTCCTTTTTCAGCTTTACATGCTGTAACTATCCACGGTATATTGAAAATGTTTTTTTCGTTGATATAAGCACCTGCGTAATGATCTTCATCCCAGTGAGATATTATCACCAGTTCCGAACTTATGTTTTTTATCTTTTTATAAGTACGTTTGTATTCATTTTCCACAGCGGCATACGATTTACGATAAGAAAGTCCGATATCATAAATGATCTTGGTTGTGCCCCTGCTGTCTTCAAAAGTAATAAAGTTACCGTGACCGATGTTATAGATTCGTGATCTTTTGACATTGCCGATGTTATTGTATATCAGATCATGAATAGCCACATCATTGTATATATATGAATTTAGCAGATTTTTATAATCATCTGTGACCTTATTGTCATCAGGATATAGTTTTTTTAATACAAGTTTACCATTTGATTCTGTCATAGCGCTGGCAGCAAACAGAAGATCGCCTTTCACATATGGTTCTCCTTCACCTTCATATCGGGAACCATCATTGATAAAATACGCCTTGAACCACACTTGTCTGTTCTGGTTAGCTATTAGTTCTGATCTTAGAGCTTCAAAAGCCTCGTCATCTCCCAATTTGCCGACGGCTCTTCCGTATTTGTCTACGTGAATCACAAATCCTGAGTAATATGGTCTGTAAAAAATTTCGCCGCTGTCTTCAGATTCCCTTAGTATGTCAAACATAAGGTTATCATATTCTATCATTTTTGTGGTGATAATGGAACAATAAAGATGATCAACAAGCTCTTCTGCGTTATCGACAGCATTTATAAACGGTGAGAAATAGGGAGATTCCATAACAGATGGATCATAGCTGTCTATAAAAGCATATACTTCCTCGCCTCTTATTACCTGTTTTTTTAAGCATGCACATATTTCATGATGAAAGCCTTTTACCTTATTATTTATAAATTTGCAGGTATCAAGTATTGCTTGAATATGGTATTTATACGGCTCAGCAGTCTCTTTTAAATCAGATTTCAGTAATTCTATAACTATTGAAGAAGCAGAAGACAGTTCATATAATATTTCAGCATCAGTATGTGAGATGTTTAATAATTTGGATTTGAGATATCTGTTTTTTATTCTGGAAAATAAATTAAACAGCTCAGTCCATTCATCGTTTTTATTATAATAAGGGCTAATTCCCAAATCAAGCGCAAAGAGTTGTTTATCTATAAAGTTGCATAGTTTTTCAATATCAACATCATTGAAATAATCGTTTTCAGGCTCATACGTATCTAATTGATAATAAAAATCAACTTGTTTTTTCCATTTTTTCAGCATTTTGTTTTTCATTTCCGTTTATCGTCCTTTTGAATGATCTATATATGGACAGTCCTTTAGCACACACCTGATAAACGCGGTTTAACTAGGGATAATACCACATAATAATATTATAATTATAACATATATGACCGAATATGTCAAAGATACCATGGTTCTAAGAACTCGATATCGCAGGAAAACGCAAAGCATGGTTTTGTAAAAAGTTAATAGGTTAATACCGCAGTCTTCAAGACATTATTTTATGATACCGTGTAGTGTAAAATGGTTTGTTGCCTTTTCATTAGCCCCTTTACAATTCAGGCTATCTGTGCTATAATATATTTGTTATGGTCTTTATAAGGAGACAGTAACATGGGCAATTATCTCAATCCAGATAACATAGGTTTTCAGTACGCTCTGAATTCAGAGATATATGTTGATAAGTCGAGTCTTATAGCATTGACAAACAGTGTTGTTAGAACACTACAGAAATATGTCTGTGTCAGCCGTCCAAGACGTTTCGGAAAAACAATGGCGGCGAATATGCTGACTGCTTATTACAGCAGGGGGTGCGATTCAAGGGATATGTTTGCGCCACTTATAATATCATCAGATGACAGCTTTGAAAAGCACCTGAACAAGTATAATGTTATCCATATCAACATGATAGATTTTCTAAATAATGGTGATAGTATAGCAGAGAACCTTGATTATCTTTCAAGATCGCTTATATATCAAATCAAAAATGAAAATGAAGAAGCTGACTGCTTTGACCAGGATGATCTTGTTACTGTTCTTGGTGATGTTTTTGCTGAAACAGGAAAGCAGTTCATTTTTATTATTGATGAATGGGACTGTGTTTTAAGGATAAAAAAGTATTCGGCTGATGACCAGAACGAGTATCTGAATTTTCTGAGAAATCTGCTGAAGGACAAGAGCTATGTTGCACTTGCTTACATGACAGGAATACTTCCTATCAAGAAGAATGGTTTTAATTCCTCTTTGAATATGTTCTCAGAGATTTCAATGATAAGTGCGGGCAGATATGCCGAGTTTACAGGCATTACAGATGATGAGGTCCGTGCATTATGTAAGGAATACAGCACATCTTTCGAGGACATAAAGCGTTTGTATAAAGGATATTCAGTTAAAGGTATATCGATTTATAATCCACTTTCTGTCATTGAGTGCCTACGTAATAACAAGTTCAGCAATTACTGGACTTCCACTGAGACCTATGAGGCTCTGAAAGTTTACGTTCAGGCGGATTTTGACGGTTTACACGACAAGGTCACTCGAATGATAGCGGGAGAGAAGATAGAGGTCAACACGGCGAAATTCCAGAACGATATGACCACATTCGCTTCGGCTGATGATATCCTAACGCTTCTGGTACATCTTGGTTATCTGACTTTCGAAGCTTTCGGAAAAAATGCTTTAGGCAGAGGTCTTGTGTGGATCCCCAATGCAGAAGTTCAGCAGGAATTCATCAACTGCATCGAGGACAAGGGATGGGAGCCTGTTATGAAGGCTATACGTGCTTCCGATAATCTGATACAGGATATTATCGATGGTGAAGCTGATAAAGTCGCTAAAGGCGTTGAGATATGTCATGAGGATAACACCTCGATACTGCAATATAATAATGAAAATTCGCTCAGCTGTGTTATCTCATTGGCATTTTATTCTGCAAGAAAGTATTACAAGATAATCCGAGAGCTGCCAGCAGGGAAGGGCTTTGCAGATATCGTTCTTCTGCCTTATCAGAAGTCAGATAAGCCTGCAATGGTGATAGAATTAAAGCATGATAAATCAGCCGATACTGCGATCAGACAGATAAAAGAAAAGCGCTACACGGGAGCGCTTGCAGGATATACCGATGAGATCATTCTTGTTGGCATAAGCTACGATAACGGCAAGGGTCATAGCTGCATTATAGAAAAGGTTAGACTATAAATTGCAAACTGTTGTACTGAATTTTGTACAGAATGTTTTTGGTGTCAACCTATGACTACAAAAAAATGAAATGAGTTGTTCTTTGTCTACTTGATTCCGGAATAATTAAGAAAAATATGCTAATACTTAAAAGTGAGGTGATAGCCCATGTTGAATGTTATTTTTGGTGATACGCCTGATGCAATATATAACACAAATATATATTTTAACAACACCTATAAAGACAGTTGGATTACAAAGCCTTTGTCAAAAGAGATCATCAAGGCGGTCGATAAATCTGAAGTGATCGATGAACGAACAATTATCAGCCCCGTTTTCGGTAATATGAGTCCCAAAAAGCTGTCCGGAGGAGTGAAAACGCTTTTGTTGATAGCTTATGATAGCTCTAAAATCTTTAATGCATCAACTTGTGGTGATAACTGTGCTGAATGGTTACTTAAAATTGCGCAAGATAAGAAAGTTGTCATCAATCTAAGGCATCTTATGGATTTTGGCAAGGGCGAATTTAAGATAAAGGTCTTAAATACAGGTAAAATAGTAAAAAATATGGGCGACCTTGTTGACGAAGCAGGAGAATTTGTGTGAGGTAAATATGACAGGAATCCATCATGTTGAAGTGAAAAACAGAGATGCTGTATTTAAATTTGATCTGTACAGAAATATAACTATCGTCAGAGGTGACAGCGGAACAGGAAAAACAACACTTTATGAAATGATCGCAGATTATACCCGACTCAAAGAAGCCAGCGGCGTCAATGTTACTTGCGATAAGCCCTGTGTTGCGCTGACAGATATAGACTGGAGAAATCAATTAAAAGGCATAAATGACAGTATCATCTTTATTGATGAGGGTGCAGATTTCCTTAAAACTAAAGATTTTGCAGGTGCTGTAAAAAACACGGATAACTACTATGTTATATTCAATCGAGAAAGCCTGCATGATCTGCCTTACAGTGTTGAGGAGATTTATGAGATCAAAGCAAGCGGTAAATACCACAGTTTCAAAAAGATGTTCAAGCATAACTCAAAACACTTTTACTACAAAGAAAAAGCTCCAACAAAGCTGAAATATGATACTTTGCTGACAGAAGATTCCAGATCAGGATATCAGTTTTATCAGCATTATTTTGAAAACAGTGATATCGCATGCTTTACATCAGGATCGAATTCTGCTATATTTAAATGGCTAAAAGAACATGAAGATAGAAAAGTATTTGTTATCGCTGACGGAGCTGCTTTCGGCTCAGAAATCGACAGAATAATGAAAATCCGTTCTTTTTCAAATATCCGTTTATGTTTACCGGAATCATTTGAATGGCTTATCCTAAAATCAGGTATCATAAATACAACGGATATGGAGATGCTTGATGATCCATCGGATTACATAGAAAGTGCTGAATATTTCAGCTGGGAAAATTTCTTTGAAAAATATCTGATCGGGATCACTGTTGATACACCTTTTCAGTATGCCAAGCATGAAATCAATTCGGTATATCTGAACCCAGTTAACTCAAATAAAATCATAAATGAGATCTATGTAAAGTAATGATTTGGTCGCAGGAATGATGGTAAACTTTGAAATAGGTATACCGGCATGGAAGAAATATCGTGACAATATTATACGGAACGACGTGTTAGCAGATACAAATTCATGCAAAAAATTATGAACGGGAATATACCTCTTATTGGTAGAGGTAAAGTTCATTTTGGACTAAAACTACATCAAAATCGTACCTCTTATTTACCTCTTATTGATGCTAAAAACCACTGAAAATAGCTTTAGAACAGAAAAAGTCAAATGTCATAAAACCGCGTAAAATAGGGATTTTCGTAGTGCGGAAGAGAACGAAAAAAGTGTACTAAATATTTCAATTTCCGTACGGGTCACCAAACACAAGGCTCTCAAATGACGATATTACGCCATTTGAGAGTTTTTTCTTTTACCATGATACGACTTCTGTCCTTTATACAGCTTCGGGCTGTCCTTTGTCCGTGACCGCCAACCATTCCCAGCCCTTCCGCTAAACTGAAAAAGATACTAAAATATAATCACAGAAAAATCTGAACGAAGCTGTGATTATGTTGACTTCCTAAGAGTAAAGACAGTAACTGCCGAATAACCGTCAAATTCAAGAAATCGTATTTTATTTAGCATCATAAGTAATCTTGACTTTTTTAATACTGATTGATATAATAAGGCTAGGTAATAAATCGATACAGCTTTCTTAACTGAATCGCCAATTTATTTAATAAGAATATTGATTATACGATACTACATTACACATGGAGAGAATCGGAATGATCGGTAAAGAACTCATAAAAACGCAATACGGAAATATTGCCGTCTATAAAAAGGAAAACGGTGCAAAAAAGGTCTTGC
Organism: Ruminococcus albus AD2013; assembly: GCF_000526775.1. Taxonomy (NCBI): domain Bacteria; kingdom Bacillati; phylum Bacillota; class Clostridia; order Eubacteriales; family Oscillospiraceae; genus Hominimerdicola; species Hominimerdicola alba. The sequence goes on from NZ_JAGS01000001.1 coordinate 406,295, forward strand.
TGTTACACGGTGCAGGCTGTGATAGCACAAAGTTGTCCTGGAAAGAAGTATTCCATACGTTTACGGATGAATTTTCGGTATATGCATTTGATTTTCTGGGTTATGGATGCAGCGATAAAGCGAATAACCTTGTCGGAGAAAAATTCTATGATACGCACATTGCGTGTGTGAAAAAAGTTGTTGAACATTTCGGGCTTTCCGATTTTGTTTTAGCCGGATTATCAATGGGAGGCGCTGTTGCAATCGGCTTTGCCTTGGACTATCCGGAGAATATAAAAGCACTGATACCTATCGATACATGGGGTATATCAGAAAAAATGCCGTTTCATCGTTTCAGTTATTGGTATGTGAACCGTACAGATCTGACATTGGCACAATACAGGTTATTCGCAAAATACAGGCTTTTGGCAAGATGGTCAATATCATATGCATTGATTGGGAATAAGAAAAGGATATCAGATTCCATGGTGGATGAAGTGATGCAGTCCTGTGTCGGAGATATGGCCGGAAAATCGATGCTTAACTATCAGCGAAGTTCAGCAGATAAATATCAGGCAAAACCATATTATTTTAACAGATTAAAAGATCTGAATATGCCGGTCATTTATATAATCGGTGAAAAGGATCCACTTGTTCCGCTTGATGATATTTATAAAGCAGCACACGAAAATCCTGGTAGTAAGGTTAAGGTTTTCAAGGGGTGTAAACATTGGTCGGTTAAAGAACAGCCAAAAAAGTTCTGCAAGATAGTAGAATCTGTTTTCAGTGATTTTTAATATTGCTCAATAATAAATCGTTCAGCATTGATATTCCTGAGCCGCTGAAAAACAGTCTGTAAAAAATCAGCTAACCGTGATAAAATAGAAATAATATCACAGGAGACTGATTTTTCATGGCAAGAAGGTAAACGTCAACTAATATAGTCTCGTTTGTACATAAACTGTACCGCACTTGCCGAGTGTCACGGACCTGCTGTGGGAAGCACCACACTTGAAGCGCAGGTAATTCAGAACCAGATCTATATCGCTTCTTCCAATCTTGGCGGAAAGGATATGTACAATGTGTTCTGGGGCGGCAGCAGCATAATGGGACCCTCCCGTGATTTCTGGGAAGTACACTATTATGCGGGACGCAAGTTCACCGAGCCCCATGCAAAGGAATCCGAGATGTTCACTGCTACCATTGATCTTACCCTTGCGGGCAGAGATGAATTCATCTATAATCCCGCGGTAGGTGGAACAGATTTCCAATCCCGATAAGTACATCGAGATGTATACTGACGTATTGAATGATCCGATATTCGGCAAATAACTTCTATTATCTCCACTGATGGCTCCTGTTCAGCTTTTTGAACAGGGGCTGTCTTATTTATATTATAATATTATATTTGATAATTCTTTTTCATTTTGAGGATGCCGTAAATGACAGTTTTGTAACTGAATAGATTTTTACAACTTTTATATTGTTGTTTTATATTGATATCTTACAGGATATGGTATAGTTACTATGTTAGGTGCGTACAGACCGAAAGGAGAAAACTATGGACAAAAAAGTTAAATGGGGAGTACTCGGAACGGCAGGTATTGCCGCAGGATGTACCATACCCGGCATGATCGGGACAGAAAGCTGCGAGCTTTACGCGATAGCAGGCAGAAGTTATGATAAGGCTCTCACGTTCAAGGAACGTTTCGGATTTGAAAAGGCATATTCGGGTTATGAAGCTTTGCTTGCAGACCCCGAAGTTGATGCGGTGTACATCCCTCTGCCAAACGACATCCACTGTGAATGGGTGATAAAGGCTCTGAATGCGCACAAGCACGTTCTCTGTGAAAAGCCCATCGCAATGAACGAAGAAGAACTTCGTAAGATGTTTGCTGCCGCAAAGGAAAACGGGGTTATACTTATGGAAGCTTTTGCGTACCTCCACAGCCCGTTCATAACCAAACTCAGAAGCATAGTTGAAAGCGGAGAGATAGGCAAAGTTGATTATATCGATACCGCCTTTGTTACCCAAGGATATTCCGAGGATTTCCGTTTGCATAAGGAACAAGGCGGAGGAGGTATCTATGATGTGGGCTGTTATTGCACTTCGATGATATTGTCGCTGATAGATTCGCCTGTAAAGTATGTAAAAGCTGATGCGGAGCTTGATGTATCGGGCGTGGATCATCTGGCTTCGGCGATGATCGGCTTTGAAAACGGTGCAAGAGCGACCTTCAATGCGGGTATGGTACTTGGTACCGATACCTGCGACAGGTATGACCGTTTATTTATACACGGCTCAAATGGCTATATCCGTTCCGATGCTGAATATAACGGTTCGGGAGTTCTTTCGCTCACAGTTACTGTTAAAAAAGAAAATGGCGAAAGACTTACACGTACCGAGGCTGTCAAAGCGGGCTCAAACTATGCTATGGAGCTTGAAAACATGAATGAGTGCATAAGAAACGGCACCGAACCTCACATAACAGAGGATTTCTCATTAAAGAATATGCAGCTGCTTGACAGCATACTTGATGCATCGGGATACAATGCTTGAAACATCGGCGGCTATTCATAATATTATGTTTATTATTGTATTGAATAGTCTTCCGTAAGTTACAGCGGACTCTTTCATGAGTCAATCCCAAATTCTGTGTAAATGCAAAATAGTGCAATAAAAAAGTGTATGATGAGACCGATTGTGAAAGCAGTCGGTCTTATCTGTTTATTAAAACATGATCATTTGATTGTCAAGATAAAAGTGTTATTCCGGAATCCTGTCAGCAAGACGGACTTGTTTTTCTTTTATTGTCTTATAGAATGTAATCTTAGGATCATCAGGCTTCCTCCTTTCGGAGACCGTTGGCATATTTCTGCACTTTTATCATATCACTATCGCGTTTAAAAGCTAAGATGTATCGCTGTGGTCTCATGTTCTGTTTATTGATTTCTTTCTGTGTGTAATGCACGAGGAGTGATTTTTAATGCGATGTTTCTATTGATTTTAAGGCGCATTTATGGTATATTAAGTATAGACTCCATTACTGATATGACCGAAGAGGAGATGATTTAGTGAACTTTTTATGCTCTTGCTGCAAAAGCCGTATAACGAATGATAAGCAGAAACGTTATATGATCGAGGGTGCAGGTATCCATAACATAGGATATCATCTTGCATGGATGGAATGCGCAAAGGAAGAATTGTGTCTTCCCCCCGATAAAAGGGAGTGGGTCCACACAGATCAGGTACCGATCGTCGGAGAAAGGCGCATATTAAAAGTCACTGCACCTTTTGACGAGGAAATAGGCGATACATTCACTACGGTCTTTGAGCCGTGGCAGATGTTTCTGAATGGCTGGGACAGTGCTGAAAGTCCCGAGGATATTGGCAAGGCCTGTGCTGTACTTTGCCGCTGTGAAGAGGTACTCTGTCTGGATGATTTTTCCGCGATCATATCCGTAACGGTGCTGAAAACTATCCCGCTGGATCGGCTATATAAAGTGATACCCGAAACAGTAACAGCTGAACGTTTTTTTTGAAGAATTCGGCGGCGGACAGGAAGTCTTTACAGAATATGAAGATAAACACCTGCTTTACCGCACATGGACAGCACAGGGTGATGTATCGCAGATGCAGCTGATATACACTGATGACAAGGGTATCCGCCATGAAGTGCTGACAAGCTGGAATGCAATGCATGATGATTTTTACTATTTTGGAAATGCAGTAAATATGCCCCTTGAAGCCGAGAAAAACAAAGGCACTTCAAAGTACAGGTTATTCCTGAATGGTGAGGCAGACAACAGGGAGAAAAGCGAAGCTCGGATAGCTTACCTCGAACAGAAATACGGGATAGTTTTCCCTGAAATATTAAAGGATCTTTATTCCAGAACAGATTGTTCGGGAATGAGAAGCTGTTACATTGAAATAGATCATGACTTTGAAGTCTATGATCTGGTCACATTGGAAGATGAAGTCGGTGGTTTTGAACAGCTTGTTGACTGCATATACCGCACCGAACCGTTGTGCAGGTATATCCCCGATGACTGGTTCCCTCTTGCAGAGGATAAAGACGGCAATCATTTCTTCTGGAGCAGCAAGACACAGCAGGTATACTATGGTTCCTGTGAAGAAATCGAAGATAAGATACTGATCGCCGACAGCATAGAAGAATTCATCGATATGCTCAACGACTCTGTAGATATGCGCCCTCCCGAGCCTGTTCGTTCTGTCGTTCAGGCCAACGGCTGTCATTGGGATATAACAGAGCAGTGGGACAGCTGTGTGATCGACCGCTGCGTCAACAATAATTCGCTGAAAGAGGTCACTGTTCCCTCCGAACTCAACGGAAAGCCTGTAGTCTCGATAGGTGATAACGCCTTTGCAAACGATCCTGTTTCCCTGTGCAGAGTCATCGAAACTCTCATTATGCCCGATTCGATACGTCATATCGGAAGCTTCTTTTTCAAGCGCTGTATTTACCTGAGACATATAAAAATGCCTGCGGGGCTGGAAAGCATCGGAAATGAAGCCTTTCGTGGTGCATCGGGACTGGAGACCCTTGCCATCGGAGATAACTGTATATCCATCGGAAGTCTGTTCTGTGCAGATGCGATCTCTCTGCGGACAGCATCTATCGGTGCAGGTATCAGGAACATCGGTGATTATGCATTCTACAATACTCCTGCAATGGTAGGCTTTCGCTGTGATGGTGAGCTGAGATCACTGGGTCATGGCTCATTCTGGATGAATAAATGGGCTGATTCGCAGCTGTTTCGTCCCTATGCGGAAATGCTTTGCTTTGGCAGGAACAACTCTCTGCTTTACCGCTATGTCAAACATGACCCGCCGATGCGGCTTTACTTTGATGATACGATCAGGTATGTGTTTGACCATGCATTCGGAGGCGATGTATGGAATTCGGGCAGCGGCATAACAGATATTTATTTCCCCGGTGCTGATACTGTCGGTTTGCAGTCATTCAAAAAGGTGCCGTACGCAACGGTACTTTCAGTGCGTCACGAATGGAGGCCTCATACGGTCCTGACTATGCGTACATGATCGCTTCGCTCTGTGTGCCTGCAAAGGTCGTATTCGACCTGCCCTGACGTTTCAGACATCGTTCAGAGGTATGATAACATATGAAAAACACTGAAAAAAATATAGCTTATTTTCATCTTCCCGGGCTGTTTGAGTTCTATGATCTGTACAGCGTGTTTCTACCGCTGTACTGTGAGCATAGGGTATATTTCTACGACCGGTTTGAGATAGCATCTGTCTATGGTGCTCCTGCGGACTGTATCTGGGGCGGAGGACGTGTCGGGGCAGGTGAATGTAAAGCGGAAGACGTACTCGCACTTATGAATGAATATGGCATTTCTTCAAGGCTCACTTTCAGCAATTCGCTTTTAAGACCCGAACATCTGACCGACAGGAAATGCAATGCGCTGTGTGAGCTTTTTTCTCAAAGCAAAGGCATACCGAACGGTGTGATAATACACTCCGAGCTTCTGCTTGAACATATCAAAAATAATTATCCCGACCTTTATTTCGTTTCATCGACCACAAAGGTGCAGACCGATTTCGATGAGTTTTTATGTGAAACGAAGCGGAGTGAGTTTAAATATATCGTTCCCGATTTCAGGCTCAATAAGCAGTATGATAAGCTTGCTGCGCTCCCGCAGGTGCTGAAGGACAAGGTCGAATTTCTGTGCAATGAATGCTGTTCATTTTACTGTAAGGACAGAAAAGCGTGCTACGAAAATGTCAGCCGTAAAAATCTAGGAGAAAGCTGTGAAGAACACATCTGTAAAGCCCCCGGTGCCGAAGAGGGATACCGTTTTTCAAAGGCAATGAAAAATCCCGCATTTATCAGCACAGATGACATCATAAACACATATCTGCCCCTCGGTTTTTCCAATTTCAAAATAGAGGGCAGAGGGCTGGGAAGTGCTGTCATTCTGGAATTTCTGCTTTATTATCTCACAAAGCCCGAATATCGGATTGCTGTCCGTGAAGAGATCTATCTCGACAGTATGCTGGATCTTTTCTGAAAAAATGCATTATTCTCCTGACAAAGACTAAGGTGTCATCTTTTTAGTCTTTGACTGACAGACCATACGCTCGGAAACAGCGCAGATACGCTGCTTCCGGGCTTTTCTTTGTGCCCCGGAATTCCGATGGGGCTTATTTGGAACTTACGCTTACTTCACGCACCGCAGCCAGCCTTAATTCTCTCTGAACATATGACTGTAAAGATTTTAATACAAGATACGTCATTGTCTGCTGTTCTGCTTTTCTCGAATTGCTGATAACTGCCTTCACCTGTGTATAGGCCAAATCGGGCTCGGTCATGCAATTCGGAGCGCTTGTCAATACTCGCTCGTCGGTCTTGCCGGAGTTTAGTATGTTCCTCAGACTTTTTTTCACCATACCGTGGACACAAAATGTGCTCAACATATGGCAAAGGCTCTCCAACTCTTTCCGTAAAACTTTGATATCGTCAGAATAAATGTTGTTGCCTCTTTGATGACCGCAGGGTCTGAGGTGAAAATGCGCAGGAACACTTCTGGGAACAGTTCAAGAAGCGTGGTCATCGGCGCGAAAAACAAAAACTGAAACCTGAGCAGAGTTTTATCGGTCTGCATCACCCGGTCATAGTTTTTGCTGCCGTATTTGTAGCTCAAAAGTGCCTGTGCGCCCTGATTGATACCGCTGCTGGGCATCCGGATAACCATTGACAGGCTGACTGCAACATCTGTTGATTTTTTTCCCATTATATGATATACTATTATAAATTCAAAGGTGCTATTGAGCAAATTACGAGCATCATTTTTGATCACGGTTGACCTTAGGAGAAAAAAGAATATGTTTGAAAATGCCTTAACTATAAGAAATGTATCGTACGGTAAAAAGATAACACTGAAAGCTTTTGTATCGACTTTTTTAATTGCGCTTGCCGTTGCTTTGCCGCAAGTTGTACATATGGCGCTGGGTCAGCCCGGAGGTGTTAAGTGGCTTCCTATGTATCTGCCTGTACTTATCGGTGGATGCCTCATGGGTGTAAAATTGGGTTCAGTCATCGGAGTGCTGTCTCCGCTTGTTAGCTTTTTTATCACTTCAGCTATGGGAAACCCCATGCCTATGGCAGCAAGACTCCCTTTTATGATGCTCGAACTTGCTGTATTTGCCATGGTATCTGGACTTTTTACAAAGAAGATATCTGAAAACGGAACGTGGGCGTTTGCAGCGGTAATACTGGCACAGATCTGCGGAAGAGGAATATTTCTCGGTGCAGCAGCACTAACAGAAAGCTTTACTCCATTTACAGCTAAAATGATATGGGGACAGATACAGACAGGTTTTACCGGACTTGCTTTACAGGCAGTTCTCGCACCTGTTATCATTATCGTAACAAGAAAATTACTGATAAAGGAAGATCAGAATGACTGATATTGAAATCGCAATTGCAAATCTTGACGGACATTCAATATGTCTTTGCCGAAATGGAAAATTCTTTACAAATGATGGAAGAGGAATATCTCCGATGCTGCGTTTAATTTCAGGGGGCATTGATCTACGCGGACACTCTGCTGCTGATGTGATCGTGGGCAAAGCGGCAGCGATGCTTTTTGTCAAGGCTGGGATAGTATGTGTTCACGGAAAAGTTATGTCCGAAAGCGGAAAGATCTTCTTAGAAAAGCACGGTATCCCATGTACTTATGATATATTGACAGAACGCATAATAAATCGTCAGGGAACAGATATATGCCCTATGGAAAAGGCTGTTGCAGATATCGAAGAAGCTGATGTAGGTCATAATGTACTGAAAAAAAGGGTGGAAGAACTGAAAAAAGCTCAGCTTTCAAACTTGGAATGAGGAAATAAAATGAAAACATTCAGTGGATCCTGTCTGAAAAAACTCCATATAGGAAACATAACTACCGAGTCAAATGTGTTTATGGCACCTCTTGCAGGATATACAAGCTACCCTTTCAGGATGATATGCAGAAAGCTTGGTGCAGGACTTGCTTTTACAGAAATGGTCAGTGCAAACGGACTGAAATACAACGATAAAGCCACAGCAAAACTTCTCTGTACAAGTGATGCCGAAACGCTGAAAGCAGTTCAGCTTCTCGGTTCTGTACCGTCAGCTTTTGAATATGCGTGCAAAGGTGAGTATACAGCAGGGTTCGATATTGTCGATATAAACATGGGCTGTCCTGTACCGAATGTGATAAAAAGCGGAGAGGGCTGTGCATTGATAAGCAATATGCCGCTGGCATCAAAAATAATCGAAGCCTGCAAAAGAAGCGGCAAAGTCGTGACTGTAAAATTCAGACCGGGATTCAACCGCAAGAAAATAGTTGTATCCGAGTTTGCAAAAATGTGCGAGGATTCGGGAGCGGATATGATAACGGTACATGGCAGGACAAGAGATATGATGTACGAAGGTGAACCTGTGTATGGATATATCGAGGCGGCGAAAAATGTTGTGAATATACCTGTAATCGCAAACGGCGGTATCCATTCTGATGAAGATGCAGTGAGAATGATGGACAGAACAGGGGCAGACGGTGTGATGATAGGACGCTACGGACTGGAAGATCCTCTTATTTTTGCAAGACTGACAGGTAAGGATACAAATGAAACAAAACTGTCACTTGTTCTGGAACAGGCTGATATTGCAATATCATGCTTTGATGAACTTTCGGCTATGGAACATATCAAAAAAACAGCTTCATATTTCATGAAAAAGCTTCCCGGTACCAAGGTATACAAACAGGAAATGTACAACTGCGGCAGTATGAAGGAACTCAAAAAAACACTCATCAAGATTTTCGGAGAAACGGAGAAATAAAAAATGCAGGAAGTTTTTAAGGTCGAAAACGGAGTACTTCTCAGCTTCAGCGGAGAACAGCACAATGTAATTGTTCCCGAAGGAGTAAAAGTGATCGGTAAAGAAGTATTCAAGGGAATGGCGTGGATAACTGACATTTTCCTCCCTGATGGATTGAAAGAGATCGGTGATAATGCATTCAAGGGATGTAAAAAACTTGAACGGATCAAAATTCCCGACAGTGTGGAAAAAATCGGAGAACTCGCCTTTCACAGGTGTCATTCTCTTGGTTCTGTTGTACTTCCCGATTCTGTGAAAACTCTTGAAAAAGGCACCTTCCTTTTTTGTGACAGTTTAAAAAGCATACAGGCATTCGGTGTAAAAAAACTTGAAATGCAGACCTTTGCAAATGATACACAGCTTACAGATATATCCCTGAACAGTGAGATCGACTGCTCAAATTTTAAGAAAGATGTATTCACAGGCTGTATCAGCATAAAAAATATCCATCTTTCAAACGGTTATTCTTATCATGCAGATGATCTTGTATCACTGTTGATGGACAATAAAACTGTCGATCCCGTAGTGCGTTCAATTGCAGAAAGTATTTATCAGTCACTGGAAATAGAGAACGGAGTACTGTATAAGCTGCACGTAAATCTTAAATCATTTGAACTGCCCGAGGGTATAAAATGTATTGAAAAAAGCTGCTTTTTTGATAAAAAGGGTATCGTTTCCATTTCATTCCCCGAAAGCCTTGAACGTATAATGAGCAATGCTTTCGGAAACTGTATCAACCTGGAACAGATCAAATTAAAAAATGAAGATATAATTATAGATGAAGATGCCTTCAGAGGATGCAGCAATCTCAAAAAAATAATAATCGGCAGTCAGGTATACGATCTCGGCAGTATCAGCTACGCGGATGATACTCCGTATATAATAAGACGTATCAGCGATCAGGTAATGAGTGATTTTTACATAAGCGGAAAGGTACTCATGTCATATACAGGCAATGAGGAACGCATCACTATCCCTGACGGGATCGAAGTAATAGGCGAAAGCTGTTTTGAAGGAAACGATAAGGTGAATCGTGTTATATTGAGCGATACTGTGCGCGAGATACATGAAAATGCTTTCCGAAACTGTGTATGTATGCAGACCATAGTAATGTCAGAAGGTCTTCACAGCATATGCAGAAATGCTTTTGAAAACTGCCTGAAACTTATCCGTTTCAACATCCCTGCTGCACTTGAAAAAGTAGAAACTTTTGCATTCAGAGGATGTCAGAGCCTTGAACTATCCGGATTTGAAAAGGGTACACCATTGGCTGGACCTATAAAAGAGCGTGAATATGGGGAAAATGATATTGCCGCATACAGTCACTGTGACGATGAAAAAATAACACAGCTCGTTCTTGAAAAAACTGCGATTATAGGGAAATACGCATTTTCAGCCTGCCCGAGTCTTGAAAGCGTGGTCATAAATGCCCCCGAATGTATCGTTGAAAAATACGCTTTTGAAAAATGCAGTTCACTTCGCAGTATAAAAGTGACCGCAGCCAAAATAGAAAAGGGAGCATTTTCTTTCTGCCGTAATCTTGAAAAAGTTGAGATAAGCGGTGTTTCTGTACTTGAGGATGAAGTCTTTGCGGGGTGTTCATTAATAAGGGAAGTAAAGCTATCCGATGAAGTTTCGGAAATAGGCAGGAGATGTTTTGACGAATGTACATCATTAGACAGCTTTGATCTTGAAAAAATAAGAATCATAGGTGAGCGGGCATTTGAACGCTGTGACAGTCTCAAAGAGATAACTTTAAATAATACGGATGTTGGATATCATGCTTTTGCAGACTGTTCAAATTTGCGGAAAATGATCCTTGATAGTGGTACAAAACTGCAAAGCGGTGCTTTCATGGGGTGTACCTGTGCGGATACTGTTGTACTTGACGGACATCGCTATTCTTTTTCATGTTTTTCGCAAAGCAGAAATACAGCAGACAATAAACTTCCGATAATAGTTCAGGAAATCATCGGCAGCATATATTCATGCTTTGAGATAAACAGGAGTCATGGTATAGTAAAGTACCGTGGTGATGCAGCAAAAGTACGCATCCCTGATGATATCATATCAGCAGAAGATGAAGCATTCCGCGACCATTTGCGTGTCGTGGATATCATCTTCCCGGATGGTTTCGGTTACAGCGGAAAGCTGACCTTTTCGGGAACAGGCTGGCTTGAAAAAAGACGTAAGGAAGTAAGATACAATATAGTGAACGATATTCTTATCGATGCAGCCTGCTGCGGAGAAACAGCCGAGATACCCGAAAATATCCGCAGGATATGCAGCTGGGCTTTTGCGGGAAATACCCATCTGAAAGAACTGATAATGAAAAACGACCGCATTGCAGTCGATGCATTTGCATTCAGAAATTGTATCAATCTTAAAACAATACATTATTCCGACGGGAGAAAATACACTCTGGAAAAATTCAGCGATGTTACCGAAAAAGAGTATCCCGAACTTGTGAGACGTATTTTTTCCGAGTGCATAAACTGTTTTAAGCTGAATGACAGGGGCGTTCTTGAAGAAAGCACGGGAAATATAAAGGAACTTGTGTTCCCCGAAGGTATAAAAGAAATTGCAGATCAGGTATACATGGATTGCAATCTTCTTGAAACTATCGTCTTTTCGGATGATACCGAAAAAATCGGAAAGTCCTCATTCAAAAACAGCAAATGGCTGAGAAGTGTTAAAAATGCAGGCAGTGTAGTCAGAATAGATGCCCATGCGTTCAGCGGTTGCAGGAGCCTTGAAACTATAGATATTTCTGACAAACTTGAATTTCTTGGCAAAAGAGCATTTGAACACTGCTGTGAACTTAAAGAAATACATATTTCAGATAAGCTGACAGTTATTCCCGAGAAAGCTTTTTTCAGATGCAAAAGTCTGAAAAAGGTTGTTATCCCTGATTCCGTAAAGGAAATAGGGCCTCAGGCATTTGCATTCTGTACCGAGCTTGAAGAGGTGATTTTTGCTGATCCTGACAATGTAAAGATCGCTGATGATGCTTTTGCGTGGTGTGATAAGCTATGAGATACAGAGAACTTGGAAAAACAGGACTTATGGTCTCGGAGATAGGTTTTGGAACAATACCGGTACTGAGTGGAAATGTTCCTGTTCTCCCTGATTATTACAGTCCTGACGTTGATGAAGCCGTTGATATAATGATGCACGCTTACAGATTGGGGTGCAATCTTTATGATACGGCTATCCCCGAAGAATACGGAGATGCAGAATATAAACTTGGAGTATTTGCTGAAAAAGTCGGACGGGACAATATAATAATATCTGATAAAGCACGTTTCATGGACGGTAATGATATGTTCCGTGAAGTAATGAGGTCAGTAGAAACACTGGGTACTACTCCTGATATTTACTTTGTACATCAGGTAGATGAAAAGAACGAGGAAGAAACCTTCAGCAGATATGGGGCTATCGATGCTCTTTGTGACCTGAAAAAAGCGGGCATAATAAAATATACAGGTGTTGCTACCCACTATTACAGTGTTGCCGAGCGTGCTGCTTATGATGACAGGGTAGATGTCATACAGACAAGCGGAAACATACTTGAACGAGGTATCATTGACCGTATTGCTGAAAAAGAAATATTCAGAGAAAAAGGACTTATACTCAACAAGGTATATGCCGCAGGATGTCTTCTCAATGTATTCACACCGTCAGAACTTATAAGCGGTATACTTCATTGGCCGTTCTCATGTGCACTGATAGGTATAGGAACGATACCGCAGGCAGACGCTGCAATGAAAGAAGAGTTCACACAGAAATATTATCCCTTTGAGCAAGTGACAGAAAAAATATCCGAATTATTCACTCCAATAAAGTGTACACGTTGTCAGAGATGTGTATGTCCCCACGGGTATGAGATACATATTATGCTGAGACAATACAATTATTTTCATCTCGGAAAAAAGTACTGGGCAATGAAAAAACTCAGACTTAATATAGATGAGGTGTACGAAAATTGCAGAAAATGTACAGACAGACCGTGCATGAAAGATTGTCCGAAGAAACTCAGAATACCCGAATTGATCGAAACGATATATGAAATGACACGCTGATTTTTCGGAGATTTACCCTTTAAAGATGTTAATGCCGTCAGATGTTACTTCAACTTGTAATCTACATTTAAAAGAAAAACGCTACTATGGTGCGTTGACAGAATATCTTGATAAGCTGATTATCGTGGGCATCAAGAAGAACATTTTTAAGTTTCATACCATATGCATCTGCGAATTGTTTTTTTATATACTGCGGAAATCTGATGCGGCAGAGGTTTGGAATTAAAAACATGGTTATCCCTTTAACACACCACAGATAATTTACAATGCTGTCCAAATAAACAGACCTCAAAAACCGGAAAATATAGTATAATAGTGACAGAAACCGAAAGGAGCTGTCGCTATGTCAAAAAGATTTCCGAAACCTGAGATCACACTTGATGGGATATACTCAAAGTTCGCAGATGAAAGCTTTTGCAAGGATTTTCTACTTGATATCCGCTTTGAAAAGGGCTTTGCCTGCCCGTTTTGCGGTGGCTCTGAGTACCGCAGGATAAGGTCACGTCATCTGCTGCGTTGCAAGTTCTGTAAAGCAGATATATCCGCCACAAACGGAACTTTTATGCACAGAACACATATTCCGCTCAGACTGTGGATAGTCACTGCATTCCTCATTATGAGCAACAAATGCAGCGTTTCTGCTGTTACGCTGATGAGGTCTTTGGGAGTGACTTACAAGACAGCCTGGTACATCCTTCATCGCATCAGAAAAGCTATGAAATGCCGTGAAGAACGCTATTTGCTCGACGGGATCGTTGAACTTGATGACACGTATCTCGGTGCTCCGACTCACGGTAAAAAGCGCGGCAGAGGTACTGAAAAAGTCAAGATGATCGTAGCTTTATCGAAGAACGCAGCAGGAAATCCCGAGTACGTAAAAATGAGCGATGTGCCGAATTTAAAGGGCATAACTGTGGGTAGATTTGCCAGGGATAATATCCGCGCAGGCTCGAAGATCGAGAGTGATAATGCTCGAAGTTACAAGAAACCGCTGGCACAGAAATACTTCCATGTTTTTGAGACATATGATCCGACAAGCGGTCAGCTGAATTGGATGCATAAAGTTATATCAAACTTCAAAGCAATGATCATGGGAACTTACCACGGAAACGAAAAGATCCACACAGCGTTATATGCTGCCGAATACTGTTACAAATTCAACCGTCGTAAGCTGGGAAACAGTGCGTATTTAAGGCTTTTGGCTGCTTTGGTTCAGTGATCTTACTTGTGGTGTGTTAATGGGATAACCATAATTAAAAATATTGAAATCATTGCAATTTGAAAAGCAATGTGGTATAATGTCTATCGGACATAACAGCGTAATGACTGTGAAATGTCCATCCCAGTTATAATGTGGCTATGGCTGTTTCAGGTATATATTTCGCTTACTGTAAGTTACAGCCGTATCAGATTTAAGTTCTTTTATTTTCAAAAGGAGGGTCAAGAGATTATGCACAAGACAATGAAACGTATCGCCGCAGGGCTTGTGGCAATTACCGGCGCTTTATCGGCAGCAGCCGCATCTGCACCTATGAGTGTGTTTGCAGAAGACGAACAGATACTTATCCAGTCTGACTTCGAAGCAGGCATAGGTCTTCCCTGGCGCACATTAGAGAATGCACCGGCACGGCAGGACTTCGATATTTCAGACGGCACTTACAATATAACGATACAGAATAACGATGGTCCCGAGTCAAGATGGGATCTTCAGTTCCGTTGCAGAAATATAATTATACACAAAGGTCATACTTACAAGGTACACTGGAAGGTCAATTCTTCCAATGAGGGTGAGCTGTACACCAAGATCGGTAACTACGGCGGAACTGTTGAAGTTTGGCACAACAACTGCGGCAATGATGATTTCAATCAGACGTGGGAATGCGTAAAGATCGCTAAAGGCGACAACACCTTCGATGCTGAGTTTACAGCTGAATATGATCTTGAGCTTGCTGACTGGGCATTCCACTACGGCGGTAAGGGTCAGTATCAGCCGGTAGACTGCTTCCCAAACGGTACGGTCCTCAAATTCGATGATCTGTCTCTGATCGACACTACCGGTGGCGTATTTATCGATGGAGATGTTAACGAGTGGGGCGTTGTAAGACCCGAAAGCAACGTTCGTCTGAATCAGATCGGTTACTATCCTCAGCTGGAAAAGAAAGCCTCTTATGTTACCGATGCTTCTTCACCTTTGCAGTTTGAGATCAGAGATAAGAACGGCAACGTTAAGTACACGGGCACAACAAAGGTATTCGGCAGCGATCCTGATTCAGGTACAGGCAAGACTACTACTGTTAACATAGGTAGTCAGATCGTTACCAGACTCAAGGACAGCGGTTCTAATGTACATATCATTGATTTCTCTGATTTCAGAACTGAGGGCGAGTACACGATATTCGTTAAGGATACAGTCGGCGTAAGCGGCACTCAGGTTCTGCTTAACAAGTGTGCAAACGATACAAGGCTAAGCGGTGATAAGCTTTTATGGACAAATCCCGTAACTCTGAAAACTTATACGATGAACGAGAGCAGTCCATTCAGGATAGACAGACAGATCTATGATGATCAGCTGCTGAGGGATTCCATGAACTACTTCTATCAGAACCGCTCAGGAGTACCGATAAAGTCTGAGTACATCACATCAGGTGATAAGTCCGCACTGTCACACCTTAGATATGGTCATAACCCAGATATGGCTTATGTACAGAGCAAGTGGGTAAAGTCTTATGACAGCGATTTCACTGATGGCGAGAAGGATAAGAAGATCGACGTTACAGGCGGATGGTACGCTGCAAACGACCACGGTAAGTACGTTGTCGAAGGCGGTTTCTCCGTATGGACACTTCAGAACGCTTATGAGTTCTCCAAGAGGAGAGGCAATACTCGCAAGTGGACTGACGGCACGATAGCTGTCCCCGAAAATAAGGATAATGCTCCCGATATACTTGATGAAGCAAGGGTAGAGCTGGAGTGGATGTTCAAAATGATAAATGAGGACGGCTTTGTATATCATTCAGTGCAGGACCATACGTTGGCAGATTTTCCGCTCACGTTCGGGTCCATATACTGTACGGACCCCCCAATGGAGGACAATTATCCTTACCGTATCGTCAGACCTCCTACGTATGCTGCCACATTCAACATGATCGCTTGTGCTGCACAGGCTTCACGTCTGTGGAAGGGCATAGATGATGACTTCGCAAAAGAGTGTCTGCAAAATGCACAGAACAGCTGGAAGGCTATCATGGCTAAGCAATCTAACTGGAACGTTAACAGGGGCAAATACTATTCTGATCCCTACTTTGCTCCTTCTGAATTCGGCGTAAACAACGTTTTCGGTGACAACTATGTAGTTGACGATGCTTACTGGGCAGCTTGTGAGCTTTATGCAACAACAGGGGACGCAGCTTACTATGATTTCTTAAAGGATATTGATCAGTCAGGTTATGATAAGGCATTCAGCTTGACTTCCTGCTTGAGGGGCGGCGAGAACGATCGATCGTTCGGTTCCTTCAATTGGGGCAATACTGCGGGTCTGGGCACCCTTTCACTCTACTTGAGCGACAAGACATCTTCTGCTGACAGGAAGACTATTGTCAATTCTATCCAAAATATTGCTGATCAATACCTTATTCAGATGAGTAAAGAAGGCATGGGCATACCTTACAAGAGTATGACTACCGAGGACTATATCGGTAGCGATAAACCAGCATTCACAGGTTATGAATACGGCTCCAACTCCTTCGTTATCAACAACGCTATGGTCCTTGCCTATGCTTATGATACTGATAACAGCAAATATATTTATCGTAACGGTGCTGCCGAAGCACTTGATTACCTCTTCGGACGCAACGGTCTGGGCTTCTCATATGTATCAGGCTACGGCGATAAGGCAATGAAATCGCCATACCACAGATACTGGGCAAACAGTATCGATCCGGACTTCCCGAAGGCACCCTCAGGTGTTCTTGCAGGCGGTCCCTGCTCAGATATGTATCATGATAATTACCTTCGTGGTCTCGGCTATAAAAGAGGCACTTTAGCTAATCAGAAGTACTATGCTGACAGTGCTGAAGCGTGGACTGTAAATGAGGTTTCCGTCTGCTTGAACGCTTCTCTGGTCTGGATGTCATCATTCATGAACGATCAGTTCGGCGGTCCGAAACCAGTCCCTGTTCCTTATCCTACCAACATTAAGGTCGATTACAGTGAGAAGTATCATCAGGTAAGATTTACCTGGGATAAGGTGGAAAACGCTGACAGATACGGCATAGCAGTTTATCTGGCAGGCAAGTGGAGAGTTCAGAAGCAGGATATCACAGGCACTACCTACACTTCTCCCAAAAATCTGACTCCCGGCGTAACTTATAAGGTAGCGATTGCCGCTAGAGTGAACGGCATATGGGATACAGCAACTGCTATCAAATATGCCGGTACTGTTACTATAAAGTGATAGACTTCATAAATCAAATTTTAATAAAAAGCAAAACGGATAATCGTCCTAAGCAGACGACTATCCGTTTTTATTGATGCTTTATTGATAAGAAACTTGCCTTTTTTTATTGTTTAACAAATAAAGAAAATGTATCTTCATTCAATAGTAAGCATCGTATAATATCCCGCACATCTAAAATTAATACTCTGCAAGGGATCAAAATCTGTATATATCGCTCACGAAGTAACAGAATAAAAAAGGGGCTGTGAACAGCCGCATGAGGGTATGATCTCTCACACGGCTGACACAGCCCTTTAAAATTGTATCATATCAACATTATTATTTTATTTCGGAACCGCCCCATTCAACGACTGTGAAGCCGTTTCTTTCAAATGTGGCAAACTCCTGCGGTTCGATATCCACAGCCTTTTCAAGAGGTGAATAGGTCATGAATACGCGCAGCATACTGTCGGGTGCGGGTGTGATGTTCAGCTTAGCGGAATCTGTATATTTTTCACTCTGGAAAGAAATGAGATTATACTTGTTATGCTCCATTAAGGGCAGCCAGTATACGATAAACTCATTCATCTCATCTTCGGTCAGTCCCATATAGCTGAGCTTTTCTTTGAGGAAACTCTCGGTATCACTGCCTGCTACGCAGAATCCCTTGGAAAAATCAAATTCTGTACGGCAGTTTACAGCGTCCCAGAACAGATATCTGTGATGAGTTCCGTCAGCCTTGTTCACAAGTGATCCGTCAGGCTTTGCGACTACATCCCAGCCGTTGTTGTACTTAGGATAGGTAGTGGCAAGATCAGCTTCGGTCAGCTCGACCTCAACATGGACGTCTGTCTCCTTTTCGGGATAGAGGTAAATAACCGGTTTAGCAACTATAGCATATGAATTATAAATTTTGATCTGTTTATCACCCGATTCATTCACGATCTGTACCCAGCCGTAATGTCCCTTATAATTTGTATATGCCCAGTTATTGTTATTTTTCATATCACCGAGTTCCTGAAGGTAAGTTTTTTGTGGGATAGTTGTAACTTTACCGTAGCTTGTATCGGGTCCGAGATACAAAGTGATCTCATCGGCGATAACATACAGATCTGCACCATATCTGAGATTTCTTTCAGGTTTGACAGAGAAATCATTGCTACAGGTCACAGCATTTTTGATAGCGTTTGCAGTATCCCATTTGCCGTTTACTCTTGCTGCGATAGCTACTTTATAAGTCATGCCGGGTGTGAGATTCTTGGGAGAAGTGTAAACAGTGTTGGTTATATTCTGTGCCTGAACTCTCCACTTGCCTGCGAGATATACAGCGATTCCGTACCTGTCAGCACCTTCCACCTCATCCCATTTGAACCTTACCTGGTGATATTTTTCACTGTATTCTACTTTGATGTTTGTGGGATAGGTTTCTTCTTCGATAGGTAAGCGCTTGTAGATGTTCTTACCGCTGTTTTCAATCTCTGCAAAATCACTGTCACCGCTTATAACAGTTGTGGGATCATTTGTGTTTATCCAGCCTTCACCGTTAGGAAGCTTTGCATCAGCTTTTATGTTCTTGAAATTTTCACCTAGAGAAATGGTTTTTAGCTCGGTACAATTATCGAACATCCTGCGGATATATGTGATATTGCTTGTGTCAAAGCCGCTTAGATCGATCGATGTCAAACTTGAACAGTTTTCAAACAGGGATTCTAAATCACTAATATTTTTTGTATCAAAACTGCTTACATCAAGTGAGGTCAAGCCTGAACAACCGTAAAACATTCTGTAAATATATTTAACATTCCTTGTATCAAAGTTGCTCAGGTCAAGAGTTGTCAGGCTGGTACATTCTTTGAACATGTTATCCATATATCTGACGTTACTTGTAATAAAACTGCTTATATCAAGTGAGGTCAAGCTAGAACAACCGCAGAACACCCCGCTCATATCTGTAACTTTTCTTGTATAAAAACTGCTCAGGTCAAGCGAAGTCAGGCTGTTACAGTTGTAGAACATGCTATCCATATTTTTAACATTGCCTGTGTTAAAATTGCTAAGATCAATAGTTTTCAAGCTTCTACAGTAAAAAAACATGCAAGACATATCTGTAACATTGCTGGTATCCGCATTTGAAAGATCCATAGAAGTACATTCACTAAAGCGATTAAACAGCGCACTGCTATTTTCAGGAAAAACTGTTCCCTTTTCAGCGACAATGGATGTGACTAAATACCAGTATTCTTTGCTAAATTCATTTAATGTATCACGATCTACCATTCCTCTTAGCGTCAGAACGCCTGTCGCTTCATCAAAAGAATAACACTCTGCTTCGACAACAGCTTCTGCTTGTGCTGTGATAGTCTGTGTGATAACAGGCGCACCATAGCTTACAACACCTGCTGTCATACAAAGTGACATAACTACTGCTAAAACTTTTTTCATATTCATTGATTTGTCCTCCCGAATTCTAGTGCCCAAAATGGCAATAGATCAATATTACAAAAATATGATAGCACAGATAATTATTCATGTCAATAACTTCGATATATTTTCTTGATCAATTGTTGCTTATCCATAATAGATAAACATATTAATGTATATTCTTCACAGCAGTGAGTTTATATTTGAGCGACTGTTACCGATGTGACACTTTACAATTTATGTCTTTCCTACGGGTGCTGTGTGGATACATAAGATATATCTGATAAAGTATGTCAGTAACGTTACTGCATATCGAGCAGGTCTAAAAAACCGTTCTGTTGACTTTTATCATGTCGTCTGATATAATAAATGTCAGTGAATTTTGTATAACAGGAGATGACATTTTGAAGAAACTATCTGCATATTGGCGAGTGCTGATCATTCTGTTGATATGCTCTGCAGTAATGGGGCTCGCTTGGTTCTTTCCAAACCTGTGCGACAGATACACGGACAGTATTTTCTATAATATTTGCAACGGTGTGAGCCGCGCTACGGGGCTTGTTCCGTTTGCGATAGGCGAGATAATTATGTATATCGGCATCGCAGGGACGGTATTGGCAGTGATATTTCTGCTGCTACTTATTTTCTTACGTAAAAAAGATAGGTACCGCAGGTTCTGTGCAGTGTATTTCAAAACGCTGCTGATGGCGATCGTCTGTACGGTATTTATCTATATGCCGACCTGGTACATACCCTTCTGCGGGACGGTTCTCGGAAAGGGTGAAACAGACGCCCGAACAGAATTCAATCCTGATGAGATCGAAAAGCTTGTAAGATATTCGGTAGACGGGATCAATTCTGCCGCTGATGAAATAGAGATATTCTCCGATGGTACAGTGATTTTCCCGACTGAGGAAGATACTCGGTACCTTATCGCAGATGCCATGCGGTCGATGGGAGAAGAATTTCCCCGCTTGAATGGTTACTATCCGCCTGTGAAAACCGCGCTCTGTTCGGATATACTTGACCGAATGGGTATAGGAGGGTACAACTATCCGTTTACGATGGAACCTACCCGCAGTAAATATCAGTCACCGCTCGACCGCATCGTTATCGATGCACATGAACTTGCACACCACAAGGGCTATTTCCTTGAAAACGAGGCTGAAATGCTGAGCATAGTCGCACTTACCCAAAGCCCGGATCCTTATCTGCGTATTGCAGGTTTCGATGCACTTTATTGGTGGATATGTGACAGCTATTATGAGAATATCGACGTGGAAATGAGGAAAGAGTTTGACAGCATGATTGAAAGCGGCGAGCTTGACGTTCATCTTCCAACTGAGTCAATTGAGGAATCTGAGCGAGCGGAAGAAGCTATGCATTTTCTGTACGATAAGTATTATAAGAACGAACCGCAGATCAGTGAACGGGCACAGATGATATTTGATGCATCGAACGATATCGAAAATGAGATATTCGATGAGGATGAGCACATCATCGACGAAATGCCCGCAGTAAACGATGCTATAACTGCAACTGCCGACGTGGGCTGGGATATACAGGAGGATATCCTGGAAGAAAATTGCTATGACGGTGCTGTGCTGCTGCTTTTGCAGTACTATGACGGTAAACTGTACTGAAAGTAAGAATAACCGAGTTTTTCGTATCATATGTCTCAAAAACATGGAAGTATTTCTGTGCCAGCGGGATAACCGGATCTTCTTATGTCGATCAAGCTCAAGAGTGCTGATATCGAGTGCAATGACATGATAAGGTCTGAAGGTAAAGTTCTGAAAAATAAAGGCGAAGAAGACTTGGAACCTGCCGGTGATGTTGCTTTGGTACGGGTTTGATACTTTCAGCAGCCCGGAATAATGTATTCGCATACATAAGGTTTGTCAATGATATTTCACGTATTAGTATACAAAAATAAAGTGCGATAATTGTGTGCTTTTGTAATAGGAAAATATAATAATATATGTTATAATTAAATATTATATGATTATATTTCAGGGGGCAATTATCATGAATAAACGTTTAATAAGCGGACTGGCTGCATTGGCTGTTGTAATTTCGGGTGCGTGGACGCTGCCTGCGGGGACTTTTGAAGGCTTTTCTCTGAGGGCTAACGCGGAATCCTCCGGAAAGTATGCGGATTTCTCTTATTTTGTACATGACGACGACTGTATAGAGATTCTCCAGTACTATGGTACTGCCGAAAAAGTTACTGTTCCTTCTGAAATCGACGGAAAAGCTGTTACAAGCATTGGCTCATATGCTTTCTATTCGTGCCCCGGACTTAAAAGCGTAATTATCTCCGACGGCGTGACACGCATCGGCGATTTCGCTTTCTATGAAAGCGAAGTTGAAAGCGTAACTATCCCGAATACAGTAGAAAGCATCGACAAATACGCTTTCTACAAATGCACAGGCATTAAAAGCATTACCATCCCCGGCAACAAAACGCACATCGGCAACAATGCTTTCCGAGACTGCCAAAACCTTGAAAAGGTAATTCTCTCGGACGGTGTGTCGTATATCGGCAGATATGCTTTCAGCGGCTGCTATGCTCTTTCAGGCATAAATTTACCGGATAATATCACAAGCATTAGCGCGGGTACTTTCAACAGATGCTACGATCTCGAAAATGTAACTATACCTGACAGCGTTACAAGCATCGATGATTATGCTTTCTGCTGTTGCACAAGCTTTGATGACATTACTATCCCGGAAAGCGTAACAAGCATTGGCAAACGTGCTTTTTCCGAGTGTTCAAATATTAAAAGCTTTACTATTCCTGACAGCGTTACAAGCTTTGGCGATGCTGTTTTTTACGGCTGCACAAGCCTTACAGACGTAAAACTCCCTGACGGCTTGACAAAACTTGGAAATTATATGTTCGGCGACTGCAAAAGCCTTGAAAGCTATACTATACCTGACGGCATTACAAGCATCGGCGAAAACGCCTTTGAAAGATGCCATAACCTTAAAAGCATTACTATACCGGATACTGTTACAAGTATTGGTGATTCTGCTTTTCAAAGCTGCACAAGCCTTGCAGACATAAAGCTGCCGAAGGGCATTACAAGAATTGGCACTTCAGAGTTCTGTGGCTGTTCAAGCCTTGCCGGGTTTACTATCCCTGACAGCGTTACCAGCATCGGCTCCTGCGCTTTCGAGGACTGCACAAGCCTTACAGGTATTACTGTCCCTGACAGCGTTACAAGTATTGGCGGTTATGTTTTCAGCGGCTGCACAAGCCTTACAGACGTAAAGCTGCCGAAGGGTATTACAAGCATTTATTATTCAGAGTTCGAAGGCTGTTCAAGCCTTGCAAGCATCACTATACCTGACAGCGTTACTAACATCGGCGACTATGCTTTTGCCGACTGTTCGAGCCTTACAGACATTACTATCCCGGAGAGCATTACAAGCATTGGTTATTCAGCGTTCAATGACTGTTCAAGCCTTACAGATATTACCATTCCAAACAGTGTGACATTCATCGGCAAATGGGCTTTCAGCGGCTGCACAAGCCTTACAGACATTACTATACCGGAAAGCGTTACAGACATCGGAGATTCGGCTTTCATTAACTGCTCAAACCTTACAGGCATTTCTGTACCGAAAAGCGTTATGACCATTGGCAAAAATGCTTTTGGGTATCATTATGAATATAATAATTATTATGGTAGTGTATATAAAAAGGTTGACGGCTTTACAATAAAGGGCTATAAAGGCACTTCCGCCGAAAAGTATGCGCTTGACAACGGCTTTAAGTTCACAGCCCTTGACAGACCCGCCAACAGATATCCCGTTGTGAAGTCAGAGGTTCGTGGTAGACAGTTCAGGTTGAAGTGGACTGCTGCTGCGGATGCGGAAAAGTACGGTATAGCCGTATATCAGGCTGGCAAATGGCGCGTAAAGGTTCAGGTCAATGGAAATGTTACAAGCTACACATCGCCCAAGGTAGAAACAGGCACTTATAAAATGGTAGTCTGCGCCAAGGTAAACGGCGAATGGGATACGGGAAGTATAAACAAGAGAGCTTTCAATGTTACAATAGAATGACCTGAACTATATCAGGATAATAGTGGAACACAGCACCGGAAGCAAGCCAAAAACGAGAATACAAGTCAATCCCACCACTAAATTGACAAAATTGACAAAAGTTGACACGAAAATGTCAACTTTATAACCCCAGAAAAATAGGACTTTCAGAGGTAAAAACATGAAAGTTGACAAAATTGACAGGGTAGTAAGGATACTTTAAAAAGTAAATTTACCATATATTGGAAATCACCTGCTATTTTTTCATTTTTCCCCTTACCTTGTCAACATTGTCAATTTTCTCAAAAACAAGGCTTAAACGCCGTAAAATAGGGCTTTTAATAGTTGACAAAACAGTGTCAATTTGTGTCAACTTTGTCAACTTTTGTATTAGCGTGCTAAAGTGAAAGGGGTCTATCCATGAAAAAAATACTCTCCGACCGTTTTTACCCCGATCGGAGAGTTTTTAGTTTCAGCTTGATTATATAACCGCATACATGACGGCTGCTGCCGGTGTGCCATGTGTATCGCTCTCTTTTCTTACAGAATTAAAAAATGTAAGACTTTCTGTCATAATTATAATTCTGTATATTGAAAAAGTCAAGTACTTCGGGTAAAATAATATCAACAAAGGCGACAGCCTTGACAGCGGAACAGGAAAACAACATTTATGAATTGTTCGCAGATTATATCCGACCCAAGGAATCCATAGGCATTAATCTTACCTGCGATAAATGTTATCAGCAAAGCTGTGACAGTCACAGTAAAGTGATAGTTCTATCGGAAAATAATTTTACAAACAAAAACGGATAGACGGTCTGCAATCAGACGGATATTCGTTTTTTTGCGCAATGATTCTCAAGGAATTGTTATCAGTCCATACTTTCACTTGCTGTAAAAAATATACATTAATAATAATTTCTCTTATTGATAATTGACGAATGATTAAGTAAATATGTCAAAAATATTGACAATACCATTCAAGCGTGTTATAATCATTCTGTATTTAATAGATATATTATCATATCCAATATTATTGAATGGGAGGTCAAATTTATGAAGATGAAAAAAATTTTAGCAGTAATAATGTCGCTTTGTATGACAGCGGGTGTTGTCAGCTATGGTACACCTGTTATCTCACAGGGAATTATTGCACAGGCTTCCGCTGCTGATGCTTGTTTTTCTTTTGATGAATATTCAGGTGTTCTTTTTCTCAGGGGCGAGATCGATGGTGATACAATAAGAGATTTTTGCTATAAGCAGTACGTAAAAACCATCATAGCCACAGAAAGTACGGTTTTACCCGAAGACAGCAGTCTGTTGTTTAGTGATTATAGTAATTGTACTACTATCGATATTTCAGAAGCGGACACGAGTAAAGTTAAGATCATGGATCTTATGTTTCGTGACTGTCAAAAATTGACCACTATTAATTTAAGTGGATTAAATACAAGTAATGTTACAAATATGGCAGGAATGTTCGCTAACTGTTATAACCTGCCATCACTTGATCTAAGCGCATTCGATACAAGTAATGTTACCAATATGAGCAGTTTGTTCGATAACTGTACCAGTCTTAAATCGCTCAATGTAAGCGGATTTGACACAAGAAATGTTATGGCATTCAGTTATATGTTCGAGGGCTGTTTCAACTTGACCCAACTTGACCTGAGCAGTTTTAACACAAGCAAAGCAACATATATGGGCGGTATGTTTTATCGCTGCTCCGGTCTGAAATCCCTTGATCTGAGCAGTTTTGATATGGGCAGAGTAACTGATAAAGTCGGTATGTTCAATGGATGTACCAGCCTTAATTCTCTTACTCTTGGTGAAACATTTACTAATACTGAAAAAACATATCTTATAAAAGGCGACGGCTGGGTAAACACTAATGATCCCGAAACTGTTATAAGTGGCAATGGAGAATTTGCCATTATCGAAAACAGCGGCAAAAATACTTACAAGCGCTTACCTATCGAAGAAGAAACAAAGCCCACCTATCCCACAAACATCAAGGTAGAATACAGCGAAAAATATCGCCAGGTTAGATTCACATGGGATAAAGTGGAAGGTGCTGACAGGTACGGAATCGCTGTATATCTCGCAGGCAAGTGGAGAGTTCAGGCGCAGAATATAACCGATACAGTTTACACTTCTCCCAAAAATCTTACCACAGGCATGACATATAAGGTAGCTATCGCCGCAAGAGTTAACGGAAAATGGGACACTGCAAACGCAATAAAAAATGCTGTAACTGTTACCATAGGCGGCAATAATTCATATGTCAAGCCTGACAAAGAGACCATATATGGTGCGAGATTATATGTTATTGCCAATGAGATCACTTTGTATCGCGGACCTGATACAAGCTATGGTAAAGTTACAAAGATCCCCGCACAAACTATGCTTACGGAACTCGGCGTTATGAATAATAGCAATAACTGGGTATTTACAGAATATAAGGGACAGTATGGCTGGGTGCAGCTTGTGAATGATTATGGAAAAAAGCAGATCAGCGTTTTCTTCCCTTCGGTAGACAAGCCTGTTATCTATCTCTATCCAGAAAAGGAGACAGACGTCCATGTTGAGGTCGAACTGACGGAAGCTGATCTTGCCACTACCTATCCTAAGTATAACAACGGCTGGGATGTAATAGCTAAACCTGACGGATCACTTGTGAACAAGGCTGACGGAACTCATCACAGATACCTGTTCTGGGACGCTGTAAACTGCCGTACAGAATTTGATTTTTCCAAGGGATTCTGTGTAGCAGGCAGTGATACCGAAAGTTTCCTCAAAGAAAAGCTCAGCTATATGGGACTGACCGAAGATGAGATGAACGAGTTTATCGTATACTGGCTGCCTAAAATGGAGCATAACAAGTATAATCTCATTTCTTTCCAGAGTGAAAAATATACAGATTCCGCTAAGCTGAATATCACACCCGCACCCGACAGTATGCTGCGCGTATTCATGACTTATGTACCTCTTGAAGAGGCAGTGGACACCGAACCGCAGGAACTTTCCACATTTGAAAGAAGAGGCTTTACAGTAGTTGAATGGGGCGGTTCCGAAATAAAATAAGAGTATTGACATGATGCATTTTTAAAGGGCTGTGTCAGCCGTGTGAGAGATCATACTCTCTTGCGGCTGTTCACAGCCCCTGTTTTATATTCAGTTGTTGGTCAAGCTGAAATTGAGTATTGAGTATAAGGATATGATCAGTTACAACAAGAGGGGAGTAGTAAACTCCCGAATTACTTTAAGAAAGAGCGAAAACAATGAATTCTATCCTGAACAATACTGTTGCTAGATCATATGATGATTATCGGTGTTTCTTTATGTCGGAAATGGTGAATACCATAAAATGGAAAGTAGTTCTTCTCGCGAAACTTTTTCAGCTCAGCCATAGGGAGTTTGAAGATCCATAAATCAAATTATAGCTATTCTGCATATTTTCAAAAAGTACGGCCGCAGCACTTGACAAATCGGTTAGTTTATGCTAATATGATAATTGGATTATCGGTAATACAAATTTCAATGAGAGGAGAATACCTATGTCAGTCCCCGATAAAAGTATCGACCCGCGCCTGCTTGCAAGTGCAAAAGCGGAATTTCTTGACAAGGGATTCATCAAAGCGGAACTTAAAACGATCTGCGAGAATGCCGGTATCACGACCGGTGCAGTCTACAAACGCTACAAGAGTAAGGAGGACTTGTTCTGTTCAGTTGTTGACGATATAGCCGAGCATCTTGATTTATTTGTAAAGAAACGCTCGGATATCGACTTTTCAGCGCTTTCGGACAAGGAGATATACGATTCATGGCAGATGACCTACGATTCGATGTGTCCGTTGTTTCGCTTGCTCTATGAAAATCGTCAGACCTTCGCCCTACTGATCGACAAAGCTGCCGGTACAAGGTATGAGAGCTTCAATCACGACTTTGTGAACAAAATGAGCTATGCATATGAACAGTACTACGCAGAAGCGAAAAAGCGCAGTTTAGCACACGCTGAGGTAACACGGGAGGAGTTCCATGTGCTGCTTTCAGCATTCTGGACATGTATCTGCGAACCATTTGTTCATGAAATGTCATGGGAGCAGATCGAGGAGCATTGCAGGATAATCTGCCGTTTCTTCAACTGGCAGGAGGTTATTATGCTAAAGAAAGGCGATGAGAACTTTGTTTAACAAGATCAAGCCCTATATGGGCAGTTATATTAAGTATACCTATGCGGCTTTTGGAGCGATGTTTTCGGGTCTGATATCTTCCGCTGTGCCGTTCTTTATGGTGTATCGTATCATAAAACCACTGATAAGCGGAGAAACACTTTCCGCAGGCTATTATGCTATGCATATAGCCATTATTTTTGTGTGCGAGTTAGTCTGCGCTATCTTATATGTTTGGGGACTTAAATTCTCGCACATTTCCGCATACAACACTTTGAAAAATATCCGTATATCATTACAGAAAAAACTGGAGCGTCAGCCACTCGGTGCAATTCAGGATATGGGCAACGGCAAGATAAAAAAGCTTTTCACCGATGATATAGATCAAGTTGAGATACTGCTTGCACACGCTATCCCCGAGGGCGTCGCAAATCTTTCTATGGCACTGATAGCGATCATCTGTATGTTCTTTGCAGATTGGAAATTAGCCCTGTTGTCGCTCTGTTCTTTGCCTTTGGGTCTGTTTGCAATGGGTATGATGTTCAAGGCGGGAATGGAGCGAATGAACGCTTACTACGCTGCTTCTGCAAAGATGAACGCAACGATCATTGAGTATGTAAACGGTATGGAAGTGGTCAAGGTCTTCGGAAGGGATGGCGAATCCTATCAGCGTTATGAAAGTGACATCAAAAACTATCGCGACTTCACACTTGCGTGGTACAAGGTCTGCTGGCCATGGATGGCACTTTACAATGCGATCATTCCTTGTGTGGCACTGGTGATGCTTCCGGTGGGAACGATCTTTGTACTGAACGGCACATCAACGCTTGCGGATCTGGTTCTTGTATTCTGCCTGTCGCTGTCGGTAGGAATGCCGCTTCTGAAAGCACTTGCTTTTGCAGGAAAGATACCACAGCTCGGATACAAGATAGATGAGATCGAAAAGGCTATGGATAATGAGCCGTTGAAAACGAACGACAACTCATTTACGGGCAATTCGCATATCGTTAAATTCAATGATGTGCGTTTTGCGTACAAGGAACAGGAAGTTCTGCACGGTGTATCGCTCGAACTCGGCGAGGGTACGCTCACGGCACTTGTTGGAGAATCGGGC
Organism: Ruminococcus albus AD2013; assembly: GCF_000526775.1. Classification (NCBI taxonomy): domain Bacteria; kingdom Bacillati; phylum Bacillota; class Clostridia; order Eubacteriales; family Oscillospiraceae; genus Hominimerdicola; species Hominimerdicola alba. Next base: position 435,454 of record NZ_JAGS01000001.1, read on the forward strand.
AGCGGCAAATCCACGCTTGCAAAGCTGCTCGTGCATTACTACGACCTGAACGGTGGAAAGATAACTCTCGGGGGACAGGATATCACCGATATGAGCATTGAAGCGCTGAACGACAATATCTCCTACGTTTCGCAGGAGCAGTTTTTGTTCAATACCACGCTGTATGAGAATATCCTCATCGGAAAACCCGACGCGACACGCGAGAAAGTTATGGCGGCAGCCGAAAAAGCTCAGTGCGGCGAATTTCTTACCCGTCTGCCGAAGGGTATTGATACAATGGCAGGTGACGGCGGTAAAATGCTTTCAGGCGGAGAGCGTCAGCGTATCTCTCTTGCGAGAGCGATACTGAAAAATGCTCCCGTTATCGTCCTTGACGAAGCAACAGCTTTTATTGACCCCGAAAACGAAGAGAAAATGAATGCTGCGATCGGCGAGATCATCAAAGGTAAGACTGTTCTTGTCATCGCTCATCGCTTGCAGACGATAGTTAACGCAGATAAGATATGCGTTATGAAGGACGGAAATATCATCGCCGCCGATACACACGAAAAACTGCTTGAAAGCTGCGAAGAGTATCAAAAGCTCTGGAACAGCAGTGAAGCAAGAGCAAATTGGCAAATCGGGAATGAGGTGAAAGTATGATCAGAATGATAAAACGAATACTCAGCGTTTCGGGAAAATATCAGGGCAGGATATACGGTGCTATGGGCTTTTCATTCCTGAAAGGTCTGCTCGTGAAAATGCCGATAATTCTCACATATTTCATCGTTACAGCATTCATTGACGGCACGCTGACGAATAAAACAGCTGTTTACAGCGCGATAGCTCTTGTGGCAAGTATTATAGTGCAGGCGGTGTTCCAGTACATCGCCGACAGGCTGCAAAGCGGTGCGGGTTATCTGATATTCGCCGATATGCGAATGAAGCTGGGTGAACATCTCCGACGTCTGCCGATGGGATATTTTACCGAGGGCAACATCGGAAAGATCAGCTCGGTGCTCTCAACGGATATGGTGTTCATCGAAGAAAACTGCATGATGGTGCTTGCGGACATGATGAACTATCTGTTCTCTCAGGCTATCATGATCGTGTTTATGTTCGTATTCGACTGGCGGCTGGGTCTTGCTTCTCTTGCTGTCACGGGTTGTATAGTACTTCTCGGCAGGAGTATGATGAAGAATGACCTTGTACATTCGGACGAAAAGCAGAAAGCATCCGAGATACAAACACAGGCGGTACTTGACTTCACCGAAGGTATCGGCATCATCAAGACATACAATCTGCTTGGCGACAAGTCGAAGGAACTGACCGACAGCTTCGATACCAACTGCCGTGTTAACCTCGATTTTGAGTTCTCGCATCACCCTTATAAACGAGGCGTGTTCCTGATCTACGGAATCGGCACGGTGCTGATGCTCACACTTTCGGCTTTCCTTTATTCAAAGGGCTTAATGGATATGAAGTATTTCTTCGGTATGCTTCTGTGTCTGTTTGATCTGTTCGTCCCGATCAAAACCTTTTACGATCAGGAAGCAAGACTCACGGTCATGAGTGCTTGTATGGACAGGATCGAAGCGCTCTTTGCTGAGAAAGAGCTTGATGATAACGGCACAAAAACGCTGACAGAAAGTAATGCACCGGAGATCGAATATCGGAATGTGACCTTTGCATACGATAAAAAAGACATACTCAAAGACGTATCATTCAAAGCAGACAAGGGTACTATGACCGCATTGGTAGGACCGTCAGGCGGCGGAAAATCTACGATCGCAAGTCTGCTGACACGTTTCTGGGATGTGAAAAGCGGCGAGATACTTCTGAGAGGTACAGATATACGGAAGATACCGCTTGCCGCACTCATGGATAATATCAGTATGGTGTTCCAGAGGGTGTATCTGTTTCAGGATACGGTGTACAATAATATTGCTCTCGGCAGACCCGATGCAAGCCGTGAGGAAGTCATTGAAGCCGCGAAAAAAGCACGGTGCTATGATTTCATTATGGAGCTGCCCGACGGTTTTGATACGTTGATCGGTGAAGGTGGAGCAAGCCTTTCGGGAGGTCAGGCACAGCGGCTTTCTATCGCAAGGTGTATTCTGAAAGATTCACCCATTGTCATTCTCGATGAAGCGACTGCAAGCGTTGATGCAGATAATGAGAGCTACATACAGCAGGCGATATCGGAGCTTTGCAAGGGTAAAACGCTGTTAGTCATCGCACACAGGCTCAATACGATCGCTCATGCAGATAATATCATGGTCATCAAAGACGGAGAAATTGCCGAATCTGGTGACCATAAGAGCCTTATGGATATGGGTGGAATCTATCATAATATGGTTACAAAACGTGCAGTGAGCACGGGTTGGAAAAATTAAATCTGAAGGAGTTTTTTATGGGAAGAAAATTTAAGATAGCATATGCTACAATAATATTGCAGGTTTGTTTGAAATAACTGCTTGTCTGGCCGTAGATCAAAGTAATGAAAAAGCTGCGCTCAATAGACTTGATGAACTGGACATTATTATATCTGCGGAGTAAGTGATGGGGCTGATACAAAACTATTTCAAAAATGAGAAAATAGAATGAGAACAGAAATCAAATGGAACAAGAGAAACGCTTGTTGCCTGCTGAAAAAATATCCGCAGGCAAGTGTTAAAGATTGATCTGATTGCAATTAGATTATTATGCATCAATAGTCAAAGAGCATGGTAAATAGAGCTGACCGAGTTTACAAGGTGAACCTGAGATCGGCAAGTGGTATGAGGTCGAGGTGGACGGTGCAAAATCTTCGGATGGCAGCGAATGACACGGCATTTTCCGCAAGGGTACGGAAAATAAGGTGGTCGTGTATTTCTTCGGCGACAGCGTGAAAATACTCTTTGACTGCTCCTGCCGTGATGATACCCTGATGCAGTATCAGTCCAATATTGACAGCGGAAAAATGGATAAGACAAAAGAACTTGGCGATTTCGTAGGGAGGATTTCTCTGAAAAGGGATTGCTTTTTCCGGGGAGGAGTGGTATAATTTATGGATATAAGTAAGTTGTCGGCTTGCTTATAATCATATGCTTTCAGTCAAAGAGGGAGACACAATGAAAATTGCTAACGGAATGGAATTTGTAAATGATGATAGTGTAATAGGCAAATGGGAAAATATCGGCTGAATAAGCAGTACAAATAGTTTTTCGGTTACAGATCTGAACGGTAAAAGCGGTGAATATAATATCCTGTATTTTCTCCCGAACGGGGAGCCTTACTGGATATTTGAGGGCTGGACTAGGGGTGTTATACTAATCCACTACGGCGGTATGAAACCGGATTATTATGTATTCAAGAGAAAAGTATGATTTATCTTGCAGTGCAACACGAGAAATAAAGAGTTCAGCTGCATATCATATGATCAAAAACAGGATTGAAAATAGAGAATGTCAGAGCTGAAATGAATGATCTGAATATGAGTAAAAAGGTGATAAACCATGTTTTCAAAACCAATAATCGAATTAAAATATTCAAACACCAATACTTATCTGATCAAGGGCAAGAAGGGGAGTCTGCTGTTTGATACAGGCTGGGCGGGAACTTTCCCTCAGCTTTGTCGGGCGCTGGGCGAGAACAAACTGAAATTGCAGGATATAAGTTATCTGCTGATCTCTCACTTTCACCCCGATCATATGGGCATTGCGCAGGAAATTGCAAACAGCGGTGTTACGATAGTTGCATCTGATGTTCAGGCGGAATATATCCATAGCAGTGACCATATTTTTGAAAAGGAAAAAGATTCGGACTTTGTTCCGATAGACGACAGTTCAATCAGGTTGGTAAATGTTTCGGAGAGCAGAAGTTTTCTGGGAGAACTGGGTATCAGCGGTGAAATAATACATACTCCCGGGCACAGTGATGACAGTATCTCACTTTGGCTTGAAAAGGAGAGAGCGCTGTTTGTAGGTGATCTTAATCCGCTTTACGAGCTTGATATGCACAAGGGCACTCAGATAGAGGAAAGCTGGAGCGGGCTTCTGAAACTTGATCCGAAGACAGTGTATTACGGTCATGCGATGACTGCAAAACTTACGGGAAAAGGTGTGCAGACGAAGCAAAAGTCCGATAATGCGGACACTTATGCACTGGTGAAAAAGATAATGAAACTCATCGACAAGGGCTGTGATGATGTAACGATACAGCAGAAAACAGGTGCTGACAAGGTCTTTATTCATGATGTTGCAAGAATGTACCTTACACATCAGAATGTAAGTGTGCAGGGGATACTTGACAGGATCGAGATCAAGGGAAAGTGAATATATAGTTTTAATTCCGGGAGCAGTTTTTTGAAATTCGATCTTCTTCTATTGCAAGTTTCGTCGAACTCTGTACATTTATTTTCAAGCATTATGTCACTTTTATAGTATATCCGAAGTATTACCTCAGTATCAAAGTATATCTTGTACAGCATTTCGGAAGGGGCTTTTGGGGCTGTAGTTTTAGAAGCCCTGAATTTTATTTCTCCGGCTTCAAAGCAGCATATTCCATTGCCTGATGCATCTTTTTTTCAAACATTTCCGAAGGTATCAAAGCGATACCTTCTTTATCATCGGTCAGAACGATCAGTTTCTGACCGCCTGTCAATCCGAATTTATCTCTGACTTCTTTCGGTATTACAAGCTGACCTCGTTCGTTTATCGTTACCGATCCATAAATATTTTTACCTGTCGGCGGAGGAGGAAGAACTTCTTTTCCGTCAAGTGTCGTTGTTTTCACAAGCCTATCTATTGACACACCATAGACTTCGGCGAGACGCATACACTTTTCTATATCGGGAACGGTAGCGCCGTTCTCCCATTTTGCGTAAGCCTGCCGCGATATGCCGATCTTCTCAGCGATCTCCTCCTGTGAAAAGCCGTGGATATTGCGGAGTATGATAAGATTTTCTTTCAGCATGATAATACCTCATTTCAGTAATGAATCAACAGCATTGATATAATCGTCCTTGTGCGCGGTATGGATAATATGATCGCTGTCGCTTGTTTCTATAAGGCGGCAATTGTCTCCGATATACGATACTGCGCGCTCTGCCTGTTCACGGGAAGCTGCACAGAGGTATGTTCCGTCTTCAGCAGTATTTTCCTTTGCATGGATATAAACACAAGGTACGTCAATATCGGAAAGTATCTGCTCATGTGTAAGACCATGATTCCATGTCAGGTCATAAAAATGCTCACCGTATGCCAAGTCATACTCCTGTGCAAATTGGAAAATATACCATACCGAGGACGGCATAAAACCTATCTTCACAGGCTCATCGGGGTGCTTTTCGTGATAACTCTGCGCATAGTCTGCGATCTTTGGCATGGAGTCCTTCATGAAAAGCTGTCCCCAATAGCAGTTACGAAGATAATATGCTTCCCAGCACTCGGTTTTATCCGAATTATTGTAATCATGGAGATTTTTATAGGTGTCAAGATATGCAAAGCTCTGCTCCCAGCCTTCACCCTGAGTGCTGAATACAGGAGGATCTTCAAGCACAGCGCCTGCGATATTCTCTCCGCCGTAAGCAGCAATATATGCCGCCGTTAATGCACCGTTGGAATGACCTGCAACAACTGTCGGCTCACCGATAACTTCATTGATGAATGTGATAATGTCATCGCCGTTCACATCGATATAGTAAAGGCTTTCATCATGAGATGAACCGCCGTGTCCGTACACATCGACTGCATAAATATGCCAGTTCTTGCAAAGCTCGGGCATTACAAGTGCATAATCCTCCCATATACCCATTTGTCCGTGGATAAGAAGAAGCGCGGGCTTGTCGTTTTTAACTTCGCCGTAATTTATGATATTTCCGTTTGGCAGAGTAAACTTTTTTTCCTCAGCCCCGACCTTGTCAAGTGCTTTTTGATATTTGTCGTACCAGTGCATATTATGATGCCAATAAACTCCCAAAGCGACTAACAAAACAACTATAAGTGAAATGATAACTATTGCCATGATTTTCAGTGCTTTTTTCATAGAGATCCTCCTTTATACGGTTTCTATGAAAAGTATAACACGGCATTTGCAAAACTTCCACCAATCAAACTTGTCAAAAAAATTTGTTTTATGCCAAGTTTAGTTGCATTACCATTATATCCTATCTGCAATGTGATGTCAATAACCATATATCCGAAAAATGCTTGTGCAAGCAGATACTATAGCTTCAATTTGAATTTAATTCCAAGATGGTATGCTGTCATTATGGTGTGCACCTTAATGCTGTTTTTAATCCCGATGCTACAGAATTCTTTGCAGTATCACTGTCCTGAAAGTTCGGATCGCTGAACATGGAATCCGAGAAAAACTTCTTTTGCTCACCAAACAGCAGTTTCAAGTGGCAACGGCACTTTGCACAAAAAAGACTTTCAAAACCTTTTATGATTGGATGGCTTTATTTTGAAAGTATCTTGAAATCTGAGTCAGGATATGCTATAATATAGATATCAGTTAGCGACAACTAACCTAATTAAGGAGGATAACGAATTATGGAACTGAAATTAGGCGACGTACAGACCACTGCTCTGATCCCGCTTGCGGTCAAGGCAAATGAGACAAAACGGAAAAATGCAAGGATCAGAGATCAGAAAGCTGTCGAGATCATAAAAGCATTAAAAGTTGACACAAAGCCCTACGACAAATTTATGTCACACGAGGGTGTTGTTGCGCGAACGATCATGCTCGACCGTCAGCTGAAAGCAATTATACGAAATGCCCCTGATACCGTGATCGTCAATGTCGGTGCAGGCTTTGATGATCGGTTTTCAAGAGTTGATAACGGAAAGATCCTTTGGTTTGATCTTGATCTGCCCGATTTGATCGCAGCAAGAAAGAAGGCGTTCACCGAACGTGACCGTGTGACCATGATCGCTGGAAATGCGCTTGACAGCAAATGGTGTGATCCCGTGAAAAAAGCGCTTGCCGGCAGAAAATCAAAGCCTGTTTTTATAGCCGAAGGTCTGTTTATGTACCTGACGCTCGATCAGATACGCACCTTTCTTGAAGTGCTGAAAATTAGTTTTCCAAGCGGAGGTACCCTGATCGCCGAGCAGAACTGCAAATTTATGCAGAAGAGTGAAAAGCACCATGATACTGTCAAAAACACAAACGCGCATTTCTGTTCCGGTACTGATTCGGGGCAGGAGATAGCCGACCTGACGGATGGGATACAGCTTGTGGAGGAACACAGTTTCAATGAAGAAATGAAAAAATATAGTATCCGAGCAAAGCTGTTTGCCTTGCTGCTGCCGAAAGTGAATGATCGTTGGGCGACGTTCAGGTGGTAATTTATCAGGAAGCTGCGCATATTAATAGTCAGTTTAAATAGCAGGAAGGAATATCAATAAAGAAGATGCACTCATTATCAGATGAAAAGATCGGCCGGATCTTTTCACTGATCGGTGCATTTTCATAATGGATACAAAAGGAAATTAACCCTTTTTTACATTATCTTCAAAATGGGAAAATGCAGAAAACGGAAAATATGGTCAGTCTCTGTTGTTATTATGATCGCAATTTTGGTGTTGTGATGAATTAATTTATCACTAAATGCTGTTCAAATCACATTGATCTTAAGGAGCAAAATCATGAGTTTTACAGATAATTTCGGAAATCCGAAAGAACTTCTCGGACGAATGATGCTTGTCAGTATGGACAGAGAGCATCTGCCGATGGCTCAGTGGGCGTTGAAGCAGATCAGGATACCTGACAACGGAACGGTCGCAGATCTGGGCTGCTGCGGTGGTTATAATATCAAACGTATGCTTGATATGAGTACAAAAGCAAATTTTATCGGGCTGGATATATCAGAAGAAAGTGTGAAAAAGGCACAGAAGGTCAATAAAGAAGAACTTGGCAAACGTGTAAAGATAATCAAATGCAGTGCTGAAAAGCTGCCGCTCGAGGATAACAGTATAGACCTCATCACCGCATTTGAAACTGTTATCTTCTGGAAGAAAACAGAAAGAGCTTTCGTGGAGATCTGCCGTTCACTTGTAAAAGGAGGCTGTTTTGCAGTCATCAATAATTATGGCGATCCGAATATAGATTGGGAGAAGAAAGTTCCATGTATGACAAGATATACGGCAGAGCAAATCGCTGAAATGTTTAAAACAGCAGGATTTGCTGATATATCGATCAGCAAAAAGGAAAATCTGTTTTTAGTAATGGGGTATAAAAGATGATCCGATAAACTTAAAGCAGATACAATATAAAGCAACATTTAATATAGACGGATTGATGTGCGGAATATGTCAGTTATATATCAACGATACGTTTCTCGCAAAAATGTCCGCGTAAAAAAGTAAGGATAACATATAAATCAGTGCTTATTTTTCGCTCACTTTATTCCGTGAAAAACTGAAAGGATATCATTATGACAAGCAAAAAATACAAAGAATTATCCGTAAAAGAGTTTACCAAAGCTGCCGAGATCTATGAATCGGACAATGCAGGTGTGTACAATATGTGTAAAAAGGACTATCCCGATGTACTGGCAGAACTTGAAAAAGAGCCGTTTAACGATCTTCTGGATTGCGGCTGCGGAACAGGCCCCATGCTTACTCTGCTGCATAAAAAGTATCCTGAAAAGCACTATACCGGTATAGATCTGACGCCGAAAATGATCGAGGTTGCCAAACGAAAGAAGATGAAGGGTGTAGAACTGGTAGTAGGCGACTGTGAGAATCTTCCCTTTGCCGAAAATGCTTTTGATGCAGTGATCTGCTGTGAAAGTTTTCATCATTATCCGAATCCGCAGGACTTTTTTAATAGTGTGTATCGTGTGCTTCGCCCGAACGGCAGGCTGATACTGCGTGACATGACGATGGATTCAGCGGCAGTACGCTGGTTATTCAATACCCTCGAATTGCCGCTGGTAAACCTTGCAGGCAAGGGCGATGTTCGCATATACGGCAGAGAGGAAATCAGAAAATTATGTAAAAATGCAGGACTGCACATGGAATCATTTGAAAAACGAGGCTTCTGCCGCTTGCATTGTGTTGTAAGAAAAAAGCGGTAATTAAATCGAGTATATATTAACTGAATGATGAAGCGTATTTCTATGCCCGGCAGATACTTCAGATAATTAGTCTGCTTGGTATCGTAACAGTGTTCGTTTTCGCAGAAGGGGATAGATCAAAAATATGACTTTTCGTATCGTTCCCTACTGTAAACGATACATTTATTTCGTCATTTTATCCGTTAACAGATAGTGAAAAAGGAGTTTGTTTCGTTTCATACGAACAAGCCCCTTTTTCTTTAGTGTATTGATATACTCTTTTCGTTATCACTATGCAGGGTGTGAGAACAGTATCGCCGAACAGTTTCTTATCAAGTGTTACGATCGGCAAGGTTATATCCCGCACCGTAAAGCATAAATATCGCAGTAAAAAGTCACAATCTCCATGAGGCAGCATCGCGCCTGCTTTCAACGAATCTGCGGTATATGCCGTCTGTTTGCATAAGCTCATTGTGTGTGCCCTGCTGGGCAATATGTCCTCCGTCTATGACAATGATCTGATCTGCGTTTCTGACAGTTTTAAGCCTGTGTGCGATCATGATAATGGTCTTTTCTTTGGTAAGTGCGTCGATAGCTTTCATCAGATCGGCTTCGTTCTCGGGGTCAACATTTGCGGTCGCTTCGTCGAGAACTATTATCGGGGAATCTTTCATGATCGCACGAGCGATTGAAATACGCTGCTTTTCTCCGCCTGAAAGACTTGCACCGCCTTCGCCGATGACAGTATCATATCCGTCCGGCAGCTGCATGATAAAATCATGACAGCAAGCCTTTTTTGCTGCATCTATGACTTTTTCCATAGGCGCTTCGGGTTGTCCGAAACGTATATTGTTGGCAATGGTATCTGCAAACAGATACACTCGCTGGAACACAAAACTGTAATTTCTCATCAGAGCATCCATACTGTATTCACGCACATCCCTGCCGTTAAGAGTGACTTTGCCCTCGTCAACGTCCCAGAAACGTGAGAGCAGCGAGGTGAGAGTTGTTTTACCGCCGCCCGAAGGTCCGACTATCGCTGTTGTAGTATGCTCGGGGATATTAAGTGTAACACCGTCGATGATCTTCTTTTTCTCGTAAGCAAATCCGATTTTTTCAGCCGAAATATCAAAATGCTCAGGCTGGATCTCTTCACCCGAAATATCCATCTGCGGTGTAGCAAGGATCGCCTGCGCCTGCTTGACAGAAACGTCAACTGTACGCAACAGCGCGGAATACTTGCCGGCATTATCGAGCTGTGCATAGATGAGATATGAACTGATTATCATAATAATTGTTGTGAACAAGTCCATATTTCCGCCGATATGCAGCATGATCGATGCCAGTACGATGATAGTTCCGAGTGCTTTCAGCCAGAAGCTCTGCAGTGTCATATATGGAATAAGCTTCAGCTCCATAGCCGAATTTGCGTTTTCGTTCTCGTCTATTGCAATGTTGAGATCTTTGTTTCGTTTGCCTGTCAGCCTGAATGTTCTGACCTCAAAAATACCTTGAATATACTCAATGACCTTAGCAACGAGCGCTGAATCCTTTTCGACTTTCTGTTTAGCCATATTTGCAGATTCCTTCATCATTCCGCTGTTTATCACAAAGAATACTGCAAGTCCGCCACAGAGGATAAGCCCGATATGCCAGTCGAAGCAAAGCAGCATAACTGTAATTACCGCAGTTGAAAGCAGTCCCGAGCAAACGAGCATGACCACTCTTGTGGCGACATTTTCGAGATTCTGCATTGTATTTGTTGTTACCGACATGATATGTCCGAGACTGTTTTCGTTGTAATAGCCCATGGGCAGATAACGCAGATGCTCCGCGAGCTGCATACGCTTGTTTGCACAGGTATTGTAACCGCCCTCGGTCTGGAGCATTGTCGCTTTGCTTTTTGCAATACCGGCGCCGATTATGCTGATAAGCATGATGCAAAGACAAGTGATACAGGTTTTTGAAGTCACGTTATCATCAAGAAGAGCCTTCAACATACAAGCGATAGCAGGTATTTTCAGCGCTTCAAACATTGCCTGAAGCAGGCTCAGGACTATAGAAACGTAAAAGCGTTTTCTGTCCTCCGTATTGCAGAAATCAAAGAAGTTTTTCAGTATCTTAAACATTGTCCTCACCGTCCTTTGCTGAAATATGTGCCGCCCACATTTTACTGTACAGACCATCATGTGCAAGCAGTTCTTCGTGTGTGCCTTGTTCTTCGATAATTCCTTCCCCGATAACATATAGCCTGTCAGCGTTCTTCACTGTCGAGAGCCTGTGTGCGATAACAATAAGCGTTCTGCCCTCAACAAGTTTCGCTACACTTTTCTGGATAACAGCTTCATTTTCGGAATCGGTGTAGGCGGTCGCTTCATCGAGAATTATGATCTCCGCATTTTTGAGCATGGCTCTTGCAATTGATATACGCTGACGTTCACCGCCGGAAAGATGTCCGCCCGAAGAACCAACTAACGTATCATAACCATTTTCAAGGCTCATAATGAAGTCATGACAGCCGCATTTTCTTGCTGCGTCTTCCACATCCTGATCTGTCGCGGACTGATTTCCAAGACGGATATTTTCACGTACAGAAAGATCGAAAAGATAATTATCCTGCGAAACATAGGCGATCTTGTCATTGTAATCATCAAGGGGAATGTCCCTGATATCCACACCGCCGAAAGATATATTTCCGCCGCTGACGTCCCACAGGCTTGCGATCAGTCTGGCTACGGTAGATTTTCCGCTGCCGGAAGGACCGACAAGTGCGATAAATTCTCCCTTGTGTACTGTCATGGAAATGCCGTGGATGATCTCCTTATCGTTGTAGCCGAAGTGGATATTATCCAGCACAATATCGCCGTTCATTATAGTTTTGGTCAGCTTTTCGGGGCGCACCATTTCGGGTGCGTCTATGATATTTCTTACTTCAGTAACGATAGTATCCATCTGTGCGATATCATCGGAATATGACATTATACCAAGCAGTGGTTCGATGAGACCGATTGTCAGGATAATGATAGTGATAAAATCAGCAGTACTGATCGTACCGTGTATCGCCATGATACCGCCGATCGGCAGCACTGAAAGCATTGTCGCAGGCATGATACACATTGCAAAGGTCATATACACGTTGCATTTGCGCATCCAGTCAACAAAACTTGCGGCACTTTCCTTGGCGGCGGCAGCAAATTTCTCATAGCTGGACTGCGCCTTGCCGAACACTTTGATAACTTCGATACCGCCTATATATTCCGTTGTTACAGCGTTCAGTGCCTTTGTGGCACGTACAGTCCTGCTGTAATTTTCCTCATATCCGAGCATCATGAGCATATAGCAGATAACCCCTAACGGCACTGTGATCAGAGCTGCAAGTCCAAGCTTCCAATTGATAACAAAGGCGTAGATCAGTATGATAATCGGAGCACCGATGCCTGTTGTGAACTCAGGAAGTATATGTGCGAGCGTTGTTTCAATACTGTCGATGCGTTCTACTATCGTACTTTTCAGAGCGCCTGACGGCTGACTTATGACATTGCCGAGTGGCATTTTTGCCAGCTTATCAAGCGTCCTTTTGCGTATAACCGCAAGTGTGTGAAATGTTGCAAGGTGCGAATTTGCAGTTGACAACGCATGAAACAGCGAGTGGCCCAGCCACAGCGCGAGTATCACTGCACAATTGATGATGTATGCGCTTTTATCGGTTCTGCCTGCAAGCAGATCTTTTACTATACGCGCAATAAAATAATACGGAACGATCCCGCATAGCATACTGATCGCCGCAAGTATAACGCTTGTGACAAATTTTCCTTTTCTTTCACCCGACTGCCTGAGAAGCCAGACGAATGAGCCGTTTTGATCCTTTTTCATTAAATATCCTCCTGTCTGTTACGATAATTCTGCGGTGACACGCCCATGACATCACGGAACGCTGCCGAGAATTTTGAAGCATTGTCATATCCGAGCCGCTGTGCTATGTCAGCGATATACATTCTTCGGTCAGAAATAAGTATTTCCGCCGCTGCCTTCATCTTATAACTCTTGATGTACTGATACACAGGTGTGCCGTAAACCGCTTTAAACATCTTTCGCAGTGAAGCAGGCGGTATACCCGATATCTCGGAAAGCTCTTTGACCGTGAAGATCTTATCAGGTCTGCTTGTAATAAGTGAATGTATTTCTTTTATCTTAGCGATCTGGCTTGCCGGAAAATACAGCCGTTGTTCTGAATATGCCGCTGTATCTATGTCTGTAAGCAAGAGAAGCAATTCTGCGATCTTCACTCTGAAATAATCGATCCGCATAGCCTTAGGTACATGATATAACTGAGAAAAAAACGTATTCAAAGTTTCATTTGTACGAAGCAGATACTCCTTTTTTTCAGAGCAGAACTTATCGCCAAGCATATTCAGATCAATTGAAAGAAACGGCATCTCCCGTCTGATCGAAATCTGAGCTATTTCTTGCAGGAAACCGATCGTTATACCGTGATAATGCGAAAGCGGCAGTTCAACTAAACCCTCATGATGCAAACGATGATCTATACGCAGATCGCCCGCCTCCATATAATAGCGCTCTCCTAGGGAACTTTCATGCTCGATCCGTCCCTCACGGCAGTGGTCTATGCAAAGCACAGTATCCGCATTATGATATTCCGATACACAGTGATTCATATGAAAATCGTTATACATCAGATATATACCGTCAAACACACGGTACAACGTCATAAAGCCCTCACCGGATTCATCGTCGATGCGCAGAACGCGGCATTCCCCATCAGCTGCGATCTCGTGAACATTTGAACCAAAGCCTGCTTTGTCAAGTGCATCAAAAATGTCACTCTTCATATGATATCCACCTTTTCAAAATGTTTTTCATCAGTTTTCCGTCTGTCAGCCTGCACATTCCTTTCAGTAACATAAGAATGCGCATGATGATGTTCATGATCCATATCATACCGAACATAGCGATAATGAACTTGATGACGATAACTATCAATGTTTGTGAGATTTTTCCTTTCATAGTTGCCTTTAAAAGGTTAGCGAATGCTAACTTGCATTCAAAATATTTGGTCTTGTGATCCAAGACCATTGACTATTATAACACAAACAAAAAGATACTGCAACTCCATTTTAATCATGATACTCCAAACTGATATTAATTATAAGCAGTGATCAATAATTATAATTCATATTACGCCAGTAATGTTTTCAGAAATAGGCTCCGTCCTATGACGATCGGATTCGCCGGACCTGAAAATAATTTTATTTAATTTACGCCTCTCTTTGATATCTGTCTGCTGTGCGTGATTTGGGTATGGTGATTTCAGAAATTTTCTGCTCAGGACAAAGAAAAAGCCCCGTGAGATAAAACGGGTACCCATATAAAAGTTTTGCCCCGAAGCACTTTATCGTGATTTGGGGCAGTTTTTATTCGGGTGCTGAGATAGATCAGAATTCAGCACCTTAAAATTATCTCCATAGTTTCATTGATAATTGTCTCAAGATCGTTTGCGCCATCAATCACATAATCAGAATTCGGTAAAATATCTGTCAGCATCTGGACATAACAAACTCTTGCAGCATTCAAGTATGTATCCATTTCATTACGAATATCATCAGCAGAAGCCTCTTTCATATCTCTGAGCACTCTTCGAGCCATTGCAATATCTAACGGCGTATCAATAAATATACAGCAGTCCAGATAATCTTTCATCATTTTATTCTGATATGCAAACGGATAATCCAACAGCAGATAATCATACTTTTTGCTGTTGATAATCCTTTCAACATCTGCTTTTAATGGTGATAAGTCCCATACATTATAGAATTCTTCAGCTTTCGATACCCATTTGGTAAAATCATCGGGTTCTCCATCGAATGAGTAGTCATCAAAATGAAGCGAGGTTGTCCTTGGTAACCTATCTTTAATTGCATTAACAACTGTTGTTTTTCCGCCTGCTGTAACGGCTCCTATCGCTATTATTTTCATTGTATGCTCCTCTGGATCCATATTTTTGATAGTAAAGATTATATCACAGTGTGGAATGTCTGTCAATAGAAACGCCATAGTACTCCTGACCGGATATCAGAAATACTATGGCATAATATTTCTATATGAGTACCGACCTATATTTCAAAGGGCATTACTATTTGGTGCAGTCAGTCTTTCTTTACCTTTTTAGCCAGCACAACGATCTCGTGTGCCACAAGGGGCATTATGGAGAGCACAAGTACCAGTCCCCACATTGAAGTTGTCATCTGAACTGTGCTGAATATGTTTCTGAAGAAAGGTATCTCGGTAACCGCAAGCTGACCCAGAAGACCTACCGCAAAAGCAAGTATCATTATCTTGTTATCAAGATGATTGAATTTGAACAGTGAAGTCTCGGTATCACGCATACCTATCGCATGGAAAAGTTCGGATACGGCAAGGGTGCAGAATGCAAGTGTCTGTGACTGCATGAGTATCTGCTTATCGGAAAAACTATCAATGATATTTTTAAGACTGAGTGCTGTTCCCGAAGCTGAAAGTTCCCTGATTGGGGCGTACAGGAAAGCGATGAGAGTTACCACAGCGATGATGACGCTGTAAAGACCTACCTTGAAATATCCGCCGTCAGCGAAGATGGATTCGCCGTTCTTACGAGGTTTCTTGTTCATAACGTCAGATGACGAGTTGGGGTCAACACCGAGGGCAAAGCAGGGGAGAGAGTCGGTGAGAAGGTTTACCCACAGTATGTGTACAGCTTTCAGCGGTGCGGCAAAGCCTGCTGCAATAGCTGCAAACATCACAACTACCTCGCTGATATTAGATGAAAGGGCAAAGAGTATAGACTTCTTTACGTTCTCATAGATGTTTCTGCCTTCCTTGACAGCCTTTTCTATGGTGGTGAATTTATCGTCCTGAAGCACGATATCAGCGGCACCCTTGGCAACATCGGTACCTGTTATACCCATTGCAACGCCGACATCAGCCGCTTTAAGCGAGGGTGCATCGTTAACGCCGTCACCTGTCATTGAAGCGATATTGTTGTTAGCCTGTATCGCCTTGACTATCTTTACCTTATGTTCGGGGGAAACTCTTGCAAATATCGAGAGACCCGAAACTCTGTTGCGGAGTTCTTCATCGCTCATCTCGTCAAGCTCGTGACCCATCACACATTCATCGGGTCTTTCGGCAATGCCCAGCTTTTTGGCGATAGCAAGGGCGGTATCCTTGTGGTCGCCCGTTATCATCACAGTCTTTATGCCTGCACGCTTGAAGGTCTTGATAGATTCAACTACCTCGGGCCTTTCGGGGTCTATCATACCTATCATGCCGATGTAGGTGAGTCCCTGTTCAACAGCGTCCCTGTTATCCTCACGGACAGCAAGTGAAAGCACTCTCAGGGCTTCAAAGGACATCTCGGACATAGCGTTTGATATAAGTGTCATATCCTCATTTGTTATCTCACGTACAGTGCCGTTTACCCTGATGTGGGTACAGCGCATGAGCAGTTCATCGGTAGAGCCTTTGGTGAAGGATATTATCTTGCCGTCCTCGGTGGTGTGTACGGTGGTCATAAGCTTTCTTTCCGAATCGAAAGCCTTCTCGTTGATACGGGGCACAGTCTTTTCGGTAACTGACTTATCTATGCCGTATCTCTTGGCAAAAGCTACCAGAGCAGTCTCGGTTGGGTCGCCTACCTCGGTGCCGTCGGAAGCGATGGAAGCATCGTTGCAAAGCATAAG
Organism: Ruminococcus albus AD2013; assembly: GCF_000526775.1. Taxonomy (NCBI): domain Bacteria; kingdom Bacillati; phylum Bacillota; class Clostridia; order Eubacteriales; family Oscillospiraceae; genus Hominimerdicola; species Hominimerdicola alba. The sequence goes on from NZ_JAGS01000001.1 coordinate 452,215, forward strand.
ACCTTTTATGAGGGTATCATGCTTCTCCTTATCAAGGGTATCAAGGTCGATATACTCACCGTTCTCGAATGCCTTTACAACGGTCATCCTGTTCTGTGTAAGTGTTCCTGTCTTATCTGAACAAACATAGCTTACAGCACCAAGGGTCTCAACGGCGGGCATATTCTTTACAATGGCGTTTATCTTAGCCATTCTCTGCATACCCAGAGCAAGCACTATGGTAACGATGGTGGGTATGCCCTCGGGGATAGCCGCAACTGCAAGTGAAACGGCTGTCATGAGGAGTTCAAGCACCTCTCTGCCCTGTATGATGCCTATAAGGAACACTATGGCGCATATTACGATAACTGCTATGCCGAGGGTACGGCTGAGTTCGTTCATGCCCTTCTGGAGGGGTGAGGGCTTTTCCTTCTCCTGTCCCACCATATCGGCTATCTTGCCTATCTGCGTATCCATACCGGTATGTACTACCTCGCCTATACCTCTTCCGTAGGTAACGACAGTGGTCATATAAGCAAGGTCAAGACGGTCGCCTATACCTGTCTTTTCATCAGCAGTGAAGTTCTCGTCCTTCTCCACGGGTACAGATTCACCTGTCAGTGCCTTTTCGTCCATCATCAGGCGTGCAGTTTCAAGCAGTTTCAGGTCGGCAGGTACTTGCTTTCCAGCTTCAAGCACAACTATATCGCCTACAACAAGTTCCTCCGAGGATATTTCCTTAGTCTCGCCGTCACGTATAACAGTGGCTCTCAGCACTGACATTTTCTTCAGTGCATCAAGTGCCTTCTGTGCCTTGCCCTCCTGCACTACGCCTATCACCGCATTGGCAATGACGATAACAAGCATGATTATCGCTTCGCCGTAGTCATGCAGTATTATGGATATGATGATAGCCGCACCCAGTATCGCATTGGTGAAGTTGAGTATCTGTGCGAGGAACATCTGCAATACTGTTTTTTGCTTCTCTTCTTTCAGGCAGTTTCGTCCGTTTTCAAGCAGACGTTTTTCGGCTTCAGCCTGTGAAAGCCCTGTGAATTTACTCATAGCGGTTTTTACTCCTTTTCATCAGATGATGCATTATAAAACTCGTGATTACTATTATAACATTTTGTTCATTCTTTGTCAACGCCGAAAAATGGCATATGGCAAAGCGTACAATGCTCAAAGGGGTATATCTAAAAGTCGATATTATCCGCTAGTCCCGTGATGTCACGGCATTAGGCTTTATCGTTGAAGAAGGTGCGTTTGCATACCATTTAATAAAGCTTTTCCTTTCGCAGCAGTCAGATGCTGCGGAGCTGAAAACAAAAAGCACACCCTCAAAACGTTTGTAAACGCTTTAAGGGTGTGTTGTGAGATCAATGCTGATTTTTTTGTTTGATCCTGCATCTTATATGTTTGTGACCTTGTGAACTGCTTTTTCAATGTGAACTCTGACAGGCAGCCCGTACTCGGTGTTGGCATATCCGAAAGCAAGCGCATTATAGGTGTGTTCATTTTCTTCAAGCCGCTTTAGCTGATTTATCAAACGCTGCCGAGATCAAGTTCGACTATGTGCTTGTTTGTTTTTTTACTTAGATCTTAAGCGGAGTTTTTTCAGTTATAATTTTTACATCACTTTTTTTGACTATCTTGTTGTAGGCTAACTTATCACATCTGTCAAAACCGAGTTCCTGTGCAACCGCGTAGTCCGGAACCCATAATTCATACTCATCTCCAATCTCACGGGCAATAAAAGTTTTATAGCCTTTATATTCCGCATATGATGATAATCTATATGCCTCCGAAAGATCTGAAGGATCGATTATTTTGGAATAGACGTGGCTGCAACAGCCCCTTATACACCGAACCTAAAAACGTACAATGAAAAAAAGGGGACGGGTCATGGTGCAATATCCCCTTGTGAGATCAATAAAGTATCGTTTTGAATGTTCATAGCCTGTCGATGATCGGTATAACGATCTTTTCTATGAATTCTACACGGTCAAATATCCTTGGTTTGAATGTGCCTGTAATGCCTACCGATATTCTTTTTTCGGGGTCGGCATATATGATATTGCCGCAGTCGCCTATGGCAGCGAATACAGGCTTATCCTTGTGCGGTCTGTACCACAGGTAGCCGTACTGCATATTGCCGAATTTCTCATCAAGCTGCAGCTTAGGTGAAGTCATCTGACCTATCCATTCTTTGGATATGATATACTTGTCATGGTAAACACCGTTGTTTATGAGCATATCTCCGATCTTCGCCATATCATATGCCGCAAGTGTAAGCCCCAAGCCAGCGGTTACAGTATCCTGCGGATCAGAGTACCATTCGTTCCCACGAGGGTTCTTATTCATCAGGAAATCAAACTGATCTTCCTTACTGCTGTCGCCGTGTATCTTGTGTTCGGGTATGTCGAGAGGTGCAAAAAGATACCTGTTTGCAAAGTCTATGCATTTCATCCCCGATGCGTTTTCGATGATACCCGCAAGTATCTGTATACCCAGTGTTGCATACTTGAATTCACCTGTTATTCCCGACTTTCCGCCCAGCAGGTCAAGTGCCGCCTTCGTCCAGTCCTGTGAAGTACATACTTTAGTCCATGGTTCAGAGCGATACTTATACGGTGCAGTCATGGTAAGAAGGTGCTCGATCGTTACATCATAGATCGTTTTTTCTCCACGCTTAACGGTGTAATCGGGAAAGAAATCCATTACTTTCTGATCTGTGCCCTTGATCAAACCTTTATCTACGGCAATACCTGCAAGCAGAGCCATTACGCCTTTTGTTACAGAATTGACGTTCATTGCACTGTCAGTTTTGAAACCTCTCCAGTTGTCGTTATATACCACTTCGCCGTTTCTGACAGCGCATATCTGACAGATATTGCTCTCGCTGCCTTTACTTTCATCTACATAATTATGAAGCTCGTTTCTTGTCATAACATACCTCCGAAAATAAGTTCTGTAAATTTGATCGAAGTTTCATACAGTATCTATATTGTATCAAATCAAATTTTTAATGTCAACACTCATTTCAAAATTGGGTCTGTGATACAATACGAAAAAACAATGCTGTAAATTGAAATAGAGATACTTGGTTGTTTTTCATAATTGTACTGTTTTGTATTTGTGTAATACAACAAATTAAAAATAATTGCTTGAAATATATTGACATCGTGTCAGAATAGTCTTATACTAACTATAGTGACACGATGTCAGAATGATGTTCGGTCGGAATAATATAAAGTTTTTGCGTTGATAAACACTATCTGCACTTTCAAAAAGGAGGATGAATAATGCCAAAGGGTTCCCCTGAACTGACGGCTTCACGAAAAGAAGAGATCGTGAACGCCTGTGAAAAACTCTATAAGACCATGAGCTTCAAGGAGATAACCATAAAGGACATAGGCAATGTGACCTCGTTTACAAGAACCTCTATCTATAACTATTTTCAGACGAAAGAGGAGATATTTCTCGCACTTATGCAGCGTGAATATGAGCATTGGGCGGAGGAAATGAGCGGACTTGCGAGCGCAAACAAAAGCATGACTGCTGATAGTTTTGCTGATGCGATCGCTCACTCTCTTGAAAGTCACGAACAGCTTTTGAAACTGCTGGCGATGAACCACTACGATATGGAAGAAAACTCGCGTCCAGAACGGCTGACGGAGTTCAAGATCGCATATGGCGATTCACTTGATGCGGTGAGAGTATGCATAAGAAAATTCTTTCCGGATATCGACTGCGAGCGTTTTATATTTGTTTTCTTCCCGTTCCTTTTCGGGGTATATCCGTATTCAGTAGCTACGAAAAAACAGCTTGATGCGATGCGTGATGCAAAAATGGATTTTAAGATGCACAGCATTTATGAGATAATACATTCCTGCGTAATGCAGCTTCTGGGAGGTACAAAATGAAATACACAAAACTTGGCAATTCAGATCTTAATGTATCACGTATATGTATGGGCTGCATGGGTTTCGGTGATGCGCAGAACGGTCAGCACTCGTGGACTATAGATGAAGAGCATTCTCGTGAGATAATCAAACGAGGACTAGAACTGGGAGTGAATTTCTACGATACTGCTATCGCATATCAGTCGGGAACGAGCGAACGATATGTTGGAAAAGCGCTCAAAGATTTTGCAAAGCGCGATGAGGTAGTAGTTGCAACGAAATTCCTGCCGAGAACACCTGCGGATATTGACGCGGGTATCAGCGGTCAGCAGCATATCGAACGTATGATAAACAAAAGCCTTGAAAACCTGGGAATGGAGTATGTTGACCTGTACATCTATCATATGTGGGACTGGAATACGCCGATATATGATATCCTGGAAGGTCTGAACCGTGTTGTCAAGGCAGGCAAGGCGAGGTATATCGGCATTTCAAACTTCTATGCATGGCAGCTTGCGAAGGCGAATGCTCTTGCCGAAAAAGAGGGCTTTGCGAAATTTGTTTCCATACAGGGTCATTACAATCTTATCTTCCGTGAGGAAGAGAGAGAAATGGCTATGCTCTGCAATGAGGATAATATCGCTATGACCCCATACAGTGCCCTGGCAAGCGGCAGACTCAGCCGACTTCCCGGCGAGACTTCAAAGCGTGCCGAAGAAGATACCTATGCAAAATTAAAGTATGATGCCACGAAAGAACAGGATGAGGTCATTATCAGACGAGTGGCTGAACTTGCTGAAAAACACGGCGTTTCAATGACAGAGATATCACTTGCGTGGCTGCTTGCAAAAGTAACATCTCCCATTGTGGGAGCAACAAAACTTCACCATATCGAGGGTGCAGCAAAAGCAGTTGAGCTCGACTTGTCCGATGATGAAATGTTTTATCTTGAAGAACCGTATGTTCCTCACGCACTTGCAGGTGTAATGGCGCAGAACAAGCCCGCAAACAAAAATGAAAAGCATGTATGGTCTACAGGCTCACAGAAAATTTAAGGAGGAGTCATTTATGAAAAACTTACCAAAGATCGCTTTCGGTGCATGGGCATGGGGCAATGACGGAACATTCGGTGGAGATCTTACACCGGAAATACTTCGTCCGATATTTGACAAGGCTATGGAGAACGGTTTGAACCTTTGGGACACAGCTTATGCCTACGGAATGGGAACCTCTGAAAAGGTGCTTGCAGGTTTTCTCAAAGGGATTCCGAGAGACAGCTATTTCGTATCGGATAAATTCACTCCTCAGTGCGTTGGCAGCAATTCTCCCGATGGAATGAAAAAAATGATCGAGATGCAGCTTGCCCTTATGGAACTTGATCGCTTTGACATTTACTGGATACACAATGTTGTGAACGCACCTAACTGGATAAAGGCTCTTGCAGAGTATTTTGAAGGCAAGGAAAATGTGCCGATGATCGGTGTTTCAAATCACAACCTTGCGGAGATAAAGGAAGCTTCAGAGATACTGAAAGCCCACGGTCTGAAGCTCAGTGCTGTTCAGAATCACTACAGCCTGATCAACCGATCCTCAGAGGATTCAGGAATACTGGACTATTGCAAGGAAAATGGTCTTATATTCTTCTCCTATATGGTGCTTGAACAGGGTGCATTGTCAGGTAAATATGATACCGCCCACCCGATGCCGGAAGGTTCGGGCAGAGCAGCTGCATATAATCCTGTGCTTGATAAGCTGGAGGTAATGAACGAAGCGCTCGGAAGGATCGCCGTAAAATACGGTGTCGGCATCGCACAGATACCTGTTGCGTAGGCGATAGCAAAGGGTACGCTGCCTATCATCGGTGTAACAAAGGTCAGCCACATTGAAGATGCTGTAAAGGCGGCAAATATCACACTCACGGCTGAGGAAGTTGCAGAGCTTGAGAGCGTTGCGGACGGTCTCGGACTTAATGTGATCCGTTTCTGGGAAAAAGAAATGAAATAAGCAGGTGATCATATGAAAAAATTGATGTTATCAATGTTAGCGGCGTTCTGTGTGTTTGGTTTTACCTCCTGCGGTAATGCAGACAAAAGCAGTTCTGCACCTAAGGGAACTACTTCTCAGACAGAAGCGGCACAGAAGTCGAAAAAGTCTGATACGGCTGATAAGTCTACAAATGAACAAATTGATGCAAAGTCTGATGATACGGATAAAACAGAAAGTGCTTCTGATACGATAGTTGTATATTTCTCAGCTACAGGCACCACAAAGGGTGTGGCTGAGCGTATCGCAAATGTAACGGATGCGGATATTTTCGAAATTATACCTGAAGAACCATACAGTGATGCAGACCTTGACTGGAACGATAATAACAGTCGTACCACTATCGAGATGAACGATCCTGATGTACGTCCTGCTATTGCAAATGATACCGTCGATCTGAACAGCTACACCACTGTATACATCGGATATCCGATCTGGTGGGGTGATGCTCCGAGGATCATGAGCACATTTGTTGAGGCTCATGATTTTGTCGATAAGACAGTTATCCCGTTCTGCACATCGGGCGGAAGCGGTATCGGCAGGAGCGGGAGTAACCTTGCTTCGCAGGCTGGAAGCGGAAACTGGCTTGACGGTGACAGACTTGATGCAGGAATATCCGAAAGCGAGATAAAGGACTGGATTAATAACATGAATTAAACAAGGAGGGACTGTTATGCAGGCTAAGACTTCAAATATCATCAAAAGGATAGTTGATTTGGTGCTGACAGTCCTTTTGCTGTTTCTTATGGCTTTTCAGGTGACAGGTGATATACTGCATGAATGGCTGGGTATCGGTATGACGGTAACGCTGATACTGCACCATATCCTGAACCGCAAATGGTACAAATCTGTGTTCAAGGGAAAGTTTACGTTCTATCGGATAGCTGTGACAGCAGTGAACACTCTTATGCTGGCAGCTATTGCTTTGACTGCACTGAGCGGAATGTCCATGAGCGGGCACGCTGTACCTTTTATGTACGGATTTATCAGCGTAATGACTGCACGAAAGTGGCATCTGGCATTCAGCTATTGGTCGTTTATCCTTATGGGTATCCATGTCGGTATGCACATGAAAGCTATGACCGAAAAAATGCAAGGAAAGCTCAAAATAGTATTCAAGGCGGTAATGACAGGAATTTCAGTCGTGGGATTGTGGCTGTTTATGAAAAGCGGCATTATGAACTATATCACGTTCAGAATGCATTTTGCTTTTCTCGATTATCAAACTGCAAAATGGCTGATAATAATGCAAAATCTTGCAATGCTTATATTCTTTGCACTTATAGGGTTTGTGCTGTCTGAGATCACACGATTGAAGAAAAGTGAGGTGCAAAATGAAAATAGTAATACTTATGGGAAGTCCTAACCGAAATGGCTCGACGAGCATTCTTGCCGAGAATTTCAAAAAAGGTGCAGAGAAAAGCGGTCACGATGTCAAAGTGATAGATGTCTGTCATGCAGATGTTCGTCCGTGCACTGGCTGTGTTGCCTGCGGTTACGAGGGGGAATGCGTTCAGCATGACGACAACGAGCATATCCGCAAGGCGCTGCTTAGCTGTGATATGGTGGTGTTCGCAACTCCGCTTTATTACTACGGAATGAGCGCACAGCTCAAAACAGTGGTTGACCGTTTCTGTGCATATAACAGCAGTCTGAACCGCAGACATCTGAGATCAGCACTCCTGACAGTTGCGTGGAATGCCGATGGATGGACATTTGATGCTCTGACAGCTCACTATAAAACGCTGGTGCGTTACATCAATTTTGAGGACAAGGGTATGGTGCTGGGCTATGGATGCGGCAGTCCGTCCATGACAAGGTCGAGCAAATATCCTGAACAAGCATACAAATTAGGAAGATCATTATAATGGAGGTAATCTTATGAGTAAAAAATTAGTAGCATATTTTTCAGCAAGCGGAAACACTGCAAGGCTTGCAAAGGATCTGGCGAAAGCGGCAGAAGCAGACCTTTATGAGATACGTCCTGCCGTTCCATACACAAGTGCTGATCTCAACTGGCAGAACAAGCAGTCACGCAGCAGTGTTGAAATGAGCGATCACAGCTCGCGACCTGAACTTGCTGACAAAAGCGCTGATATTGCAGCGTATGACACGATCTATGTGGGATTCCCTGTATGGTGGTATATTGCACCGACCATCATAAATTCTTTCCTTGAAAGCTATGATTTTTCGGGTAAGAAGATCATACTGTTTGCTACATCTGGCGGCAGCGGGTTTGGAAAAGCAGTACAGAACCTGAAAAGCAGTGCACCCGATGCCGAGATCATTGAGGGCAGGGTCAATCCGTCTGCTAAGGATATCGAAAAACTATCGGCAATGGTATAAAATTTCAGGATGATATAATATCTTATGTTGAGCCGTTAGTACGTTCATACCGCACTATTTTGTCCACAGCGGATTTTGGTGTAGGGTTATTGTAATTTATCAGCAGCTTGTTTTGTTGTGATAATCTTCTTTTAGCCTTTTCAGGAACAGCTCTGCTATTGGAGAAAACACCTGATACTTTTTCCAGATGATATACATATTCGTTTCAAGCGTTGGTTTGATCGGTCTGAAACAAAGTCCGCTTTTCTCGCTTGTGTCGATGAGATGTTCAAATGTAAGAAGATATCCCAGCCCCTCTTTTACGAATACAGAGCCGTTGTAGGCAAGATTGACAGTTCCGGCGAAATTCAGCTTATCCATGTTTTCACCGCACCAGCGTGGGAAATCTACGCGGATAGACTGCTCGGAACAGAAAAGCGGCAAACCATATAAATCGTTGAGGGTAACATATTCCTTTTCGGCAAGGGGACTGTCACTAAGCATTACAAGTCCCCATTTGTCGCTTTCGGGGATAGAAAGATAATTATACTTTGACAGGTTAGGCGGTTCAACGATAACTGCCAGATCAAGGATACCTTTGTCAAGACGTTCCGCAACAGGCTCGGTATCTCCGCTGAATATGTGATAAATGAAATTAGGGTACTGCTCTTTGAATGTTTTGATACTTCGTGCAAGGTATTTTATGAGATAGCTCTCGGCACAGCCTATGCGTATCTCTCCGCCGATGATGTTGTCAAGCTGGCTGAACTCTTCGGCAGTTTTATCGACCATGGCGATAATATCCTCTGCACGTTTGCGCAGGAGCATACCCTCGTCGTTCAGCAGCATATTTTTATTAGTGCGTATAAACAGCTCATGTCCTAATTCTTCTTCGAGCTTTTTGATCTCCTTTGAGAGCGACGGCTGCGAGATATGCAGGCGTTCTGCCGCCCTTGTCATGTTTTCCTCTCTTGCGATCGCTAAAAAGTAGCGTAGTATCCGTATTTCCATTCTGCACCTCCTTAATAATATACTTCTATTATACCCTGACTTGTCATTCCTGTCAAGAATGACAAGTCATTACATATAGGTATTTTACATATCAGAAAAGATATGTTATACTTTAATTACAGTAACACGGAGGTGATAATAATGGCAAACGCAGCCGACAAAACAGCGGTAATTACCGAAAATCTGCGTGACATGGGCTTGGACGATGAAATGACTGCTAAATGTCTGATGCTGATCGAAGAAAAGCGTTACGCAGAGCTTGAAAAGCTGCTGAAAGCCTATCGGCAGTCGCTTCTTGAAAGTGTTCACAAGTATAATGACCGTATCGACTGCTTGGACTTTCTCACCTACACATTAAGAAAAAACGGAGGTATCTGAAATGAAAGACGAAATGCTTACTTTGACCGCTGAATGGGACAAGACCTTCCCGAAGTCTGACAAGGTCGATCATAAGAAAGTGACATTCCATAACCGCTACGGTATCACCCTTGCTGCAGATATGTACACTCCGAAGAACGCAGACGGTAAGCTCCCTGCTATCGCTGTGTGCGGTCCTTTCGGCGCAGTCAAGGAGCAGTGCAGCGGTCTTTATGCACAGACACTTGCGGAGCGTGGGTTTCTGACTATTGCCTTTGATCCGTCCTTTACGGGTGAAAGCGGAGGTGTACCTCGTTATATGGCTTCTCCCGACATCAACACAGAGGACTTTATGGCAGCGGTAGATTTTCTCTCTGTTCAGGAAAATGTTGATCCCGGCCGTATCGGTATCCTCGGCATCTGCGGCTGGGGCGGCATGGCTCTGAATACTGCAACACTGGATACCCGTATCAAGGCGACTGTTGCATCTACGATGTACGATATGACAAGAGTGAATGCAAAGGGCTATTTTGACAGTGAGGACAGCGAAGAAAAACGCTATGAAAAGAAGGTAGCTCTTAATGCTCAGCGTATCAGGGATTATCAGTCCGGCGAGTATGAGCTTGGCGGCGGTGTTATTGATCCTCTGCCAGAAGATGCGCCGTATTTCGTAAAAGACTACCACGCTTACTACAAGACCGAGCGCGGCTATCACCCACGCTCGCTCAATTCAAACGGCGGCTGGAACAAGATAGGCTGTATGTCGTTTATCAATATGCCTATACTGCGATACAGCAATGAGATACGTTCTGCAGTTATGATAATGCACGGCGACAAGGCACATTCTTTCTATTTTGGAAAAGACGCTTATGAAGCTATGATAAACGGAAACAAGTACACCGACAACAAACAGCTTCTTGTAATTGAGGGTGCTTCGCATACCGACCTTTATGACGGCGGTGAGAATAACGCTATCCCGTTTGACAAGCTGGAAGCTTTCTATAACGAGTATCTGAAATGATCCGATCGGAGGAAAACGCAATGACAACAGCCGAATTTCTTGAATTTATGAACAGTGGAAAACAAGTCACGGCGGAGAGCAATGTGCATCAGATCATGCATAAGCTGAGTCAGGAGGCTATCCGCATAACTATGGAGATCAACAGCTGTTATCATACTCCAGATGAGATAAATGCGCTGATGTCTGAGCTTATCGGTGAACCTGTTGAAGTCGGGCTATTTCCTCCGTTCTACACAGACTGCGGAAAGAACATTCATCTCGGAAAAGGCGTGTTCATCAATGCAGGGTGTAAATTTCAGGATCAGGGCGGTATATTTATAGGTGACGGAGCGCTGATCGGGCATAATACTGTGCTTGCTACACTTAATCATGGACTTCTTCCCGAAGAACGTCATGATCTGATACCGAAACCTATTCATATCGGAAAGAATGTGTGGATCGGCTCAAATTCGACTATCCTTTCAGGGGTGACTATCGGTGATAATGCGGTCATCGGTGCAGGCTCGGTCGTCACAAAGGATATTCCGGAAAATATGATAGCGGTCGGCAGTCCCGCAAAGGTGATGAGGAGCATTTATGATTAAAAGCAGATCTATGGCAGTTATTGCTTCTTTTCTGATGCTGAACGGGTGCGGGAGTTACTCAGAGGATAGTTCGGCTGTGACGGTGCAAAGCGAAAATTCGTCTGTTATTATGCAAAGCGACAGCAGCGTTTCATACATTACCTCCGACCGACGAGAGGTCACAAACTCCGAACAGCAAGAAGAAAAGAAAGCAGACGGTATGCAGATAGTTGCAGGAGATAAGCATTTTTCTGTGACATTGGAAAGCAACGATACCGTCACGGAATTGATGGAAATGCTGCCATTAACACTTGATATGTCCGAGCTGAACGGCAATGAAAAGTATTATTACCTTGATACATCGCTGCCTTCTTTGCCTGAAAACGTGGATCATATCAATGAGGGTGATATTATGCTATACGGAGACAGCTGTCTTGTCGTTTTCTATGATAGCTTTGATACTTCTTACACATACACGAAGATCGGGCATATCGATGATACTTCAGAACTTGCTGATACACTCGGTACGGGCAGTGTGACCGTAACATTTGAAATGGACGGCAGGAATGATACCTGATACATCGTACATTATAAAAAAGCCCATGTGGCAAAATAAATCAAGCAAAGAACTGGCTTCGCAATTCAAGCGGAGTCAGTTCTTTGCTTTGAGTTTAATACACTGTTGATTGTAGAAATAGATATAATGGATCATTCGCGAAATGCTTCTCCATCGATCTCGCATCCATGTGGGATATCAGGTCGTTTCAGTGTTGGAAAGTATTCAAATGCCGCCAAATATTTGTCATCTCAAAACAACGCACATATCCATGCCGCAAGTGCAGAAGCAGCAGGGAATATAACCAGCAGTTTAAGCAGTTGACTTCTGATGTTGAAACCGTATTTTCTGTTTGAATATACGCTTTCAATTTCGGGAAAATAATACTGAAAAAACTTGTATTTCATAAGCAGGAAATAGTCAAAGCAGACCATGTCATAAATCTTGTATATCGTAAATATCAGTACAAACCGCAGAAAAAACTGTCTGAAGGTTAAACTGCATCTGAAGCCGTCCCATATCGATATAACACCTACCCCGATGATCATCGCAATGCTGAAACCCATCAATACCCAACCGATTACTCTTGCACCGTAAAACAACGCGGTATTTCTCGGCTTCAAGATATTCTGTGCCTCTTTAGGTGCAGAGGAAAAGAATTTTTTATCCTGAATAAAAGCAACTGCCGAAAGCAGCATCAGGGATATCGCTGCACAAAACACTATTGCTAAAAATATCGTTATCAGCATATCGTTTCTCCTTTCACGCCATAAAATGCAAACGGCAGCAGCGCATTATTATCGATATACGGTCACGTTCATCATCTGCCAAACAGACCTTTTTTCTCGTATGTCCCGCATACAAAACCGGTCACCTTGTAACCGCTGTCTGCAAGTGCTGCTTCGATCTCTTCACGCGTGAGTGAGTTTTTACTGATGATCACGGTTTCACCTTTCTTGTGAGAAGCAACGATCTTCTTGACTTCAATTTTTTTGCGTATCGAATCATTGATGTGAACTTCACACATTCCGCACATCATACCGTCTATTTTTACTGTTGTTTTATACATAGCATCTATAACCTCTCGTTGACAATAAAAGCTGAATTAGTTTTATCTAACTTTGTTTCAAATAAAAAGCAACATAACGCTGCTCTGAAATTAGTTATAACTAACCATATTATAACACATCTTTCGGTGTATGTCAATAGTTATATGAAATATCGGATCTTAGTACATTTTTGTGTTATTATTTTATAGCCGATTCGGCACTAATTACACATCTGACCATATTGACAGAGAAGGGGAGCTGTGATATAATTAAATAGGTTAGTAAACACTAACCGCGAATAGATCATTGCAGACCCCTTTCGGAAGCCTTGTGCGATAGGGCATATGAATACTTCGGGTCTGCGCGTCAATAATGTGAGTGATCACGTTAAATAAATGCCGATGGGCAGAATGGAGAACAGATATGGATTATTTAGAGATCGAAAAGATCGTTGGCAGAGAGATACTTGACTCCCGCGGAAACCCCACAGTTGAAGCAGAGATAACTCTTGCAGACGGTACTGTTGCAAGAGGTACTGCACCTTCCGGTGCTTCAACAGGTGAGTTTGAGGCTCTGGAACTTCGTGACGGCGACAAGGGCAGATATCTTGGAAAGGGTGTTCAGAAAGCAGTTGAGAATATCAACACAGTTATCGCTGATACAATCAAGGGAATGGATGCTTCGGATATTTATGCTATCGACAGGGCTATGATAAAGGCTGACGGCTCAAATGATAAATCAAAGCTTGGTGCTAATGCTATACTGGCAGTGTCCATCGCGTGTGCAAGAGCAGCGGCAACTTCACTGGATATCCCGCTTTACAGATTCCTTGGCGGTATTCAGGGAACAAAGTTGCCTGTACCTATGATGAATATCCTCAACGGCGGTGCTCACGCTGACAGTGCTGTTGATACTCAGGAGTTCATGATAATGCCTGTCGGAGCACCTTCTTTCAAGGAAGGTCTGCGCTGGTGTGCAGAGGTCTTCCATGCACTGAAAGCTCTGCTGAAGGAGATGGATGATGTTACCGCCGTTGGTGATGAGGGTGGTTTTGCACCTAACAACCTGAAGAGTGATGAAGAAGCTATCGAGAAGATACTTGAAGCAGTAAAGAAAGCAGGCTTCGAGCCAGGCAAGGATTTCATGATTGCTATGGACGCTGCTTCTTCTGAATGGAAGAGTGAAAAGGGCAAGGGATTCTACAAGCAGCCCAAGAGCGGTAAGGAGTTCACATCAGATGAACTTATCGCACACTGGGAAGCACTGGTGGATAAGTACCCCATTATCTCTATTGAAGACGGTCTTGATGAAGAAGACTGGGACGGCTGGGTAAAGATGACAAAGCAGATAGGTCACAAAGTTCAGCTTGTGGGCGATGACCTGTTTGTTACCAACACAGAGCGTCTTGCAAAGGGTATTCAGCTTGGTGCGGGTAATTCTATACTCATCAAGCTTAACCAGATCGGTTCTGTATCCGAAACTCTGGAAGCTATCAAAATGGCTCACAAGGCAGGATACACATCAATTTCTTCTCACCGTTCGGGCGAGACAGCTGATACTACTATTGCTGATCTTGCAGTTGCGCTCAACACCTGCCAGATCAAAACAGGTGCACCCAGCAGATCTGAGAGAGTTGCTAAATACAACCAGCTTCTCCGCATAGAGGAACAGCTGGGTGATTCAGCTTGCTATCCTCAGATGGGCGCGTTCAATGTTAAGAAATAATATAATCATTTTCTCTTTCAATAAGAAAGTGGCAGCAGCTGATCTACGGCTGCTGTCACTTTTCTTTGTTATTCTGTTTTTTTAGTGCAGGGTTTTGCACACATTGCGTATACGTAATATGTCCGTAACTGTTTTCGATGGATATACTGCAAATAGCGGCACAAATTTCTTGTCGATATCTGAGAACGGAATAAATAATGCAAACCGACTGCTCAGCTTGATCAATACAGTGATAGGTCTATAGCTGCAATTTAGTTTATATCACAATAGCACATATCCTTTTACTCGCCGAATCCGTTCTCGAACATTGCAGTTATCTCGTCAAGAACAGCCTGTTCCTCTCCGCCGTTTACTACGATCTCGACTACAGTGCCCTTTTTCAATCCTGCTGCCATGATCTGCATTACAGCTTTAGCCTTGATGTCTTTTCCCTCGGCTTTAAGTATCACTTCGCTGTCAGGATGAGCTTTTACTGCTTTTGCAATAAGCCCTGCGGGTCTCATGTGCATACCTTCTGCGTTTACGATCTCTACTTTTTTGGATACCATATAAGATCACTCCTTTACAAAAGTATATCCAATGTCTTATAGTCAAATGGTCGATGTGTTATTCTGCCTTGGGCTGCTTCTTTTTAAGAAGTACTAGCATGATCATTCCTACTACCGAACCGATAGCAAGTGCAAGTATATACTGTATAGGATTGCCGACAACAGGGAATACGAATATACCGCCGTGAGGTGCTCTGAGGGAACAGCCGAATGCCATTGAAAGAGCTCCTGCTGTTCCTGCACCTATCATACAAGAGGGGATAACTCTTGTGGGGTCAGCTGCTGCGTATGGGATAGCACCTTCAGTGATGAAGCTAAGACCCATTATGTAGTTTACGGGACCGTTTTTGATTTCTTCTTCGGTCCAGCGGTTTTTAAAGAAAGTAGTAGCGAGAGCTATAGCAATAGGAGGAACCATTCCGCCGACCATTACGGCTGCCATGATGTCGAAATTCTCAGAAGTGATAGCTGCTGTACCGAATACATAAGCTGCCTTGTTGAAAGGTCCGCCCATATCTATGGACATCATCGCACCGAGTACAAAGCCCAGAAGCACTTTGCTGGAGCTTCCCATGTTGGTGAGCAGGTTTGCAAGTCCTTCATTGAGTATACCCATTATCGGGTTGACTGCACACATCATGATAGCAACTATTCCAAGTCCGCCAAGAGGATAGATAAGTACGGGCTTGATGCCGTTGAGTGATTTTGGCAGACCATTGCAAGCCTTTTCAAGTGCAAGCATAAGGTAACCGCCGAGGAATCCTGCCAGCAAAGCTCCGAGGAAGCCAGATGGAACATTTCCGTCGGGGTTTGCAAAGGTTGCGCCAGCTGCCGCCATTGCTCCGCCTGCCATACCGACCAGAAGACCAGGTCTGTCTGCGATACTAAGACCGATATATCCTGCAAGTATCGGTACCATAAACTGGAAAGCATAGCCGCCGATAGTTTTGAACCACGCTGCTGCTGCCAGATGCGTACCAAAGTCGCCGTCCTGCGGTGCTCCGCCAAGGGAGTCTATCAGGAATGCCAGAGCTATGAAGATACCGCCTGCTACCGTGAAGGGCAGCATATTCGATACACCGTTCATCAGGTGCTTATAAAGTTTTCTGCCGAAGTTTTCATCATCGCCCGAAGCTGAAATGCTGCTGTCTGCTCCGCCCTCATGATGATATACTGGAACATCGCCTGATTCAATTCGCTTTATCAGTTCTTCAGGGATCTTTATTCCGTCCGACACTTTTGTTTTGAAAACTTTTTTGCCGTCAAAACGTGCCATTTCCACCGTCTTGTCTGCTGCGATTATTATACCGTCGCAGTTTTCGATATCCTCTTTAGTGAGAACATTCTTTGCGCCGCCCGAGCCGTTTGTTTCGACTTTTATTGTGATACCAAGCTTTTTGCCCGCTTTTTCAAGGGCTTCGGCTGCCATATATGTGTGTGCTATACCTGTGGGACAAGCAGTAACGGCAAGTACTCTGTAACCCATTGCCGAAGTCTTTTCTGCTTTAGGCTCATCGGGATATTTTTCCTTTTCCATATCGTCTATTATCTTTAAGAACTCATCCGCGTCATGTGCACCCAGGAGTTTTTCTCTGAAATCTTCATCCATAAGTATTGTCATAAGGCGGGACAGCACTTCAAGATGAACATCACCGTCGTTTGGTGCTGCTATCATGAATAACAGGTTTGAAGGTTCATCATCGAGAGCTTCATAATCAACGCCATCGGGAACCGTCATAGCCGCCAGAGAAGGAGCCTTTACCGCATCGCTTTTGGCATGGGGGATAGCGATGCCTTCGCCGACTGCTGTAGAACCTTTTTCTTCTCTTGCAAGAATTCCCGCTTTGTATGCGTCCTTGTCGGCGATACTGCCGCCTTTTACCTGAAGGTCTATAAGCATATCGATCGCTTCGGACTTTGATCTTGGTGAAGCGCCAAGCTGTATGCTGTTCTTACTTAGCAAATCAACTATTTTCATAAATTTTCCTCCTTCTCTGATGATATCAAAGTGTATTCAGAAGCTCTGTTATTTTTTCTTTTGTAGCTAGGCCGTCTGAAAATGCTGTTGCTCCGCCAGCCGCTGTTCCGAGCTTCAGCGCATATTCGTAATCGCCCTCTGCCGAACCTGCCACAAAGCCTGCTACCATTGAATCGCCTGCTCCAACCGAATTTTTAACGATGCCTTTGCAAACTCCGCTTATGTGAGTTTCCCCGTTTTCGTCAACAAGAAGTGCACCGTCGCCTGCCATAGATATCAGCACGTTCTTTGCACCCTTTTCCTGAAGCTTTCTGGCATATTTTTCTATCTCATCGATAGTGGTGAGTTTTACGCCGAACATCTCACCCAGCTCGTGATTATTTGGCTTGATAAGGAACGGTTCATATTTCAGAACATTCAGCAGAAGATCTTTTGTAGCGTCCACAACTGTCATGATATTCCTGCACGAAAGCCGCTGTAAGATCTTCTCGTATATATCGGAAGGCAGGCTGTTGGGTATACTTCCTGCTAGTATTAGCGTGTCGCCGTCTTTCAGTTTATCAAGTTTCCCGAAAAGTGCAGCGAGGGCATTTTCATCAATGTGAGGTCCCTGTCCGTTGATCTCGGTCTCTTCGTTGGTTTTTATTTTTACGTTTATGCGGGAATTGCCTTTTTCAAGTCTGACAAAATCAGCGTCGATGCCCATAGCCATTAATCCGTTTTCGATAGCCTCACCGGTAAAGCCTGCTGTAAAGCCCAGCGCTTTTGACTTTATTCCCAACTCGTTAAGCACTATAGAAACGTTTATTCCCTTTCCGCCGAAGAACATCTCTTCGTAAGAAGCACGGTTTACTTCACCAGTTTTCAGTTTCTCCATGCGGACAACATAATCGATTGCAGGATTAAATGTTACTGTGTATACCATCTACATTACCTCCTTAATATTTGTTGCTGACAAATACTTCTTGTCACCGAGTTTGTCGGTTATTATCATTACCCGTCCCAGATCAGCAAAAGATACTGATGTGATCTGCTCGAATTTGGAATGATCTGCAAGAATATAAACCATTCTGCTGTTTCTTATCACCGCAGTTTTTACGCTCGCTTCGTTTCTGTCGGGTGTGGAGATATCTCCTGAAAGTGAGATGCCGTTTGCACCGATAAAACTCTTGGTGAAGTTGTAGCTTTGCAGACTGCTCACACATTCCGCACCTACGATAGCTTCGGTAGCAAGCTTTATCTCACCTGCGGGTATAAATACTTTAAATCCTCGCTGTGCCAGCTTCTTTGCGTGGATGAATGCGTTGGTCACAAAGGTAACATCCTTATCGGGGATAAAGTCTATCATCTTTTCGGTAGTAGTACCTGCGTCAATGAATACGAAATCTCCATCATCGATAAGTGATGCTGCATATCTTGCAATAGCCAGTTTTTCATCATTGAACAGTTTTGACTTTTTCTCTATATCCTGTTCTTCATATACAAATGAGTCATTTACCGAGATCGCACCGCCGTGAACCTTAACAAGAAGTCCTTTTTTTGCTAGAGCGTTAAGATCGCGCCTTACTGTAGATTCAGAAGCGTTCAGCAGCTCGCAAAGCTCTCCCAGCTGTACACTTTTGTTGGAATTAACTGAATTTAAGATTATCGAATGTCTTTCCTCAGTAAGCATTATCGATCACCTCTTGTGTTCCTTTTGAACGAATTTGACTGTTTCTAACGTAAATATATCATATTATTTCTTGTAAGTCAAGGAAAATCATTCATTTTCATTCAAAATAAATCATTTTTGTATAACCGTACACTTCTGATGGCAATGGATTGGTGATTATGAATAAATTGATCTGACTATTCCTTTCACTATCACTGCACATAGTTTCATAAATAGTCATATAAGTGCGGTACTCGGCACTTCAGCCCATGCGTGAGCTGAAAGTCTCCCGGCTTATTCTCAAAAAAGTATGATATGCGGAATATCTGTAAACTCAGGCTGCCTGACGTTTTTTCATCTTCTGCCAGCTGAAAAAGCTGTATATATCATTTACAAGAAATACTGCAAAGCATACAACGACCGATATGTAGCGTGTGTCGGTAATACTGGCCATTATCCAGAGTATTATCAGGACGATATCATTGGCTGAATATGCTATGGCATAAAAGGGACTTCTCCTGAATGTCAGGTAGACGGCTATAAAGCTCGTTGTGACCGATAGTGTGCTTGGAATGATTTTTGCGGTATGGAACATCTGTAATATGAAATAGAATACGATGGTCACTATCGTTGCCAAAACAAACATAAACACTGTTTCACTTTTACTTATGCTGTTGACCCTAACTTCTGCTCTGTTGCCGTTAAATGGATTGCGAAGCCATGAGATAAGAGCAAATACAGCCATAGGCATCGTCATTCCGAGGTAAGTGACCATTTCTCCGAAATACGAGAATTTATAGGAGATGATCCCGTACAACAGGCTGAATATTATAACAAGCACCTGACCGACAGGATTGCCTTTTGCATTGAATATCAGGTAAGTTACACCGATCAGTGAAGCACATAAAGTCAGATAACTGCTCCTGTCAAATACAAAAAACGAAGTCAGAACAAGCAGAGTTGAAATGCTCCAAAGCATGATCTCAGACTTGGAAAAATATTCTTTGATACGTTTTATCATTCTGTTTTCCTCCAAAAAATAAAGCATCTGCGCACACATCTTCAAAGACCTAACGATGTGTGAACAAATGCTTTACGCATTTCTACCCGGTGGCAGTTTCTATATTGTTTATATCATAGCACGAAGGCTTAAAAAAGTCAATACATGGCGTAAATGGCAAATCATAATGGGTAGCTGTTTTTAGTTCTCTGCCAGCCTGTATTTCTGTCCGTAAGCAGTATAGTTTTCAATAAACTGCGGAGTTCTTTTGGCTTTCAGCGCAGTCATATATTCGTGATTAAGGAGTTTTGCCTGTCCTATCTCGATTATGGATACAGCTACATTGGAGCAGTGATCGGATACTCTCTCGCAGTTTATTAGCAGATCGGAGAGATATACGCCAAGTTCGGGACTGCATTCGCCTGTACGAAGTCTGGAGATATGCTTATCACGTATCGTGGCTGTCAGGTCATCGATTACTTCTTCCAGCGGTTCAACAGTCATTGCAATATTGGTATCCTGCTCGGAAAATGCCCTGACAGTTATCTCCGATATCTCGGTAAGTGCAGCAAACAGTGTGGCAAAATCAGCTCTCGCACTGTCAGAGAAGTTCTGATTATTCTGATTCATCTCCGCACCTATCTCTATCATGTTTATTGCGTGGTCGCTGATACGCTCAAAATCGCCTATACTGTGGAGAAGTTCGGTTACGGTACGGCTGTCCTCATCAGTCAGGTTGCGTGATGAAAGTTCCAGAAGGAATGTTGACAGCTGGTCTTCCATGACATCAAGTTCCTGTTCCTTCTCCTCAATGCTCACAACGCCTTTCTGCGTATAATTGAACATCGCTGACAAGGCTTCATGCAGTGCCTCCATTGCCATAACTGCCATTTCCTTTGTCCTCTCTCTGCACTGTGAAGCTGCAAGGGGAGGGTTTGCAAGCAAACGCTTGTCGAGAAGTACCTCATCTTCTTTTTCTTTTGAGTTGGGTATAAGCTTTTTAGCAAGCTTTACAAGTTGATTTGAGAACGGCAGCAGGATAACTGTGGTCATTATATTGAATACGGAGTGTACCCCTGCTACCTCAACAGCACCTATGGGCTTATCCACAAAGCTGAAATTGAACAGTCCGTTTGCAATGTAAAACAGGGTCAGACAAACGATAGTACCGATGATGTTGAAAGACATATGCACGGCTGTTACTCTTTTGGCGTTTTTGTTTACACCGATAGAGGAAAGCAGAGCGGTCACGCAGGTGCCGATGTTCTGTCCCATGATGATGGGTATAGCCATACGATAAGATATAGCACCTGTCATAGCAAGTGCCTGTAAAATACCTACTGAAGCCGCAGATGACTGTATGATACCTGTGAACAGTGCACCAAACAATACGCTGAGTATCGGATTTTTGAATGCGATAAGCATATCCGAGAAGCCTTTGGTCTCAGCAATGGGAGATACTGCATCTTTCATAAGCTGCATTCCGTACATCAGCACTGCAAATCCCACCATTATGGTACCGATATCCTGTCGTTTCTTTTTCTTGCTCATCATCAGCATTGCTATACCGATAAGGGCAACGATAGGCGCGAAGTTTTCGGGTTTCAGCATTGAGATGGCGATGTTGTCGCTTTTTATACCTGCGGTACTGAGAAGCCATGCGGTAAGCGTAGTGCCGATGTTTGAACCCATGATAACGCCCACAGTCTGCTCAAGCTCCATGATACCCGAATTTACAAGTCCCACAAGCATTACTGTCATAGCAGATGACGACTGCACTGCGATGGTTATGCCTGCACCCAGTGCCATGCTCTTGACAGGATTTGAAGTCATTTTTTTCAGCGTGCTTTCAAGCTTGCCGCCTGCGACTTTTTCAAGGCTTTTTGACATAACGTGCATTCCGAAAAGGAAGAACGCCAGTCCTCCGCATAGTGTACATATCGAAAAAATATTCATAACTGTCTCCTATCTGAAATTTACACTTATTGTTGTCCCGACTCCCACAGTGCTTTCTACATCTATCTTTGCTCCGTGGCGGTCTGCTATATGCCTAACTATCGACAGTCCGAGACCTGTTCCGCCTTTTGCGCGGCTGCGGCTTTTGTCAACACGGTAGAAACGCTCAAAAATACGCGGGATACTTTCTTTCGGTATACCAATACCCGTATCGGCTATGATGAATTTTTTATCCTCGATGGTAATGTCGATATTGCCGTTTTCACGGTTGTACTTTATAGCATTGTCGATGAGATTGTAGATAAGCTCGGTCAGTTCGGTATGATTGCCTTTTACAGTTTCGGAAGTTCCGTGAATAGTGATACGAACACCTTTCTTTTCAGCCTGCCCTGAAAGTCTTTCCTTACATTCCTCTGTAACAGCGGCGATATCAACCACATCGTCCAGTGACAGTGAATTAACTGTATCAAGCTCTGACAAACGCAGTATATCGCTGATAAGCATTTGCAGTCTTGCGGTCTCTGTTCTGATATTTCCCGCAAACTTTCTGCTGTCTTCTCCCTGTGCCATGCCTGTTTCGATAAGTTCTGCATAACCCGATATGGAAGTCAGCGGTGTTTTAAGCTCGTGAGAAACATTTGCCGTGAATTCCTGTCGCATAAGTTCCTGCGAGCTTCTTACATTTTTTATTTCCTCGGCAAGAGGGATTATCTCGCTGTATATCCCCATTTCTTCGGGCGACTTGTCCTTTTCGATCATTTCGGGGATGCGTTTAAGCGGTGCTATAAGCTTGTCCGTAAGCTTCACGGAAACGAACATTGATACCAATATGATGCAGATAGTTACAATGAGTATCAGCAGCATAGAGCGCTCAAACAGCCTGAATATCGAATCTGAACGGATAGATACACGCAGGATATTGCCGTCATCGAGTTTGACTGCGTAATAGTAATCTTCCGTTCCGATAGTGTCAGAATAACGTGTATCGCTTCCTGTTCCGTTTTCAATGGCTTCGATTATCTCGGGGCGGTCAAGGTGATTTTTCATATTTACAGCATCGGCGTCACTTTCGTACAATATCGCACCGTCTTTTTTGATAAGCGTGATACGGAAGTCTTCCTGTGTGAAACGTTCAAGTTCATCGGGAGAGCTTATCTTATCATAGCACTGTGCAACGATATTACATTCATGTGCCAGATTTTCCTTGACTTCCTTATGAAAAAATCCGTAGCATACAAAAGTAGTTATAACGATACCGATTATGGCTGTGACTATCCCCATATAGAACAAGCTGAATTCGATTTTTCTTTCCATATCACTCGTCCTTATCCAGCTTGTAGCCTACATTACGAACTGTCACGATATATTTTCCGTATTCTCCCAGCTTTGCCCTGAGTGTACGGATATGCACATCAAGAGTTCTTCCCGTGCTGTCATGTCCCCATATCCTGTCAAGTATATCATCACGCCTGAGCACTATCTTCGGATTTTCCATGAACATTTTCAGCAGTTCAAATTCCTTATAAGTAAGCTCTATTGTTTTTCCATCTAAGATGACATCTCTTGTTTTTTCAGATATCGTCAGCTTCTCGAACGTCAGCCGATCTTCTGTATTCTTTGTTATTCCCCTAAGTCTCGCCTTTACACGGCTGACCATCTCCATTACCCCGAAAGGTTTGCACATATAATCGTCAGCCCCAAGGTCTAGCCCCTTTACGCGGTCAAGCTCTGTGGTCTTTGCAGATATGATAATAACAGGTATTTTTTCGTAAATAGCATTACAGCGAAGCTTTTTCAGTATCGTAAGCCCATCATCATCGGGAAGCATTATATCCAGCAGTATCAGGTCGGGTATCCTGTTTTCCAGCGCTTTATAGAAACCCTCGGAACTCTCAAAGCTCATAACTTCAAAATTATTTTTTTCAAGGGCATAGCTTTCGAGCTCCCTGATGCTTTCTTCATCTTCAACTATATATATAAGCACTTAATCACGCCCCTTTAATAGAAAGTATATCATATCAATGTAAACTTGAATAGTATCGGTATGTTAAAATCAGGTTAAATAAAAGAGCAAATTACATATAAAGATGATTTGCTTTGATGTGAATATTCTTCTTTGCTATTCTACTCCACCGATCGGGACAAAACAGAGTGTTATTACATTCTGTTTGTATATTATCATTTCCATTTGTTGATATCAGTTGTAAAGAGAAAGGCTGCGTAACCATACGGATCACGCAGCCTTATTTTAAAATCTTAAATATCTCTTTTTGTTCTGTTTTGTATCAATTTACAGAAACCGTAACAGCGTGCGCGGGAGCCTGTGCAGTCACCCATTTGCCGTTTATCTTGGCTACAACAACTGTCTTGTAAGTGCCGCTCTGTACCTTAGGTGAAGTCCAGGTGAGAACATTGCTGTCGAGCTGCTTAACGATCTGCCACTTGTTAGCAAGGCAAACTGCTACCGCGTATTTCTCAGCGCCCGGAATTGCTTCCCACTTGTAACCGATTTTTCCATTTATCACTTGTGTCCTGAAATTTGGATAGCAAGAAGCTTCCTTCGGATCAACTGTTACAGCATTTGAGAAGTCCTTTATCCACTGTCCGTCTGCCTTAGCGACAACTGCAACTTTGTAGCTGGTGCCTGCTTTAAGGTTTTTAAGTACATAAGATGTACCCTTGCCGTGATTGAGAAGCTGCCATTTGCCGCCTATGAATCCTGCAACTCCGTATTCTTCTACGCCTTCAACTTCTGTCCAGCAGAGTTTGACTGCGCCCTCGCCTTTTTCATAGGATATGGTCGGTGCAGTGTAAGTAAGCTTTGGCAGAACTACAATACAGTTGTTCTCCCATGACTCATCGTTGACGGTCACTGTCGCAACATAGCTAATGAAGCCTGTTCTGTTGTAGGTGGCTGGATATATTTGTTTTTTTGTTACTACAGCGTCTTCATCGATCGCCTTTTCGCCGCATCTATTGCACTTAACGATAAGGTGGGCGGATGTATGATCATCGCTCCATGTCCATTCCGGACTGTCCATGTCGTGACCGAGTGCTTTGACGATGGTATCTTCATAGCTGATCTCATTCACAAACTTTTTGTCGGAATAGTATTTGTAACTGGACGTATTGTACCAGTATTCGATATTTCCGTCCTTGGTGCAGGTAGGTTCATTAGCAATATAATGTATGGTCCTGTTGAATTCGCTGATATTACCGAAATCTATTTTCAGCGATGTGCTCAGCTGGCAATTTCCATTAAGGTCTTCATAAACAGTCATTATACTGTAACTTGGTTTTGCACCCGGATAAACAACTGTCGATTTGCAAAGAAGCATATGATTCATTCCCGCTACTAACTGACTTCCTAAATAAGCTATCGGACGGACATCTACACCTCCGCGGCCGTCCATCGCCTTATTGAAAGCCGCAAGAACATCTTCGTGGGCTGAAAGCGAGGTATCGCCGTCATTGACAGAGTAGCCGCCGGTTGCACCTTCACTTGGGCTGTTCAATACCGTTGTCCTGCCTATGATCTCCGCATTGCCTTTTAAGTCCTCATAGACATATACCAGATGATAGGAAGGCGTAGCATTTGGAGTGATAGGCTTGACTTTGCATAGCATACAGTAATTTGTTCCCGCAACGCACTGTCTTGCCAGAACTGCAACAGGGGTGTATGCAACTCCGTCGAGGTATTTGAGGGCGTTATCCATCGCGGCAACAGCATCGGGATTGCTTTCGGGTGAAGTATCTCCCCTTACGACCTCCCAGCCGCCTGCGACTTGCTCCGAAGCTTCGTGATATCCGTAATTTTCTCCTTTATCCTCCGCATTTGCTGCCAAAGCAGGCAGACAGCCTGCCATGCACATAACAGCGGTCAGACCAGCAAGTGTACGCTTAATGACGTTGTATTTCTTTTCCACTTTGAGTACCTCCGTTTTCATAATATCTTTTTACTACACTGGAATGTTGATGATTTATTCATCTAACATTAATGATTATATAACAGCTTTATTTTTGATGCAAGCATTTTTGCTGACATTTTATATTTTACCGATGATTTTGTTGAAATTAAACATTCATAAAATTGTAAGTTAGGCAAAGGTGACGACTGCCTGAATCGTCAAAAAGCCCTGAATTTCCTGCATTTTCCATCATGGTAGGACAATTGCAGGCAGAAAAAGCAAAAGAAAGATCACAGTTATAGGCTGCGATCTTTTTAAAATCCTGTTATTCTGTTTTATGATGAAATGCAGTATTATAGATTTGATAAAGCGATACAACCATCTGTCATCAGATCTACAAATTTTTAGCATAGTCGATCCTGTGTCCAATACTATCGGCACTATCCTTAATTGTTTTAAACGTTCGGATATCGGTAAGAAAAATAACATAGCTGTCGCTGTCAATATCTATACCTCCTATGCAGAGGTTTCGCTCTTTAAGCTGTCCGTCAAGTTGACTAAGCCAAAGGATAATGTCTTCATCTGAAGAAAAATCTTTCTCGTCAAGTATTATATTTTCGGCGGTAATAGTTTTAAGTTTACCCAGATTGAAAATAAGATCTTCAAGTTCACAGCTGAAATCAAGTTCCGCTGCATATGAGTTATTTATCAGTATATCCACGCAGCCTATCCACATAAGAGTGTCGGGATCGGCATCATTGTGAGATATTCCACGCTCTGAAAACTGCGTTGAATTTTTAACAGCGTATTCCTTAGGTGAGTTTGTACATTCGGAGATCTCGGCAGTGATAGCTTCGTTTTCTTTGCAAATTGTTCTGAAAATATCAGCTATTATCTTAGAATTGTCTTTACTGTCGCTGGATCTGTTTTTTTTGAATTTGTCAAATAATCCCATATCTACCATCCTTTTACACTAATTATCATTTAAAATAAATTCAACTTTATCGGGCAAGCAGAATAGTGATCTTTTCTTTGATTATAAAGCATCGGTTCTGAGAAATTAAGTATAGTATATATGATTATTCAATTGCTTAAACTGAAACAGTCTGTTTATTTTCGGTGCCAGTATTTCCAAAATCGATCACCCTGTCACATATCTCCAACGCAGCAGGACGATGTGTAATGATCACTACGGTCTTATCCGTCATACTTCGCAGATTATGGAGCAAGCGTTTTTCGGTATGCTCGTCGAGTGCTGAAGTTGCTTCATCAAGGAGCAGTATCGGACTATCCGAATAGATCGCCCGTGCTATGGCTATCCTCTGCATTTGTCCCTCGGAAAGACCTGTGCCACGCTCGCCCAGCTGTGTATCGATCCCGCATTCGAGCTCGGATACAAAATCATCAGCACAGGCAATATGTAAAGCCATGTTGATACGCTCATCATTTTGCATATCTGCTTTATCGGCGAAAGAAACGACCTCACGGATAGTACCCGACATCAGCTGATTACCTTGCGGAACATAGGCGAACAGCCTGTGCCATTCAGCTGATAACGTTTTTTTTGCCATCTGTATCGATTAGATAATGCTCGCCGCTGTCAAGCCGATAAATACTCATCAGCAGTTTAAGCACTGTTGATTTGCCACAGCCGCTATGCCCCGTGAACGCAACATATTCGCCTTTTTTGATATCAATGCTGATATTTTTCAAGATTATCGGCTGATTTTCTTTTGACAGATCTTTGATGCTGTCAACCGCCGGATAGTAAGTGAAATCGGCGTTTTTCAGACCGAATGACCTAAGTTTATCGGTATAGTATTTTTTGACCGTATCAATATCCGGTGCGGATTTTTCGCTGTCATCGGAGAAGCCTTCGATCTCCATAAGCCTTTCTGCACTCGCTGTCATAGCGTAGAATCTCGGAAGATAACCCGTAATATTCGCAAAAGGTGCTTGGATCTGAGAAATCAGCTGTGTTATCGCAGTCAGTGTGCCATAGCTTATAGTGCCGAGAAGAATGCCGTAACCACAGTAGCCCACACCAAATAGGTACATTCCGTTCATAGCTATCCCAAAGCCGATGTTACAGAGATTTGAGAAGCGGTTTTTCTTCATTCGTGAGGACTGGTGCTCCTGCATTTTGGTGACTGCTTCGACTTCTGTCTGCTGTTCGGCAGCAAAAGAACGTATTATCATCATACTGCCGATATGCTCCTGCAGGAAGATACGCAGTTTTCCGTCGCGCTCCTGAACCTGCTTGTGGAGTTTTTTGAGCACTTTACGGAAAGCATAGGTTAAACCGATAAGCAGAGATCCACACGGCAGGAGAACGCAGGCAAACCGCCAATCCAGCACGATCAGCATAATTACAGCACTTATCATCTTCACGATCATTCCCACCAGACCCGGGAGTATCTCGACATAGGCATTTGCAACTACAACAGTGTCATTTGTAAGTCTGTTCAGCCATTCGCCAGAATGGACGGCGTTTACGCTGGCAAAGTCCTTATGCAGGATATTTCTCATTAACCGAGCTTTGAATATATTTTCAAAAGTTGATTTAGACAGCTCATTCAGCCAACGCAGGACAGCTTTCATTCCTATCTGTGCCAGCACCAGAAGTACGGTAATAATAACATAATTACGGAAATCCGTCTTGTTATGAGCAGTTGCGTTGTCAACGATATTCCGAAGCAGCAGTGCATACATAACACCGCATGCACCGAGAATAGCTTGCACAAGCATAAGCGCGAGAATATACAGCTTTTTATTTTTTGGTACGGCATAGAGCCACTTTATTGCGCTATTATTCATTTATTGTTTCTCCGGTAAATGCAGTATCAACGGCAGACAGCCGAAGCTGCCTGCCGTCTGATGCGTGTTTTTTGTATCATTAATTAATCTTCAATATCGTCTTCCTGAAAACCGTCAGATGCAACAATGATATCTATGGTTTCAAATTTTATTATCTCCATTTCAGGTTTCTGCCATTTCTTTTCCATTATTTATTCTCCAATCGTTTTTTAGTTTAACGAAGCAGAAGTAAATACATCTGTATATGCTTCATGTGATCCGTTTTTGTCCATATATTTGATATATCCGCGAACATATACTGCCTTATCTGCATTTGCAGCACCGATCGTTAAGTTGATCTTGTATGTACCTCTTGCAGTTGTCAGAGCGGTGTAATGCACATTGGTGTCCGTAGTGGAAATTGTCGGTTCACCTATAACATAGCTTCTTATAATAGCGGCACTTTGAAGTGTACAACCCTTTGGCAGTTCCCAATCGTATGTGAATGATACCTTATTCTTGCCATTTGTAAGAGCCTGTCTGTTAGAAAGATTCATAGTAAGAACAGGCTCTGCCGCAACCTGATCATCAGTATATCTTGCTTCAATGCTCATATCACGGGTAGCATAGAAGCAGTAAGTTTCAGAACCGCTGACTTTATTTTCAGTACCTGTTTCATACCAGCCCTCAAAATACTTACCCGCGGGTACCTGTGCGACAGCCTTTACCTGAACACCGTATCTATACTGCTTTTCAGTACCGTTGACAGTGATGTTAATGCAGGTTTCCTCGCTCTTGGTGCTTTTGTATTCAATATCGTTATAAGTCACGGTGGCAGTGAATGTTCTGAAACCGCCATTGTCAACGACATTAAGTGTCGGCTGTTCGTCGGGAGTTTCGATATCACCGCAGTCCTTGCACTTGAATTTCACGGTAACATCATAGCTGTCGTCTTTCCTTATCCAGGTCCACATAGGTGAAGATTCATCGTAGGTGTGAACTCCTGTTGCGGGGATCATCCATGAGTTTTCGTCTATCTCGGTATAAGTATCTCCG
The DNA here is from genome assembly GCF_000526775.1 of Ruminococcus albus AD2013. Classification (NCBI taxonomy): domain Bacteria; kingdom Bacillati; phylum Bacillota; class Clostridia; order Eubacteriales; family Oscillospiraceae; genus Hominimerdicola; species Hominimerdicola alba. The sequence goes on from NZ_JAGS01000001.1 coordinate 481,642, forward strand.
CTTTTGCTGTAATATTTTCCGTTCGAACCTTCGTAATACTCGCTGTTTCCGGATGTGGTGCAGGTTGCATCTGCGGCGGGAACCAAAGCAAGTGTAACGTTTGGCAGGATAGTTAAATTACCACTTCCTAGTGCTGTATTAGAAAGGTCATATGTTCCTTTTGAATCATTATACTTTAATCCGGATGGGATGATAGTATTCAAGTTGCTACAGCTAACAAAACAACTACTGCCAATAGTAAGAGATGATGTAATCCTGTCTTCAAAACTAACGGTCATAAGATTTGAACATCCCTTAAATGCGCTACTACCAATGGAAATAACAGAATTCGGAATGTAAATAGAATCTAATGCAGAACAATCCTTAAACGAAGAAGAACCGATACTTATAATAGTGTTCGGAATAGTAACATTATTTAACTTACTAAATTTATAAAATGAATAATTACCTATTTTGGTGACACCTGAGTCTACAACTATTCTTGTGATATTATTTATATTATTATACCACGGAGGTCTCGAAGTTGTATTATAATCCGCCATAGCCCCTGTTCCGGTAATCGTAAGCACGCCGTCGCTGTCAAGCGTCCATCTAACTTCGGATTCATGACCGGTTGTACCGCAGTTTCCCGATGAACTAACCGTTGCAGCATTCGCCACAATAGCCGTGCCTCCTGTCAAAAAGCTCCCTACGTTTGCAGGCACAGCGCCTGCTACAAGAGCCAAAGCCAGCATACCTGCTGTAACTTTTTTCAATGTGTTGTTCATAAGCTCGGTCCTCCTCATTCAAATGTTTTTGTAATTGCCGTATTACATTAAAAGCGCACCGCAAAGAGAACCTATCTCATTGAGATACGCTTGTATTAACATATAAGAAGAATACAAGTAAACACCGAATGTAAAAGCATAACACGTTTCGGCATACCTGTCATCTCTTTACGCGTTAATTAATAGTTCAATTTATATTTCTATTTTAGACATTATAGCATATATGTTCATAATTGTCAAGCAGACATACATTTATAGTGAAATGGATTTAATGATTTGAAATAATAGTAAGTAAATTATTGAGCGCAGTATATCGAATAAGCTGTTGTTGATCTATGAAGATGAATTTCATAAATGCTATTTAGAAACTTAATTTCTGCTATAAAAAGCCCCCTTTTGCGATAGCAATTCGGAATATCTCTATCATACCAAACTGCCTGACAAAAGGGGAGCATTTAATATATTGAATATATTTGTAAAAGATCAGCTGTATATCACTTTATGGTAACAGTCACAGCATTTTTGATTGCGTTTGCGGTATCCCATTTTCCGTTTACTCTCGCTGCTACTGCGACTCTATAAGACTTGCCGGGAGCAAGGTTCTTGGGTGAAGTATAAATGGTGTTGGTGATATTCTGGGTCTGTATCCTCCATTTTCCAGCCAGATATACGGCGATTCCGTATCTGTCAGCACCTTGAACCTTATCCCATGTAAATCTTACCTGATGATAATCTTTGCTGTATGAAACTGTGATGTTTGTGGGGTATGTGATGGTATTGTCATTATCTAGGTCTTTCGGAAAGAATGGCCTCTGTTTTTGGGGATAAATGCGGGTGAATACATCCAGTGAATCGAGAGGATAGCCATTAAAATCAAACAACGCCTGATTATCAAAGGACGAACCGCCTGCTGAAGTCACATCGTGATCGTACTCTGATGCATAAGATGATGCCCAGCCTGAACCGTATCTGTCCCAGTTATCTCTCTGCTGTGACTGCGAGATACCACTGACGCCCAGCCATGCAGGTTCCCAGTAAAATACGCCTATACCTCTTCCCTGACAATTTGCAATAGCCTGAAATGCATCTGTCAGAGATTCTGTCTGCCCATCAACGGATATATCATAGCTGAGATTAACACCTGTAGACCATTTGGAAATTGTATTTCCGAAACCGTCACCGTCCTCGGATGTATACGGATAAGCTGTTTCAGCGATCATAACATATTTGTTGTATGTATTGCCAATCGTACTCAGTACGTTGGTGAGATTTTCCGTTGTGCCATGCCAGTATGGGTAGTAAGAAGTTGCAAAGACATCGTAATCAAGATTGCATTCGTTCATTATCTTTGCATACCAATAAAAGTGATCTACTTTAGCAGGATTTGCAAAATGATGTGCGATCAGAATATTTCTGTCAAAATCACGCACTGCCTTGTCACCGCTTGCAAAAAGCTCACATATTTTGTACATATCTGTTTCGCCGCAGAAGAAGCAGTTGGTCTCATTGCCCACCTGCACCATACCTATATCGCCGCCGGCTTCCGTGATAGCAGTCAATACCCATGTCGTCCATTTGTATATCTCTCTCGAAAGGGTATAGTGATCGTGAGTTGCCCAGTATTTCGGGCGTGTCTGCTTGGCAGGATCTGCCCAGAAATCGGAATACTGAATGTCCACCAGCAGCTTGATACCGTATTTTGCAGCACGTCTGCCGATCTCGCAGGCAGCATTAACATCGTTGTTTCCGCCTCCGTAGCCGTGACCTTTTCCGTCATTTGGTTCGTTCCAAACACGTACACGGATGTAGTTTATCTTGTGGTCGTGGAGCACGCGGAAAATATCTTCTTCTTTTCCGTTATCATCATGGAAAACGACACCCGCCTTCTCTATCGAGAGAATTGAGGAAATATCAACACCGCGTATCGGTTCACCGTCATTGACAGCTACGGGAAAAGAATTGAAAATGACGCTCTTGTTATAAGTTGCAGCTGACGATCTCATTATAAATGCAGAGGATGTCAGCATCATAACAGATGCAGTCAGTCCCGCGCATACTTTTACTGCGCGCTGAAATATTTTTGTCTTCATAACCATCTAATTTTTCCTCCCTATAATATTATTTGGTATAATCAAATAACCATTTTAGTATTTTTATTATATCATCTTTTCACTCGCTTGTCAACGTAATCCGGTTGACAGACGAGATACGGAGCATATTGAAAATATGGTGCAGTATGTTAGGGGGATAACCATGATTAATTATTTTTTCATTCCTTTTCAAGTAAAATCCTGTTCAACAGTTCGCATAGTTCTTGACATAAATAACACATTTTGCTATACTTATCTGTAAAAAGGAGGTCACAGCTATGGTGGATAAAAAAGCACTGACATTATTTAAGAAGTATTATCTTTCTTACAAGTCAGATGGACAGCCCTCGGAAGCTGACATTGCAGATGCGGTCAAAAGCGGTGTATTTGTACCTGATTCCGAAATGACACACGATGAGATCGTAAAAGCTATCAAGGAACTATCAGAACGTATCTCTCTTGAAAGTGCCGCAAAAGCTTTTCTTTATAGTCTTTCAAGCGGAGATATGCGCTACCGTTCAGCTGTGTCATCTCTTATATGGGCTAAGGCTCTGACTGAACATAAGTTTGTATCTAACGGCGTTGAACCCGGTGGCTGGCGCAGTCCTATGTGTATCGTGTGTGGCTGTACCCACGGACTGGAAGCAAGTGAAATGATCGACTGGAATAAGTTCAATGTTTTCAGATATCTTTCGCCCAAGCATTACGGCAGAGAACCTGATTTCACTAGTCCTGAATATGTTCTTAACGATCTGCGGGAATTTGAAAAACTTCCTGCCGTTGAACCATGCGAAGATGATTACCGTATACTGAACGGTATATTTGCCTGTGTAAAAGAAATGAAGTCCCACAATATGGATACAGCCCTTGTTTCCGAGATACGCAGGCAGAAATTCTTCGATGCTACAGGCAACGCAATACACTGTATATTGGGTATACTTTCGGTATGCGGTATATTACAGAGCGATGAGAAAAAGGGATTTCTTTATGAATTCACAAACAGGGACGAGCAGGGCTTCGGGCGAGACGGCCTGACATTCTTTCCGCTGAATTTCTGGCGCGGAAAGTTCGGCGTGAACTATGATGCGGTAGATAAGATTTTCGGATGTTTATGCGGTGATAAGCTCTCACCTGAAAAGGCAGCTGCTCCCGAAAAAAAGGAGAAAGATGTACCAAGTAAGAGAACGGCTTCAAAGGCAGAACAGTATTTCAACGACGGCGTATATACCATAACGCTTACCAATGACGAGCGAAGATATCTGGCTCTCGATCCTCTTGATGAATCATGGGAAACTGAGACATTGTACAGCGTTACTTACTGCACACAAAAACGAACGGTTATTTTCTATGAGGGAAATACTATCTTAAAAGTGATATATGAGGAATATTCGATAAACGAAGATGGTTCCTGCAAGTGTAAAAGCTACAATGAATTTGATACAAAGCTCGAAACTGATAATAGAACAATGCTTCTTCCGCTGACTTCAAGGGGAAGAGCGAAGCCTGTGACTCCTACAAATATCATGGCTGTGAAGCCTTTCGGGTGTGATTTTTATATCTTTCTGCAAAAGGGCGAAAGCAGAATTGCCGCACGTAATCTGAGAAATAATCAGGAGATCGCTGTGGGCGAAAAAGAACGAGTAAGAAATATCCTGACGGATGAAGATTTCCATGAGTTCATGCAGTACTATATGTCCACCTGCCCCGATAACTATTTTGAGCGTATTGCTGAGATAAGGAACATGAAACATCAGACGGTGAAGTTCAGGGCAGGCGATATTTTCCGCTGTCAGATCGACCGTGAGCACTACACCTACGGTTTGATAATCGGAAAGACACGGGATATCGAGAAATGGGACGAACTGCCGAAGGAGCACTCTTTCCGACATCTTATGACTCAGCCTATCATAGTGCGTATGTACGACTTTGTTACTGCCGACAGTAATATGACAGCAATTCAGCTGGCAGATATTTCCCTTCGTCCGCCCGAGATATGCTCAGACGGTGATATCATCTGGGGCAGACATAAGATCATCTGTCATAAGGAGCTTGTGCCGGATGATATAGAGTTCTGTATACACCTTACACGTATCGTCGTAAAAAACAAACATATAACACCTTTCACAACTGAGCTGTTTATGAGGGAGGATGAAAAAAATGGCAAAAAGACACGCGAGCCTATGTCGCTGTACATCGAATGGGGCTTTGTATCAATGGAAATACCCTGGGCAGATGCCCCGGAAAATATAAGGGATATGATGAGCGAGCGCAGCTGGAGCAACGGCGGAGTGTCACTGGGTATAAGCGGTGCTTACTGCGGCAAGACCCTGACTCAGATACTGCAAAAATATCCAAGAAATATATTGGGCGGAGATCTCCATTTTCCCGAAAACAGGGAACGACTTGATATGGTCATGAAATTTCTGGGTCTGCCAAAAGGTTCGGGATATGATGACTTTGCAGAAAAATACGGCGGGATAACAAGACAGACGTACATCGAACTTATCTGCAATCGAAGCAAATGATATTTATAGTATCGTTATATATTTAGCTTCCACAACAATGTGAATATATATGAAAAAGCCCTCGGAACAATCCCGAGGGCTTTAATCGTTATTCTATAGTAGAAATTTTACTGTCCTTCATGGAAGAAAGAGGGAAGTGCATCGTAAACATAGTGTCTTACGTAGCCCCACCAGTGTGTTTTGCCTGATGCAACAAGGAAGTAGAGATTACCCTTGGAGAAATCAGATGTGTATACAAACTGGCTCATCTTCTTCATTTCATTTATCTGAGGATTTACGTTGGGATATGCTATATCGTCAGAACCTGTTGCTGCGAAGATGAAGTACTGATTCTTCTGGAGACCGGATCTGTCTATTGCATTTGCTATAGACTTAGCCTTGTCGTAACCGGAGTTTCCATTCCAGTGGTCGCCGCTGAGAGGCATGAAGTAGCCGACGATGTCAAGGCAGTTCTCCATTACAGCCCATGTTGAAACGCCACCCATTGAGAATCCGCCGTATGCTCTGTGCATTCTTGAAGCCTGAAGCGATGACTGTGAAGTATTTTTGCCTGCATAGGTAGAATATTTTCCTTCAACGAAAGGAACAACGCTCTGACGGAACTCGTTGTAGAATTTGCCTGCCTCAGTCTTGTTGAAGGTAGGTGTAACAACGATCAGAGGATCGAGTTCGCCGTTCTTTATCATGTTGTCGAAGAGATTCTGCATCATTGTATCGTCCTGATAGAACAGAGTATTCTCATTCTCTCCGCCGCCGTGCATCAGGTAGAAGATGTTGTACTTCTTGCTGCTGTCATAGCCGTAAGGCAGATATACGTTAAGTGAGTTATAACCGTTGATGCCGTTATAGGATTCCTTTACTACCTTACCTTGCTGTGAGCAGCTGTTGAAGTAGTAAGAAGGAGCTTCCTTGAACTGCATATTTGACTGATAGTTATAATTCGATGTTGTCTGCTGCTGGTTGTTGTTACCGCCGTTATTCTCGTTGTTGCCGCTGCTATTGCCTGAGTTGGAAGGAGTATGATACTCGATGTTGTTGTTAGCTCTGGTAGTTACTGTTACGTAGTTTTCCAGAGCGCCTGCAGTATCCCACTTGCCGTTTACTCTTGCAGCGATAGCTACCTTGTAAGACATATTGGGTGTAAGATTCTTAGGTGTAACATAAGAATTGCCGGAGATGTTAGAAGTCTGAACTCTCCACTTGCCTGCCAGATAAACTGCGATGCCGTACTTGTCAGCGCCCTTTACCTTGTCCCAAGTGAACTGCAGCTGCTTGTACTGGCTGCTGTAAGCAACCTTGATGTTTGAAGGAACAGTTGCGCTTGTGCTGCCTGTACCGCTGGAAGAGCTGCCGCTTGCGGTGTAGCCTTTGTTAGCGATGATAGCTCTGTCAACATAGAAGTCGCACAGGCTGTCGGGAGCTTCAACATATACCTTAACGTTGGATGCACCGGAAGGAATTGTGAAGCTTGTGTTCTCCAGCTTGGTCCACTTGCCTGCTGTGCAGGAACCCTCAGCTATCTGAGTGTAGTTGGTGGTACCGCTCTGGTCATCATACTGCATAGTCAGCTGAAGAGTAGTACTTTCAGTAGGATTTACCATTGTGCTGAAGCTGTAAGCGCTGCCGGGCTTGAAAGTAGAGGTGTTAAGCTCCATCTCACCGCCGTTCCAGTTATCAGTTCTGCCGCTTACATACAGGGACTTGCTGCCCTCATAAGCAGTGGAAGAAGATGATGTTACGCTTGCAGAACCTCTGCCGGTCCAGTAATTGGTGCCGTTCTCGAAAGTAGCGGAGTACAGTGTGCCTTCGATCTCAGGGGTCTCAGGCTCTGGATCGGGAGTGTAGCTACTGCCGCCCTCACGCATTTTCAGAGTAACGTCAGCCTGACCATCGGACTCCCAGCCTTCAACGTTGAAAGCTACTTCGTACAGGTTGCCCATCTTCATGCCCATGGACTCCCAAGCCTTGAAGTGCTCGGAAACGCTGATGGTACCCTTGGTTCTCAGGTTCTGACGGATGCTGATGTACTGTGTGAAGTTCTTGTTGCCTTCAATGGTGTAAGAATTTCTTGCACTTGTATAGATCTTATATACGCTGCCGTCGATAGTAGCCTGACCCTTGTACTGTGCAGTAGAATCCTGTGCAGGTGACCAGTTCTTCCAGTCCTCGATGATGTAGTACTCTACCAGAGGATTCTGTGCCCAACCATAGATACAGATTCTGGAGTTACCGGATGAACCTGCGGACCAGCTGCAGTCGTAATCGCAGTAGAAGTCGCCATAATCCTTATAAGTCTTAGGATTGTTCAGACCCCAGTACAGACCACGACGAGCAAGGAAGTTACCTCTTGAGCCGTTAGGACCGCACTTCCATGATGTGCTGAAACCGCCGTCATTGTCGTGCAGTGTCATTGTAGAAGAGTTGGGGGTATCTGCCTGCCAGATCTCATGATGGTAATCATTGTACCAGCCCACTTCCTGTGTGTGAGAAGGGCTTGTTGTGAGCACCTTGGCAGCTGATGCAGAAATTGATGAAACGATGGGTGAAACCATCATCATACCTGCAACAAAAGCACTTGACAGACGCTTTGAAACAGTTTTCATAAACAAATTACCTCTCTTTCTAAAAAATATAAAACTATAAATAGATACCAACAATGATACAGCACATTGACCCTTTTGTTCAAATGTTAATTTCCGTATCATTTGATTATATTTTATAATTTTTTAGTCATTGGTTCTAATCAAATTTTGCTCATTGTGATATAGGTGATACCAAAAATTGCGATTTCACCTTTAGTGCATCAACTGTTTACTTTTTAAATTATAATTATCGCAAATCTTTTAATTATTTTAGAGATAAGCATTTAACGCATAAAAGTCCTGAATTGCGCAACTTCACATGATTGATAGTATAGAAACGTATGTTTGGATATAATAATTCACCTGATATTAATGCAATTTTTTTGTCAAAAACATAACATTTTTCGCGCTAATATTGAGAAGTTTACAGTCGTACATCATACACGAAATATTAGTTGTTTTCCGCTGTCCGGAGTCCATGCGAAGAATAGACTGATGGTTTGCAGTAAGTTATTGAATAAATGCAGCAAAAACGATTATTGGTAGTATGATATTGGAGAATTCAGTGTATATTACAAAAACCAGTGTTAGATTTTGGAAGATTCGGGAATGGAAATTTATTAATATTTATGTTATAATCATAACTGAACAGCTGTTATATCGCAATTTTTGATGTATTGTCAATTCAAATGTGACTTTGTCACAGAAATGCCGCGCCCGATCGGATATAATATATCTCGGAGGCGATGATATGAAACGAAAAGCTAACGTAAATACAGAGCTATGTGTGGCTTGCGGAAGCTGTGTGAAAGTTTGTCCGAGATCTGCAATAAGTGTCCCTGACGGTGTGTTCGCTGTGGTTGACAGCGCTCTTTGTGTCGGATGTGGAAAATGTGCGAAAGAATGCCCCGCGAGCATTATTGAGATCGGGGGCGATATAAAATGATACAGCGTAAAAAATGGTATGATCATCTTTGGATATTTTCTATGACATATCTGCTGCTGGGTTTTGTGAATATACTTTTTGCCTGGCTGGGTATGATCTGTTTTATCACACCGCTTGTTATCTCAATCAGTCACGGAACCAAGGCTTACTGCAACAAATACTGCGGCAGGGGACAGCTGTTTACGATGCTGGGAGGAAGATTTGGTCTGTCACGAAAGCACGATATGCCGAAGTGGATGAGGTCGAAAGCATTCCGTTATGGATTTCTGATATTCTTTTTCACAATGTTCTTTGTGATGCTGTGGAACACTTATCTTGTGTTTGCAGGAGGACGTCCGCTGTCGCAGACAGTCAAGCTTATCTGGACATTTAAGGTGCCCTGGCACTGGGCATATCACGGTACGCTGTTCTCCGATGGAGTGGCACAGTTCGCATTTGGTTTTTACAGCATTATGCTGACTTCAACAATACTCGGTTTTGTGACAATGCTCCTTTTCAAGCCGCGCTCATGGTGTGTTTACTGCCCTATGGGTACCATGACACAACTTATCTGCAAGGCAAAGAACGCGACAAAGTCACATACCGCAGGGGAATAATTGTGTATAATTAAGACACAATAAAACAAACAGAAAGGAAGTATCACTATGGCAGTAATTAATGTAACAAAGGAAAATTTCGCTGATATCGTAAACAGTGCAAAGCCTGTTCTTCTGGATTTTTACGCAACATGGTGCGGACCGTGCAAGATGGTATCGCCGATTGTAGAACAGATCGCGGATGAAAATTCGGAATTCACCGTGGGCAAGATCGATGTTGATGAACAGCCTGAGCTTGCAGCGCAGTTCGGTGTTATCAGTATACCGACTCTTGTTGTTATGAAAAACGGCAGAGTTACCGCACAGGAAGTTGGTTTCAGACCAAAGCCCGTTATACTCGATATGTTAAAGGGCTAACTTTCGCAGACGTTCTTTATCAAGGATACGCACGCCCTTTCGAGATACTTCGACAATTCCCTCAGATACAAAGTATTTGAGCATACGTGAAACTACCTCACGGGCAGAGCCGATATACTTTGCGATCTGCTCCTGAGTGAGAGAGATAGTATCTGAGGAAGTTCTTGCTGATTCATCGTGGAGAAATATGGCAAGACGTTTGTCCATACTCATGAAAAGTATCTGCTGCATTACCCACATAACATCGGAAAAGCGGGATACAGCAGTCTCGAGGGCGAATATGCGGATAGCGGGATATTTTTCCGACATTTGCTTGAATGCTGTGCCGCTGAGGACGATACATTCGCTGTCCTCTTCGGCATCAACAGCCACATCGAATGTGATGGTCTGTAAAACACAGGAAGCTGACAGCATACACATATCCCCTTTGTGAAGACGGTAGAGGGTTACGTCCTTGCCGTCCTCTGATAGAATGTATGCACGCAGACTTCCCGAACAGACAAAGAATGCTCCCGAGCAGTCGCTGCCACTGTGGAGATTTGTTCCTTTTGCAAATGTCTTTTTATACGAATTTTCACAGATAAAACTGCGGTCATTATCGGATAAATCATCCCAGAAAGGGAAAACTTTCTTGTAAACACTTTCAAACATAACAACTATCCTTTCGGAGGTATTTATGAAAACTGTAATTATTGGCGGCGTTGCGGGCGGTGCTTCCGCAGCCGCAAGACTTCGCCGTCTGAACGAACAAGACGAAATAATAATTATTGAGCGTGGAGAATTTATCTCCTTTGCGAACTGCGGTCTTCCTTATTATATAGGAGGAAAGATCGCCGACAGAAAAATGCTGACTCTGCAGACTCCCGAGAGTTTTAACAGGCGTTTCAATATTGATGTCCGTATCAGAAACGAAGCAGTGGAGATCGATCCCGGGGCACATATTGTGAAGATACGCAATGTTGATTCTGGAGAGACTTACGAGGAAAGCTACGACAGGCTGATACTTTCTCCGGGTGCTGAGCCTATACGTCCAAATATCAAAGGCATTGATCTGCCCAATGTTTTCACCCTGCGGAATATTCCGGATACTATGAAGATAATGGATTTTATCAAAACCGAAAAGCCGAAGAAAGTAGTTATCGCAGGCGGTGGATATATCGGAGTTGAAATGGCTGAAAACCTTGTTGATGCAGGGTTGGAAGTTTCTGTGGTCGAGCTTGCAGATCACCTTATCGCGCCCCTTGATCTTGATATGGCGGCTGACGTTCATCAGTATATCAGAAGCCGAGGGATAGGGCTTTATTTGGATAATGGCGTAAAAGAGATCACCGAAAACCGAGTGATTCTTCAGAAGGGTAATATCGATGCTGATATGGTGATAATGTCTGTGGGTGTAACCCCAGAGACGATACTTGCAAAAGACTGCGGAATGGAAGTCAACAGCAGGGGAAGCATCATTGTAAACAGCCATATGCAGACAAGCATTCCAGATATTTATGCTGTGGGTGATGCAGTGGAAGTTCGTGATTTCGTGACGGGCAGGGGAGTCTTCATTCCACTTGCGGGACCTGCCAATAAGCAGGGACGCATTGCAGCTGATAACATTGCGGGCATACCATCGGAATACAAAGGAACGCAGGGTTCATCAGTGCTTAAGCTGTTTGATATGACCATCGCTGTTACGGGACTAAACGAAAAGCGTGCAAAAGAATCAGGCATCGAATTTGATAAGACCTACACCTATTCGGCATCTCACGCAAGTTACTATCCCGGTGCGGAGAACATGTCTGTTAAGGTGCTGTGGGAGAAGAATACACACAAGCTGATAGGTGCGCAGATAGTGGGCTTTGATGGTGTTGACAAGCGCATGGATGTTCTTGCTGCGGCGATTCGTTTCGGCGCAAAAGTTACTGATCTTAAAGAACTGGAACTCTGCTATGCGCCGCCCTTCGGAAGTGCGAAAGACCCTGTGAATATGGTTGGTTTCGTTGCAGAAAATATCATAAACGGTACAGTGAAGCAGTTCTTCTGGCATGATGTTGGATCCCTGCCTCGTGACGGAAGTGTCACTCTGCTTGATGTTCGTACCAAGACCGAAGTCGCACGAGGAATGATAGACGGATTTATAAATATCCCGCTGGATTCTCTCCGTGGAAATCTTGATTCTATCCCGAAAGACAGACCGGTGTATGTACATTGCCACAGCGGTCTGCGCAGTTATATCGCTTGTCGGATTTTGTCAGGCAACGGGTACGACTGCTATAACCTTGCAGGGGGCTGGAGGCTTTACAGCTCGGTTATCAGCTCTCAGAAGGTTAAGGACTATATTTGCACCGAAGATAAATAATTCCATATTCGGTAGGTTAATTATATCATTTTGATCAGTGATATGTCAAGAAGGTATTGAGTCGGTGATCTCCCGATATTTGTGCTTATCTATATTAAAAAGAGTTTTGCTTTTATGTAAAGTAAAGCTCTTTTTGTTATATTTTCTTGATGTAATGATGTACAAATAATAAGCTTAATCACTTAAATACAGAGGTCAAATATAACAATCATTGTGTTGGTTAAGTGAAATGTCATTTCAAATCATTGACATATGATGAAAGTAATTGTATATTATTAAATGTTTGTGTGTAAAAACTATTAAACGAAAGATACTTATCATGTATCGTTATAGGAAAGGAAAATTTGAAAATGAAAAACAAGACTCTCATAGCAGCAATTGCTTTTGTGATGGCATTTTCATGTGCATCATGCGGAAAAAAGGAAGATGATTCTTCAAAGGCTGATTCCAAAGCAAAGGAAACTCCTGTTGATACTGTGGTAACAAGTGATGAAGATATCACCGAAACTACCCCTGAGGAAACAGTTGAGACTACCGATCAGGAAACTGTTGAAAATCAATTCGGTACTACAGCTGATATCAATGACTTCATTGATACTAAGGAGATCGACCCACCCATGTGGAAAGTTACCGATCCCGAAAGCGGTAATTCAATGTACCTTTTAGGTACTATTCATGTTTTGCCTGCGGATGTTTCCGATTATCCTTCAGATCTGATGGATATTTACAACAGCTGTGATTCTATCGCAGTTGAGTATGATGTAACTGCTTTGCAGAATGATATCAACGCTCAGATGGAGTATGTAAAGGGCATGACATATTCTGACGGAACTACTGTTAAGGATCATATTTCCGAGGATACCTACAACAAGGCAAAGGATTATTTCACAAAGATAGGTGCATACAGTGAGATGCTTGATCAGTACACTGCAGGTTACTGGATAAACCAGCTGAACACTGTAATGCTTCTGCGTCTTGAAAATCTTGAACTTTCAGGAACAGATGCATATTTCATAGGCAAGGCACAGGAAGACGGCAAGGAAGTTATCAATATCGAAGATATATCCATGCAGACAGAAGCTCTCACCGCTTATACAGATGAATATGCTGATTATACCATCAAAGATCTGATCGATGATATCGACGATATAGACGGATTTGCAGAGGATTTCGGCGACCTCTTTGATAAGTGGGCTAAGGGCGACGGCGAGATAGCAAGCGAGACTGAAGAGGATATTGCTGAGATACCCGAAGATCTGCTGGATGACCATGATGCTTATAACAAGGCACTGCTTGAGAATCGCAATCAGTATATGGCTGATAAGGCATCGGAATATATCAAGGCTGGCAAGAACTGCCTGTTCATGGTAGGCGCTGCTCACTATTCCGGTGATAACGGTGTTGACAATCTTCTTGAAAAAATGGGCTTTACTGTTGAAAAGATCGGCTGATATTAAACCGGATAGCATGGTAAATATTTACTTGTAAATATAATTTCACTAATGCTGATAAAGCATCAGAATGAAAAACTATTATATACAATAAAACTGTATAATAATTATACATTAAAAACTCACCCGTTAACAGTTCAAACTGCTGACGGGTGAGTTTATTTGTATGAAAACGAATTCCGACCGTTCATACACAGATAGTGTTTTAACCGCTGCGTTTGTTCAGGAAAAGGCATTTTCCGAACTTAGTGCATCAGATGAAAAAGTCGTTTTAATCATCCGCCCAGACATCGCGTCTGCACTTTTCGTTTATTGAAGGTCATAGCAATGACGTTATAGGTGTAGTATTTTTATCGTGTGCGTCCAAATTGGTGCTTCCTGAACGTCCGGCTTTTTTTGATTTTTCGACTTCAATAAAACACACGCCTGATAGTATCCGCACATTCAGCTATCAGTTCCTGACATTTTGGGCGTTGTATCGGTCTTCTGAACATTGCACGCATTGGTGTCGGGTCCTCGGAATAGGCTTTGGTTATGGCGTGGCGTATGCTTCGTTCTACGCAGGACATATCAACGCCGTATTTTTGAGCGATCTCAGGATAAACATCCTTGCTCAGGCAATAAAGCTTATCCGGTTTTACAACACACATTACTATCGATTCGGCAAGATACAGATATCCTTTCAGTGCACGGGATATTCCCAGGGAAAGTATGGTATCTATTGTCATATCCTCTATTTTTCTTTCCAGCGGGGTAGAAACGGTCATTTTTATGTAGCTGTAGAGTGTCTCCTCACCGTATCCGGAAGGCATTTCGTACCTAACCCCACAGTGTATGGGCTGTTCATTTGAACTTTGCAGTACGAATGTATAGTCCTGCACTTTGAGTACAGTACCATTTGCAACAGCATTTATATTTTCTTTCTTTAATCTGTCTGCAAGCTTTGCCGCGAGCAGTTCTTCTTTTTCTTCAATGATCATACTTCATCCAAACCTTCCTTAATATTTTTACATTGATCCAATATTGCATCAAGTGCATAATTGATCATATTTGACAAAGTACTTCAAATATGGTAAAATAATATACATATTAATTTTTAATGAGTAAGTTGTACATCCCATAGGTGAAATACGCAGCTGCATGATTAATTATACAGGATTACTGGGCATTATTCAATGAAATGATCTTGCAAGTTTCCTGCAAGTTTTTGAAAGGATAGTGTATGGAAAGAACATTAAGACAAAGGATCAAAACGATCAAAGAGATAAAAAATCAGCACGGTATGTCTATTCCGCAGATACAGGACATAGTTGCAGATCATGGCGGGTATGTATCGCCGCGGACGATGTATGACATTTTTGCTGACGGTTCTGAGGAAAAGAATTTTCATTATCAGTCCATTGCACCGATATATGAAGCGCTGATAGATGTTTATGGCGATGATTATTCCTCGGATGATGTCATGGCACTGAAACAGATGCTGAAAGATCGCAATCGTCAGATAGATGATCTTCTTGTTCAGCTCGAAAGCAAGCAGGACGAATTTGACAAGCGTCTTTCGGTATATGAGGAACGCAGAAAAGCATATGAACGTTCCATATCTCTGCTTGAAAAGCAGCTCGATCAGCTTGACAGACTTCTTTTCGACCGCGACAGAATGTTGCAGCAGCTGCTTGATGCTTATCTGCAGAACGGTGGCGCGATGCCGTCGGCTGCAGGAAACTCGGTGGATTGAAATGAGTGTAAGTATATAGATCTGAAACTTACAAAGGAGGAGCGTCATGGAATTATGGGATCTGTACGACGGTGAAGGAAACAGAACGGGAGAAGTCTGGAAACGCAGATACGGAAATTTTCTTGAGATACCAATGGGTCGTTACCATTTGGTGAGTGATGTACTGGTACAGCATAGGGACGGCACTTTTCTTCTGTGTAAAAGACATACCAGTAAAGATGTTTACCCCGGATACTGGGAAGCAGGTGCGGGAGGTTCTGCGGTGCAGGGTGAAAATGCCGAAGAATGTGCAAGGCGTGAGTTGTTTGAAGAAACAGGTCTTACGGCGGAAAACCTTGAACTGATAAATATAGCATTCAGCGATAAAAGTCATAGTCTGGTATACTGTTTTACTGCGACCGTCGATTGCCCAAAGAACGCAGTTGTTCTTCAGGATACTGAAACGACGGAATACAAATGGGTAGATGCGGCAGGACTGATAGAGTATTCGGAATCAGATCTTGCTATCAAGACCAGTGTGAAAAGATACGAAAAATTCTATGATAAAGTTCGGGCTATGCTGAAATAAAATGCAACAAGGGCGCAGGTGATTTCTGCGCCCTTGTCTTTAGTAATACATATCAAACCCGTTTTCAAGACGATCAGCATATGTCTTGCCTGCATCATAAAGTGCGGGGAGCATATAATCCTTGTTGAAACGAACAACGGGGATACGGTCATATGCGCGCATACCCATGTGAACAAGACCACGTTCAAGCTGGGTAAGACATTCGAGAGTTCCTCTGCCTGTACCGCCTGCGCAGGCTATCAGCATACAGCGCTTTTCGGTAAGGGAGTGGCTGAATGTGGCATCACAGCGGCGAAGTCTGTCAAAGAAAGCCTTGAAACACTCGGTCATATCAGACCAGTAAACAGCGCTTATCCATACGATACCGTCGGCTTCTTTGAGGGTGTTGTAAATATCGGCAAAGTCGTCCCCGATAACGCAAGAGCCATTTTTGTTGCAGGTACCCCATCCGTTTCCGCAGGCGCGGCAATGGTTAATATTTTTGCTGTTAAGGTGTATCTCACAGACCTCGGCACCTGCATCGGCAATACCATTTGAAATCTGTTCTTTTGAAGATGCTGTCAGACCGTTTTTATTCGGGCTCGACCATATTACTGCTACTTTTTTCATGATAAGTCCTCCTTTAAAAATGGGGCTGTTGCAGCCCCAACAAAGAAAAAGACGCCTGACACACCAAAAAGGTAGTGCCAGGCGTCTCATTTTGTGGTATAATGTAATTGCAAATATAACATCAAACCAACGAAAGGATTGTACCACAAAAATGAGAAATTGTCAAGTGCGTCTTAACATGAATTATGAGATCTACATCGAAGAAAGCTCACCTGTCAGAGTATTGAGCAATGTTATAGATGAGATCTATCAAAAAGAAGAATACACGATAGTAAGCAAGTGGAATGGCGCCATACCCGAGGATATCATGATGAAGATACTCATCTACGGCTACATGAACGACTCTTTTTCAAGCCGTAAGATTGAACAGCTCTGCAAAAGGGATATCCATTTCATGTGGCTTCTCGATGGCTTTGGAGCTCCGGATCACAGCACTATCTCAAGATTTCGACAGAAAATGGGAGAACAGATTGAGCGTGTGTTTTACGCTGTTGTAAAGTATCTTTTGAATATGAAAGAGATAAGCGGTAAGAACCTGTTCATTGATGGCACCAAGATCGAAGCTAATGCAAACAGATATACATTCGTCTGGAAGAAGTCTGTATCCAAAAACGAACAGAAACTGCGAGTAAAACTGCCTGAGATACTTGATGAGATAAATTATGCTTATGGTGTGAGATTCCCCGAAAATACGCCAGTTTCGGATATGATCGGTACACTTTCTTCACTTATGATAAAATTTGGTATTGAACGAGTTTACGGAAAAGGACATCATAAATCATCATATCAGAAAGCACTTGAAAAGCTGGAAGGATATCGCGATAAAATGGCACAGTATGACTATTACAACAGCCTTTTTGACGGAAGGAACAGCTTTTCAAAGACAGATACCGATGCAACATTCATGCACATGAAGGAAGACCATATGAGAAACGGTCAGCTGAAACCCGGATACAACATACAGGCAGCAGTGGAAGGCGAGTATATTGTAGGTATAGACGTTTCAAGCGAACGGAGCGATGTAAATACGCTGATCCCGTTTCTGTCAAAGCTCAACGATCTGGAGCTGTTTGTATTGAAAAACATCATCTGTGATGCGGGTTATGAGAGCGAGGAGAACTATCTTTATATCAGATCACATAACATGACCTCATACATAAAACCCGTAAATTATGAGCAGAGCAAAAAGCGGAATTATCGTACAAAATACGGCAGACCCGAGAATATGGAATACCACGAAATGGGCGATATTTTCGTATGCAAAGCCGGCAGGATACTTTGGAGAGTCGGGACTAAACACGAAAAAAGCAAGACGGGATTCGTTTCCGAAAAAGCTATGTACAGATGTGAAAGCTGCGAAGGTTGTCCCTACAAACAGAACTGTACAAAAGCAAAAGGAAACAAGACGCTGTCTATATCGCATAAGTTCAAAGAACTGAGAACAGAAAGCCTGGAAAATATAACGACCGAATTCGGAAAACAGCTCAGAATGAACCGAAGCATACAGGCTGAAGGCGTATTCGGAGTGCTGAAACAGGATCATGGCTTCAGAAGATTCCTGTGCAGGGGCAAAAATAACATCAGAACTGAGTTCCTTTTGCTGGGACTTGCATACAACATAAAGAAGCATTTTGCTAAGATCTCAGAAAACCGACTTGGAATTTCTCTTTTTGAACTGAAAACGGCATAAAAACAAATAGAACAAAACACCCCCGAGTCCTCTTTTTTGAAGAGGGCTTGGGGGTGTGCGCACTGAAACAGCTTATTTCACCTGTAATTATGTTTTTTTACTCTGATGTTCGGATATGGTTAGAGGGTGCTGCGGTTGCAACACCCCCTTGTCATACTATTCTTTTATTTCAAGCAGTGCCTTCATATCCTCATCGCTGATGACAAAATCAAGCTCGGTATTCTGCTTGATGTATTCCTCATGTACCGATTTCGGCAGTGGCAGAGTGCCCAGCTGAAGATCGAAACGGTTAGCCAGCTGTGAAACGGGAACTTCGTATTTTGCAGCCATATCGGTGATCTCTTTCTTTGCTGAAAGTCTGCCTGTTGCATTTGGGGAGTAGCTTTCGACCAGAATATCATTAACCTTGCAGAACTCTATAAGGTCATGCGGCACATGACCTATATGAACTCTTATCTGGTTGACCATAGGTTTTATCTTAGCATTGTCTAAGAGATTTTGCAGGTCTTCAACAGAGAAGTTCGATACACCGATAGCTTTGAGTTTTCCCGCTTCGTAAGCTCCTTCAAAAGCTTTCCACACAGCGAGATTTTCTTCGTTATATGTCTTGTTCGGATCGCCGCACCAGGGTCTCGGCCAGTGTATTAGCATCAGGTCGATATAAGGTGTGACCATTCTTTCAAGAGACTCGTTGATATGCCTTACTGCTTCGTCGTAGGATTTTATCTCAGCAGGGAGTTTTGATGTAATAAAATAGCTTTCGCGCTTCTTACCGCTTGCTTTCATGCCCTTGCCCACACCGACTTCGTTGCCGTAAGCGATAGCGGTGTCGATATGAAGATAGCCAATATCAAGCGCATATTTAACAACTCTTTCAGCATCCTCATCAGAAGTCTGCCATGTGCCAAGTGCTATTTTAGGTATGGTATTTCCGTTTGACAGGGTGTATGTTTCGCGGTATATCATTATTTTAGCCTCCTGTTTGAGATGGTTGACTTATGTTTTATGGCAGGAATTTACCTGATGCCAGATAGAGTTCATACCATTCGTGATGTGTTAGTTCAACTTTTGTAGCATCGCAGATATCTTTAAGGTGATCGGGGTTCATTGTTCCTGCGATAGCCTGCATTTTTGCGGGATGCCTGAGTATCCATGCGATGGCGATAGCTGTTTTGGCAACGCCGTATTTTTCACCCAGCTTTGCAAGAACGGCATTTAACTCGGGATAATCGGGGTGATCTACGAAACAGCCTTTGAACATGCTGATCTGCAGAGGTGACCATGCCTGAATTGTGATATCGTGCAGACGGCAGTAATCAAGAATTCCGTTGTCCCTGTCGGTTGAACGGTCTGTGGTGGTATTGTTGATGTAAAGTCCCGCATCTATCAGCTGTGACTGATCGAGAGAGAGCTGAAGCTGATTGAATACCAGCGGCTGTTTAACAAACTTTTTCAGAAGTTCCAGCTGACCGGGAGTAACGTTGCTGACACCGAAGTGCAGTACTTTTCCGCTCTTTTCCAGCATATCAAATGTCTCAGCTATCTCCTCGGGATCGAAAAGAACATCGGGACGGTGCAGCAGAAGTACATCGAGATGATCGGTCTTCAGCCTTTTAAGACTTCCGTCAACGCTTTCAAGGATATCTTTCTGTGTCCAGTCAAACTCACCGCGGTCAAAATGAAGTCCGCATTTGCTCTGGAGAATAACATCTTCTCTTTTGAGACCTGTGAGGGGGAAAGCATCACCGAAACGTGTCTCGGCTTCACCTTCACCGTAAACGGTAGCGTGGTCATAGAAGTTTATACCCAGCTCAGCTGCACATGAGATCATCTTTGCTGCCTCAGCAACAGTGAGGGCAGGCATTCTCATACAGCCGAGGATTATGCTGGATACGTTCTGAGGTCCGTTAACTACATTCTGCATTTTCATATCATTTCGCTCCTTCTTTCATGAGCTGTAAAGCTCTTTCAGACTAAAAACTATGTTGGTATTATAGCATATCTCAGAATTTAAAAATATAAAAATACTCCTGAAAAAATTGTATAAAACTATATTGTTTTAAGTGTTATTATTCTATATAATTGAATGTTGTTTTGTTATTATATTTACATAAACTATTGACAACATTAACGTGCTGTGTTATAATGTAAAACAAATAACAAATAGTATGAAATGAAATAATTGCTGAAAGGGGTCGAGGACTGTGCCTGCATATACTGTTTTTTCTGCGTTAACAGTTGCTTTAACCCGTTCATATAAGTCAAAGAAAGCATACTGTCGGGGCAGCAGCTCTGTTGGTGTGCTTTTTATTTTGTAATACATTTATATAGGAGGAAAGAAACATGACAAAAACTATCAAGAAAGCAGCTGCTGCACTTCTGGCACTGGCACTAGCTGCGGGAACTATCCCTGCCGAGTTCGGTGCAAGGGGATCGTTTACGGTGACTGCAAGCGCTGAAACTGAGGAGGTCACCGAGGTCGGGAATGAAAAGGAAGAGCCGGATGAACCTGTGATCGCTCCCAACACATTTTTCACTGTTGCAGAGTTTGAAGCAGCAGAGCCCGGCAGTAATCCTACACTGGTACTTCAGGATAATATCTACGGCCCGATAATCATAACCAGAGATGATGGTGTTATTGACCTCAACGGATTCTCGATCAACGGTTATCTCAATCTGCAAAACAAAAACGGTATTTTGATCGTAAAGAACGGCTCGGTGGATTGTATTGATGATACCTCGGGTCCGTGCTATGAATACACATATCCTGTTATACTTATAAATGTTACAGTACGCAACGTAATTTTCGGCGGAAACAGAAAATTCTACTATTTGGGCAATACTACTGTAAGAACTTTCGCAACAGAAAGCGGAACTTATGAACCAGCTGACAGCACAGGTTTCAATGCCTACGCTGATCCTGTTGCAAAGGAAGGTCTTGTTTACAACGGTGAGCCTCAGCTGCTCATAGATGATTCATCTTTCAAGGGAACATTCGGTGTTGTACCTACAGCTGATGAAGAACAGAGATATTTCACATACTACTTCACACGTGGCGAACAGGAGTCGGATACATATGAAGCGGGTACAGTTGAGGACGGTGTTATAAATGCCGAGTGCGCACCTCTTTATGCCGCTGATGCAGGTGAATACACAGTATACTATATGTGGGACTGTGATGGTGAGTTCGATGGCGGCACAGGTAATAACAGCTTCACTGTTACTATCGACAAAGCTGTACCCGAAGTGACTGCGCCCACTGCTAACGAACTTACTTACAATGGCGAGGCGCAGGAGCTGGTAACAGCAGGTTCTTCAACCTTCGGCAAGCTTTCTTACAGCCTTGACGGTGAAACTTACAGTGAGGAGATACCAACAGCCACAGCAGCAGGAAAGTATACCGTATGGTACAAAGTCGAAGAAACAAGCAACTGGGAATCCTCTGAGGTCGGCAGTCTCGAAGTTACCATTGACCACCTGTATACCAAACACGAAAAAGCTGATGCAACCTGTACAGAAGATGGTGCAAAGGAAGTGTACTGGACTAACGAACTTGGCGAATTTTTCAGCGATGATAAGGGCGAGAACGAGATCGACAGTTCAGTAGTTATACCTGCAAAGGGTCATGATTATGACACTGAGGCTCCCGTATGGACATGGACAAAAAGCGAGAATGGTTTTGATGTCGGCATTCAGTTCAAGTGCAAGACCTGCGGTGATACTGAAGATATCAAAGCCGAGGTAAGTTCAAAGGATGACGGCAAGCAGACTACCTATACTGCTATAGCTGTTTTTGATGAAAAGACCTACACCGATACAAAGATCTTTGACGACACATATACCGTAACTGTAAAGGGTGGTACTATTGCAGATGGTGAAAAGGAAGTATATCTTTATGATGACAAGATAGTTATTGAGGCAGAGGATACTCCCGCATTTGCAGGCTGGTACATCGGCGCAGAACTTGTTTCCACAGAACAGGCTTACTGCCTGACAGTTACAGGAGATACCGAGATCGAAGCTAAGTACGATGAGAATTTCATACTCGGTGATGTAAACAGCGACGGAAAGATAAATATAAACGATCTTTCAAAGGCAGCTGCTCACGTCAAGGGAAAAAGGATGCTTACCGACGATCAGATCAGACGTGCAGATATAAACAGAGATGGCTCTGTAAATGTAACAGATATCATAAGGATAGCTGCACATATTAAGGGCAAAAAGCTGATCGTAAATGATCGCTAAAGAAAATACAGACTATTTTTCGGGCACCTTTGTCATGACTTTGGCAAAGGTGCCTTTATTATGTCTCTCATAGTCTGAAAATGCAGTTTTTAGAAAATATTATCCTAAGAAATAATTGTTTATACCAGTTTTAGCGCAGTTGAAAAAACAAAATTACAAAATTTAGTAAGGAATGATGTTGATTTTTGATACACAGTTACCGTTGATTTTAATATTTTCGGATAAAATTAATAGATGAATTTTATATCATTACACATTATGCACAAATGATATAAGGCTATTTACCGCATTATGAGACGATATGCTGTCATATTTTGGACGACTAGCTGATATGTGGCTTGACCATTTATTGCTCTTTTTTATAAGAATATGAAAATCTTTATCAATTTTTGTGCTTCTTGCTTATATTTATTGACAAATTAATATAATTATGGTAAGATTTATACAGACACCGAAAGGGTGAATAACGAATTTGGTGTGACAAAAATGCTTACCTGGAGGCACACGGAATATATCTTTTGGTTGGATATGTCAAATTTGAAGGATCTGCCGACGGGTATCTTATTAGGAGGTAATACTAATGAAAAAGAGAAAAATCTTAGCAACGATTGTTTCAGCAGCTATGCTCTCAACTGTATTTGCAAGCTGCGGCAACACAGACGGTAATGGCGGCACTAAAAAAGCCAAGAAAAATGCTGATGGCTCTCAGGAGATCACTTGGATGTTCTGGGATGACCTGAACGCTACCGAGGATCTTATCTCGCTGGGTTACAAGCAGACTATCGAAAGATTCAACAAGGATTACGAGGGTACATACCACGTAACACCTATCACTACCAACCTTGAGGAATACTACAACAACCTCAACGCTAAGGTTGCAGCAGGTGAGACACCTGATGTATTCATCGTAAGCCCCGGTCCTCAGCTGACTGACTATGTTAAGCCCGGCGTTGCAGCTCCTCTTGATGATTATCTTGCAAAGGACGGCTGGAAGGATACCTTTACAAGTGACGCAGTATTCTCTCAGCAGACCTATGACGGCAAGATCTACGCAGTTCCGCTGAATACAGCTGCTGCTTGCTGCTTCTACAACACCGAGATGTTCGAGAAGGCAGGCGCAAAGGTTCCTACTACATGGGAAGAAATGCTGGATGCTTGTGCTAAGCTTCAGGATGCAGGTTATACTCCTATAACAATTTCCGCAGGTACTGCATGGTGTCTCTCAATGGTTGCAGGTTATCTGTGTGAGGGTGAGGGCGTTGACCTTGCTGCTCTGGCTGACGGTTCTGCTTCATGGGAAGATGGTAAGCTTGAGAACGCTTGCAACAAGCTCCTCGACCTGTCCAAGTATTTCCAGAAGACTGCAGCCGGTGATACTAACGATGTTGCAACTGCAAACTTCTACAACGGTGAAGCTGCTATCCTTATCCAGGGTTCATGGGCTATTGGTCAGATCAACGGTGAGAATCCCGACTTTGAGTCCAAGTGCGGCGTATTCCAGTTCCCCGGCGTTGACAGAGTTATCGCTAAGTCTGACTCTCTCTGCATGAGTTCTAAAACTGCTTGCCCTGAAGGTGCTGCTGCACTCATCAAGTACTTCACTGATGATGAAGCTCAGAAGTATACCGCTGAAAAGGGTGGTAAGATTCCTGTAACTAAGGTAGAGTATGACGCATCCGCAGCTCCTCAGCAGCTTGCTTACGTTATGGACGTATTCAGTGGTGCAAAGGGTACATTCGGATTCTACAACGAGTCTATGCCTACTACTGAGACTGGTTCTCACTTCGATGACACTATGGTTTCTGTATTCCTCGGCGACTTGTCACCTAAGGAAGCTGCTAAGGATATGGAAGAATTCTACGCTGCAAATTGCAGACAGTAAAATTTCGATCTATTACAAAGACGATATAGGGGCGCATATTACGCCTCTATATTGTTTTTAACGTTTCCCCTATTTTGAAAGGAGTTGATCCGTGATGGACAAAATGCTTAGGAACAAGAAAGCGATTGTTTTCTTTATGCTTCCTGCGTTTCTTTTGTTCACACTGGTGCTATTTGTACCGATCGTTCAGTCGGTATATTATTCATTCTGTGAATATAGTGTACTCAAGCCACCAAAGTATATCGGGCTTGATAATTATAAGGCTATACTATCCGATAAAACGTTTGTTATTGCTTTAAAGAACTCAATGTTCTTCCTCGTTTTTTCATGTGTGTCGCAGCTTATTATAGGACTTTTCTATGCAGCGCTGCTTACAAACATCGAGAAAGGACGTAATTTATTCAAGAACATTATTTACCTTCCCTGCGTACTTTCATCGGCAGCACTTGGTCTGCTGTGGATGTTTATATTCCGTTCATCTTTCGGTCTCAATCATATACTTGAAAAGATCGGAATTAAAGATCCTCCTATGTGGCTTATGGATACCAAGGGCGCTATCATACTCCCTATGTGGGTTATAGCTTTTGTTGCTCTGTGGCAGTATGTAGGTCAGTCAATGATGCTTTATATGGCTCAGATATCCGGTATAAGCAAGTCCCTTATGGAGGCAAGCTATATCGACGGATGTACAAAGCCCATGACATTCAGATATGTTACCCTTCCGCTTATAAAGCCCATGGTAGCTACTGCTATGTCGCTGAATGCCATCGGTTCGCTGAAATTCTTCGATCTTATATTCAACATGACCGAAGGTGGTCCTAACCATAAAACAGAGGTACTTGCAACTCACCTCTATCAGCAGGGCTTCAAGTTCTCAAAATACGGCTATGCAAGTGCTATAGGCGTTGTACTGCTCATTCTCTGTCTGGCAGTAACATTATTCATCAATAAGGTCGTTAAGACCGAGCAGTACGAGATGTAAGGAGGTACAGCTTAATGAGTTCTTTAAAAAATGGAGCTGCAGCAGCGGATCCTTCTTCCAAAAAAAAGATCACTCCTGTGCAGATACTGATATATGTATTCCTGACAGTGATAGCCGTAACATATCTGTTACCCCTGCTTTGGATGTTCAACGTTTCGTTCAAAACTAACAGGGAGATTTTTACCGCTCCTTTTGCACTTCCAAAAAATGTAACATTTGATAACTATTCATTCGCTTGGACTGCAGGTAATCTTGGTACAGCGACACTCAATTCGTTCATCGTCTGTGTTATCGCGCTGATACTTGGTCTGCTCGTTGGTTCGATGGCAGCATTCGGTATCTCACGTCTGCATTGGAAAGGTTCAAAGCTTGCGATGACTTATTTCCTTACAGGTATGATGATTCCTATCCACTGTGTACTTATCCCCCTGTTCACAAGATTTGCGAAGATCACACAATTTATGAATAATCTGGGATTTGAGAATTTCCATCTCACAAACTCCCTTACAAGCCTTGTTCTTCCTTATCTTACATTCTCACTTCCTATTACGATATTCATTATGGAAGGCTTCTTTTCAGGTATGCCTAATGAGCTTATCGAATGTGCATGTATGGAGGGCGCGAATATCTTCCAGATATTCTTCAAGATATGTCTCCCTCTCGGCAGAACAGGTCTTTTTGTAACAGGTCTGATGACGTTCGTAGGTAACTGGAACGAGCTTCTGCTTGCGATGGTATTTATCTCCGATGATGCTAAAAAGACTCTGCCCGTATCTCTGTCGAAGTTCGTTGGTCCTTACAATACGAATTATTCACAGATGTTCGCGGCTATCATGATAGCTGTCATCCCGACTATCATAGTTTACTGCGCATTCTCCAACAAGATCGTTGACGGTCTGACTGCAGGCGCTGTAAAGGGCTAATAATCTGTACCTGCTTATCGGGTGCTTAAACAAAGTAATTCAAGACACTTCTGTTGCTTTGGTGACAGAGGTGTCTTTATATTTATCTGTTTCAAATGGTATACCTTTATACAGCCGTAGGATTTATTTATTGATTGTCTGATTATTTGTTATAGGTATTGAATTATTAATAGAATTATGATATAATATATTTTAGTTCAGACTGATGAAGGATGGTAAGATCTTAACTGTTCGCTTATATCGTGTTAGCATATGTAGCGGGATTTCTTTTATCTTTTTTATGATCTGAACATATAGCCATGGTATGATATTTTACCATGACAATGAAAAATATAAATTTTAGCGGAGGAGCAAACAATGAAAAGAAACATATCGATAATTACAGCACTTGCTGCACTGCTTTCGTGCTGTAATATGACAGCATTTGCGGAAACTTCACCGAAGCCTGCAAATGTTGATGAAGCTGTTTATACACAGCTTTTAGAACATAAATTTCTGTATGATGATAATTCCGATGGAATTATTACTGATGATGAACTTGCACAGGCCTACCAACTGTATATTGATCTTGATGGCATTTCCGATCTGTCATGGGTCTCAAAAATGACATCCTGTGAATATGTAGTCGTTAGTAATGGTACTATCACAGATTTTTCTCCGCTGAAAAAAATGCCTTTACTCAGAGTATTGGATATGAGAGAAGTTCCGATCACTGATATTTCTTTTATTAAAGATCTGGATCTTGAATACTGCTGGTTTTATAAAATGGATCAGATCACACCGGAACAGCGGTTAGAGGTGGTTGAGTTTTCTGACCTTGAACTTCCCGAAGGTACTGCTGCGCAGATCGAATATAAACCAAAAGGATTGGCGGAGTATGATCTTTCGATAGCAAATGAAAATACTGCTGTATTTCTTAACGGTACATCATCTAGTCATAATGTTGATGAAAAAATCTATGGAAATACTGCAGGTAAAACAACCTACACGATATCTGTGAACGGAAAGCATCATTACACAGGAAACATCACAGTTCAGAATTCTGAAAATGTGTACGATCCAAGTCTCAGTAAAGCATATATCGATAATTTTGAAGTCGGATACAGTTCCTACTATAATCCCGATATTGAAAGGGGCAGCAGCGATCTTGTAACGCTCATTAACGGTACACTGTACACCATCAATGGAAGAGCGTTTGAAGCCGTTGAAACCGATGTTGCAGATTATGAACATTATTACGGGCGTGCCTACAACTCAGATTACAACTATGCCGATATGGTACTGAAAAAGGACGGCACATTGCTTGTAAACGGTGAACCTATAACAGATATTAAGGTCAAGGCTATTCGCAGCGGTTATTTTCTTGCTGAGAATGGCAGCATATACACCCTCGTTCCAAATGATGACAAATTTACCACTGCGGCAGTAGCAACAGATTCAAAAGGCTGGATAGACGGCTGTGAGCCTTTTTATGTTTCAAAGAACGGACAGATAAAGTATTACAGCAAAAGATTGATCGCTGACGGCAGGATAAGTGCTTATACAGGCAACACAAATATAGGTGAACCTGTCAGTGCCTGCGCTATGGGTTCGACCTGCTATGTTGTGGAGAGCGGCGGTACACTTTACGAAATAAAATATACAAGTTCGCTTTCAAAAACGGCAATAGCTGAGGGTGTTGCATCTGTGGAACTGTCTGCTGATGGTTCAAAGGCTGTGTACACTAAAAAAGACGGTACAGTAGCTGAGGTATCGATACCAGATAGCTATTACTATGTTAACGCCGGAGCAAAACTCGGGATAACTGTGAGCAATTTCTATATTCACGAATATCAGTATCGCGGTATCAGTGAAAACGATGCAGTCTTTGATTATTATATAGATAAGAACAAGACCCTGCGCATGGTATTTCTTGATGACTGGTGCAGCCTGACCAATGTTGAAAGTGCAATAGGTGCCACATACGATACTAAGCTGGATGGAGGATTTGTATATTTCCTCCGTACTGACGGAAGCATCTGGAGATATGATCTTGATGCAAAGAAGTGGGATGTGCCTCTTGAAGGAACATTAACGATAGAACCTAAGTATGTAAAAGGTGATGTTGACGCTGATGGTGAACTAACTGTATCAGATATTGTGCTGGCTGAGAGGTTTATCGCGGGGCGTAATGTGTATCTCCCGAACAGGGAAGCAGGAGATATTTACAAAGATAATAAGATCGATCAAATAGATATTGAATTTATGAAAAAAGAACTGTTAAAAGCTGATCAATGAAATTTCTGACCGTCAAAAGTCAGGATATTCCGGCTTTTCAGATTGTCAAGTTTGCTGTATTTTGATACAATAACTAAAAAGCACATTTCCGAGCTGTGCATTCAGCCCGGAAATGTGCTTTTTGATATTTCGTTATTTGGATGGTCGTTATTTTACATAACCTGAAAGTCCTGATATCTGCTGATTTTTTATAGCCTGTGCTACAAGACCTGCCACGATGTTAGCGCCCTTTTCACAGAAGTGAGTACCATCTGTTGAACCCTGTACAGCGCCTTTCAGATGGTAGGAAAGTGCTGTGTTGTAGCCAACGGAGTTGTAGTGGTTCACCATGATGGTGTTCAGGTCGATACAGGGGATACTGTATTTGCTTGCAAGATTTTTGCAGGCGTTGCAGTAATCGATGTAGCTGTTGGTGAATTTTCCTGATGAGCTGTTGTATGCGTTCATTCCGATAACGGTGGTTACAAGGATCGGTGTTGCACCCTTAGCTTTTGCACCGTTGATGAACTGGGTCATATACCATTCGTAGGAACCTTCGCTGGGATAGTTTACGTTACCGCAGACAGGTGCATATCTGTCAGCATTGGATTTGCCTGCATCGTTGATAGCGAACTGTATCAGAACATAATCGCCTGATTTCAGACTGTCTGCAAGACTCTGCCATCTGCCTTCGTCATAAGCTTTCTTAGTGCTTCTGCCTGCCATGGAGCGGTTATCGACATTGACATTTCCGTTGAAGTAGTCTGCCAGATAATAGCCCCAGCCCTGCTGAGGAGCATAGCTTGCGCGGTAGGACTGTACAGTAGAATCACCGAGTATGAATACTGTGGGATTATTGTTGTAATACTGCTGATTGTTGTTGGGGTCGTAAGTCTCGGCATAAGGTTCATCGGTTTTTATGAGAGATATATAGTCGAGATTTGGACCGCCCTTGCCTGAAACGGTGGAAACCATCTTGATGGTATTGACACCTTTTACAAGGGGAAGCACTATTCCGAATTCATTCCATGAAGTCCAAGCGCCTGTGCCCGGGAAGGATTGCAGCCAGTAACGGCTGGTGTCACCGTTCACATATATCTTCATGGGACGGTCTTCGGAAGTTCCGTTTGCAAAACGGATATGTGTCATATAGTTGCCTGTCTGGTTTGCGTTTACTGTGAATGTAATGTTGCTGGTATCGGTATTATCAAGATTTATATAACCATTGGCATTTGTGTAGCCCGAATTCGTTGTCTCGATAATTGCTTCTGACCATGTCTGGTCTATTGCGTAATAGGTCTGTTCGGAATTTTGCTCATTCTGGCTGTTATCAGTGAGCTGTGTTCTCAGTCCTGCGAGATATTCACGCATTATCTGTACATCTGTATCGTTAACATTGTTATCGTCGTTGAAGTCGCAGACAGAAGTAGGTACGGAGTTATAGTTCCATGGATTATTTACGATGTGCTTTAGTTCTACCAGATCAAATACATCGATAGTGCCGTCCATGTTAACATCGCCGACATAGGGATCATTCTGTGCAGGGGGATCATTGTTAACGGGATCGGTGTTAACTGAAGCGGTGGTCTTTTCGGCTGTCCATCTCTGGCACTTGTTGTAGGTCATGCCCCACTGCTGAACGTTTGCTCCGCCTGATGTACTTGCGGAATCAACTTCAACAAAGCACACATCTCTTGAAGAACGTGTGGATATGTAGTAGCTACCGTCGCCCAGCTTGGTGAACTGGAAGAGCATCATACTGTCTTTGCTTGAATAGGGGACAAGCTCGATATTGCCGCCGTTTGATCCTGACATGGCTTTCAGTACGTAGTCGGGATTTGCGGCGGAGCGGATATAATAATATGTAGTTTCGTTATTGAAGGGGGTTAGTTTCCACTTCTGATTGTTCTGACCGTTTGAAGTCCACTGCTGGATATTTGAGCCCTCTGCTATTTTGCCGCCTGATATATCCATTACAAGACCACTGTTCATGTTCTTGAAGGTATAGTAGGTATCGGTATCCATAGCGGTATCACCTATGTTCATGAGACCTGCAACCAGCTCGGCGTTTTTCTGGGCACCCCTGGCACTCTGGTGAAGATCGTCATTATATGCATAGTAGGGTGTCATAGCATCGTAGCCGCCTGAACTGAAACCGAAGTTCTGCCATGCGGTGAAGAGATCGACGACTTTGACATTCTGCTCTTTGCCGATAGTATCCAGCTGTCCGCCGAACCATCTGCCTGTCAGCCTGGGATTGCGGTTCATGTCTCCGTGACGGCCCTGCTGTTTGACGAGTATAACGTTCATGCCCTTGGATTTAGCTTCCTTTACCATGCTGGTCACAACGCTGTAATATTCGTCCGAATTGGAATAGTTGGTATCATTTATACCTATGGAGATGATATAATAATCTCCTGCCTTGCCGTAGTATTTTATCGGAGCGAACTGACCGTCCTGATAAAATCCCTTGGCGTACTGTCCGCTGGACGCAAGATTGCGGACTTCAAAGACGTTGGTGTTGACATACTGGTTCAGGTACTGACCCCAGCCGTGCTGTTTATCATCTGAGGTATTGTAGTAGTTTGCAACGGTAGAATCACCGCATATCCAGATAGTAGGTTTCATCTCACCTGTGTTATTCAGTTGGGTTATCTCGATCGCTGAGATAGTATAATCAGCATTCTTCATACCTGCAACAGCTTCGATATTCAGCTGACCATCGGTGACAGGTACTTGTATAGTCTCACTCGCGTTGTTTCCCGTGAGGTTTATCATCTGTAACATACCCTCGACTTTAATAGTAGTTCGCGGGCTGTTGCCTGTTGTGACTGTCAGCTGATAAAGACCTCTTGGCAGGTCAACGTTGAAAGTACCCCCCGTGAATTTTACGGCGTCGGAAAGTGCGCCGTAACCGCCTGCACTAACGTTTGAAACGCTTCCCGAAAAGCCGTAGCCTCTGGAGCTGTTATAGCCGTCATAAGCGGAAACTCCTGTGTATCCGCTAGCGGCACCACTGCCGCCAAGGTCAAATTTCCAGTTAGTCGTTGCGGCAGAAGCTTTTAAAGCTGTGTTTGCCGAAAGACCTGAAAAAGCCGAAAGTGCCATCATAGCCGAGGTCACACCGCTCAGCACACGCGAAGTGCGTGACACTTTCTTTCTGTGAAAAAGATTCATTCAATTACCTCCAATCAAAATATGGTATTGTATCCATAGTACCACCTTTTTTAATTATATCATATAACATAATAGTTTGTCAATCTATTATTTTTAAAAAATAGTGGATTATTTACATATTCTATTGAAATTCGTTGGGATTTTATGTGATATAATGCTTCGATGAGAACCTGCAGAGATATGGGCATATCATGTGGCGGAGAGGTAAATTCTTTGACTGAGAATATTTTTTTATTGGATAATATTATTATATTTGAAGGTGAAAAGCGTGTAATATTCAACAAATCACATTGTTGATTAATGTTAAGTTCAACAAAGTTAGTTCATAACGAAAGGGTGCTTTGTTAAAACTATTGACTTTAAAATATCAAAATGATATAATTTTATTAGAAACAAAGTGAAGTAATAAAGACCGAAACATAGGGATTTTCGGAAAATGGGTTATATGTGTGCGTGAAAAACGGTAGAATATTCTTGTATATGTTCGGTGAACGTTTGTCGAATGTTTAAAGAATGATATGATTACAAATTGGAAAATATTACACCTATAAGAATAATGATATATGTTTCATATTACCGTATTTCTTGCGCAGCGGATAAAATGACAGTTTCTTGGCAACAGTTATCCGAAGAGGGGGAAGAACATGAATAATATCATTTATGTAGGCAGGAATATGACTACTTTTACCTGCAAGCAGCATTTTCATGAAGAATGGGAACTTGTATACTGTACGGGCGGTCAGGGCAGATTTGAATTTGAAGACAGCACGATCGAGTACACAACGGGGGATCTTGTGATAATCCCGCCCCATGTTGTACACGCTAATAACAGCGAAGATGGTTTTACAAATATCCACATAAACATTACAGATGCGACGTTCAATTTCAAGGAACCTCTGCTTATTTCAGATGATGCAGAACAGCATATCATGGGCGGTTTCAAGGATGCCTTCTATTTCTTCAACAGTGATATCAACAGCAGGCAGTCAATTATGGCTGCTTTCGGTGACCTCATCGTGAATTACGTTATTGCTTTCAGCAAAACTAAACCTCTGCGTGATGTGGTGGATGAGATTAAGAGCAATATCATGCAGAATTTTACAGACTGCGATTACGAACTTGACTCGTATCTACGCTCGATACCATTCAGCTACGATTATCTGCGAAAGCTTTTCAAAAGTGAGATGGGTATGACACCTCATAGTTATCTGACAAATCTGAGGATACATATGGCAGAGAAACTGCTTTGTTCTCCTGATACCGTTGAGCAGAATATATCCGAGATCGCGTATATCTGTGGATATTCCGACTCGCTGTATTTCTCTCGCGTGTTCAAAAAGAATTTCGGATGCTCGCCGAAAAACTATGCCGCCATGCATTCGGCTGGCGCATAAAACATTGTTTACATCAAACCTCATGTAGATATAGATTCAGCCCCGCGTTAGTCATCTGCGGGGCTGAGTTTATTTTTGGTTTGCCAAAATGATTATCGAACACTTTTGGGAGATCATATGTGAACGTTATACTTCCCGATCATGAAAATGTCAATATATACAGAATGCACCCCGTACAAGTGGCGAGGTGCATTCTTCTTTTTAAGGATGGTTCTTTCCTTGAATTACCTTACAGTAACTGTAACAGCGTGCTTGATAGAAGCAGTCGATGTCCACTCGCCGTTGATCTTGGCAGCGATAGCTACCTTATAGGTCATATTGGGAGTGAGATTCTTGGGAGTAGTAAAGCTGAGTGTCGAAGCAGGGATGGCAGAAGTCTGGACTCTCCACTTGCCTGCGAGGTATACAGCAATACCGTAATTTGAAGCACCCTGAACAGGACTCCATGTAAATCTTATCTGGTGGTACTGTTCGTTGTAATCGATAGACTTTATCACGGGATAAACATTGGGATCAAGAGTAGGAGTAGTTGTCTGTGATGTTCCCGAAGATGATGTTGAGCCGTTTACAACTGTGGTCGCATCGAGAGTTCCGCCGTAAGTGTTGAAGTATGAGGACAGCTTTGATGTATCGGTCTGGAGGAAGTAATTGCCCGAAGGAATGTAGCATATCGATGAGTTTGTATCGAAGTTTGCATACTTGTTATCGGTGTTTACCTTGGTGCTCTTGCTTGATACGATAGTGCCCTGCATATCGCCCTTGCAGTTGTTGAATACGTCATTGAAGCTCTTTACTGCGCCCAGTTTAACCTGCATAGGATTCTTGCAGCTATCGAAGATATTGTACTCAGAGAAAATGTAGGCATTTGCTCTCGGGTTCATGCAGTAGCTTGTCTGTCCGCTGAATATGTTGTTGTACATATGTATGTCTGCCTGACGAGCCAGAGGTCCTCTGGATTCGCACTTGTTCCAGTAGTTGTGATGATAAGTCAGGTGGTACTGCAGGCTGCTGTCGGAGGAACCAACGAGGTTCGTCTTGTGGTAGCCCTGATAGTAGCAGTAGCTGTTTGTGAAGTACTGACCGCGCTTGAAATCGCAGGCACCATCGCCGCCTGCCTTATCTGATTCAGCAGGATTAGATATTGAAGGTGCGTAGAATTCGCAGTTGTGTATCCAGCATCTTTCAACGGAAGCTGTCAGTGTTGAGCTTTCCTGAACGCCCTCCATGCCTATGCAGTCCTCGGGAACGTTCCTGAATGCGATGTTCTTTACTTCAAAGCTCTTGCCGAGACTTGGAGCAGAAGATTCACAGATGAAATGGAATCCCCAGCCGTTGATAGTAGCGTCAGTGCCGATACCCTCGATGGTGATATCCTTGCCCGACTTCATTCTTGCCATATAGCCGTTGTCGCCGACAATTCCGCCGTAATCTATGGAGTCATAAGCTGTAAGACCCGAAGGAGCCTTGACATCTCCGATTATACGTATAACAAGAGGTGTACCGTCCTGAGCCAGCTTCTTGATGATGCCTTTATTGGAATTGGCCTTACCGCCGTTGGAAGTTTTACCGCTTCCTGCGTCCTGACCAACAGAGTTGAGTATGTTGCCGATACCGGTAACAGTTGTACCGTCCTTGGAAGTTACAGAAACGGAGTCCTTGTTGTCGTTTGTTACATAAAGCACGATAGCATTGGATTTCAGTGTGCCGTTATCGTTGTATGCACCGACACCTGCGGTGTAATTGTAGTGTGCATAACCCGAACGGTCCTGTGCATTTACCTTCAAACCGCTCTGGACGATAGTGCCCTTTGTTGTGTTTAAGGTCACAGAATAAGTGCCTGCGGGTACGCCGGGGATATCAACTCTCAGACCTGACGAGGTATCACGAACCAGATATTTCAGGTCGTTGCCTGCCAGCTTGCCTGATGCTGTGCCTGAGTATGACACTCCTGTAACATCGGAATCAGAAAGTCCCGAGAATACAACATACAGACTTTCGTTCCAGCCGCCTGCGCTTACAGCCTTAACACCGTTGATAGTGGTGCTGCTGTTATTTCCGCCTGTGCTTCCGCCGTTGTTGCCGCTGTTATTGCCGCCATTATTTCCGCCGCTCTGTGAGCTGTCATCGGGCTGCTGATAAGATGTACCGCCCTGAGTTGAATAAGCCATGTAGAACAGATTTGAAACATCTGCCTTTGTGAGGGTGTGGCTGCCGGCGGAAACATCTGCTGTGATAACGCCGTTTGATGCAGTCAGCTTTTTGCCGTCAAGCTTGATAGTGCCAGTGCTTTCGGCAAATACAAGTGTCAGCTTACCGGCAGCAGGAGCGTTGAAGCTTATGCTTGTGGAGCTTTCAAGTTTCAGGCACTGGGTCAGGGTCTGACCGCCGTAGTTAACGGTGCCCTTAGATGTTGACAGATTACCTGTGATAGAGAAGAAGCTGCTCGATGTTCCGTTCTTAGTGAAGTTATGCACGTTTGATGATGCGGGTACAGAAGTCTGGGAACTGCTTGAAGAATCAGGCTTGGAACTGCTGGAATTATCAGGCTTTGAGCTGCTTGATGAGTCATTGCCTGAAGGTGTGGTGGAATCGGAGAATCCTGAACCGATTGCAACGATGGAATCCTTGTAGGATTTCAGTGCAGATTTCAGACCTGTATTTAAAGAGGCACTCTCATCATCAACGGAATTGTTGAATGTCCACTTGAAATCGCCGCCTTGTACACGTCCTGCGTTAGCTTTAACAGTCTCGGCAGCGGCTTCTGGGCTCTGTGCGGAGTATTTGTACATCACGCTTGAAGTTTCAAAATTGTTGTAAGTACTGCCGCCCTGCTTTGCTTTTACATAGGAAGGTACCTGCTCGGTCGCACTTTTGGCCTCATAAGCGTCAAAATCGGTGGAATTCTGCTGATAGGTAACATAGCCCTTGGTCTTGTCGCCTGTTACCTTGTTGTTGTAGGACTTTATCACACCGCCGTTCTCGCCTGAGAATGTTCCGCCTGTTGCGTTATCGGAGCCCTGCATGGATATCAGCATAGGATACTTGCAGTTGCGGAAATAGTTATTCTCAACGAAAGCTGATCCGCCGAGGGTCATACCAACGCCATACTTTGCGTTGCCGTCGAAGTAGTTATTATAGATGTGTACAGTGCAGGTGCGTATTCTGGGGTGGCGAGAATCGGAATGGTCATACCAGTTGTGGTGATAGGTTATGTAATTGCTGGTAGTTTCAGACTTCA
Organism: Ruminococcus albus AD2013; assembly: GCF_000526775.1. Taxonomy (NCBI): domain Bacteria; kingdom Bacillati; phylum Bacillota; class Clostridia; order Eubacteriales; family Oscillospiraceae; genus Hominimerdicola; species Hominimerdicola alba. The sequence continues at coordinate 518,002 of NZ_JAGS01000001.1, forward strand.
TACCCTGGAGATTGCACTTGCCGTTATCCCAGAAATGATTGTATGAGTGGGTGATATAGCTGGATGTTTTGGTATCAAGTGCGCCGTCGCCCTTAGCCTGATCGGCATCAGAACCTGCATCGCCGTAGAACATATCGCAGTGGTGTACCCAGACATGATCATTCTTCTGCTGCAGGCCGACGTTATCGCCCTCGGAACTGTTGCAGTTCATGAAACCGAGATTTCTGATCTCAACATTTGAAGAATTCTTTACAACGATACCGAAACCGTTGAAAGTTGCGTCCTTGCCGATACCCTCGATGGTAAGACCACAGGTAATTGCATCAACATAAAGGTCTCCGCTGGGCATATTTGCAGGATCCTGAATGTTACCGATGAAACGTATGCAGACAGGACCTACCTTGCTGTTGCTCTTCAAGTTGGTAAGGATATTCTGCACGCCTGTTAAAGATGTTGAATTGCCTTTCTTGTCGGGCATGGTAACAGTGACGGAATCCTTGTTTGCATTGGTAACATAGATAACAGTTGCATTGCTTTTGAGTGAACCGTTGTCGTTATAAGCACCCGATGATGTTCCGTTGACGAAGCCGAAGCCCGAACGGTCGTGGGCTGATGTGTTCACATTCACTGATGCGGACTTTGAAGAATCCTCTTTGCCGTTTATGATAGGAACGATCTTCAGCGTATGGCTGCCCGACTTCAGACCAAGAGCGTCTGCACGGAAGCATGAGGAATACTGGCGGATAAGCATAGAATCAAGCTTGTATCCGTCGGCATATACATTGTATCCCGAAGCTCCGGAAACTGCTTTCCATTCGGCATAAGCGCCTTCTGCGTATCCTGCCGAAGCTGTTACGGTTACCGATGAGGTGCTTTCAGCGTTTGCGATAATGCTGTTCACGCCAAACAGAGCGCCGTTATCGGAATTGATGACCCCTGCACCGAAAGACGATGCAACAACGGCAGTTGCCATAAGTGTCGCCATTGTCTTTCTCATGATTATAGCTTTCATAATTGATCAGCTCTCCTTTTGTTTTCAGATTTTTATATTCCATTCTGATGTTAATGAGGTTAATATCCTCCTAACAATGTTAATTATACACTAAAACTTCAAACAATTCTATTCAAAATTCAGTGATGAATATTCATTTTTTGTATTATTTTTGTGAATAATATGAAAATAAGTGATATTATACAAATCATATAACAAAAGTGAAGATGCATTTTTATCGGGCTTTTTGCTCGAAAAGGTTTTCGTAAGCCGATATTTCATGAATTTGATTTCATATAATTATAAATTATAATAATTCAAAATATAGACTTAATTTAACTTTGGAAAATGATAATATATTTATATATCTTAACTATCTCGGTCATCAGATAAAATGTTTACATTTCAAGCAAGGTATGCTATAATGTTTGCAGAGGTGATATCTGTGCAGGTGATAAGGGCTGAAAATACAGCGACAAGGGCGGGGGCGTATTACGTCCGCATACAGGCGATGGCGAAGAAATATCACATCACGCTGGAAGAGGAATTCGATGAACATGACAATGATGAAACAAAGTATATAGTTATCCTCGACGATGATTTTCCCGTTGCGACCTGTCGTTTTTACGAAATCGAAGATGGTGCAGTGATGATAGGAAGGGTAGTTGTTCTGCCCGAATACCGTGAAAGAGGTCTTGGCAGCAGGGCAGTGCTTTCAGCCGAAGAATGGGCAGGTGAACTGGGCTACACCCGTGCAGTGCTGGAAAGCCGTGTGGAAAAGACGGGCTTTTATGAAAAACTCGGTTATATTGCAGACTGTGACAATATTATCGAGGGCGGGACTTTCCGCTGTGTGCATATGGAAAAAAGCCTTTTGTGATAAGATAAAAAACAGAGACCGTTCCTGCTTTTTGGTGGGAACGGTCCTACTTATTTATAGATAGTATATTTTGAAGCTTTGGAATTAATAATTCTAAATAAACTTCACACCCTTATTTATCAGTTCCGTTTTGCGCTTTTGAGCTTTATGGGCTGAAAATCTACATCCTGTGCTTTTTTCGTCAAGAAAAACTTCTGCCCCTGTTCTGAGCGCACCCTCAGCTGTTGCACCGACACAGCCGCAAAGGTCTAAGCCGCATATTGTGAAAGTGCTGTACGTATTTTGGGATAGATGTTCTTTGAAACATTTAGAGGTAAAAGTGTTAGGGAGATACTTTTCAAAGTACAGCTGTGATACCACATCGAGTCCGCTGTAAAGCTCAGCTCCTTTTGAGCCCTTTATCGAAAAACCGATGATAAGGCGATTAGTGAAGATATTCGGGAAGACCTGACCTATGTAGATTATATCTTCGCCTGAAGCCTTATGCTGTGCGATAGTATCATTCACCGACTTCACAAGGCTATCGGTGTCGTATGAAAATATGGTCTTTCGCTCCGCCCATAGATAATCGTTTTGCATATCTATTACGAGAAGTGCTTTTTTATCTGTCATGAGTGACCTCCTGTAATTTCTGAATTATTGCCCGAGAAAACGATCGACATTAGTGGTGACATATGATGAAAGTTCTTCATCATTTGTCAGGTCAATACCGCAAAGTTCTTTTATTTCTTCGTGTCTCAGAACCGCAAGTTCATGCAGGCTACTGAGTTCAAAGGCTATAAGTCTGCATTCTTTCTCACTTTTATGTCCATTGAAGTGTTCTGTGATGAAGGGGAGACTTTCCATGCCGATGCCGTCCGTACGATTGAGAAGAATGTACTTCGTTATTGCTTTCGAGTAGCTGTAATTTTCTATCATAAGCTTCATCATGCCGAAGTGCAGCATAATAAGGCGTTGTTTTGCGGGAATATCGGATTTGATCATTTCGGTAAGTTCTGGACGGACGTTTTGCGCATCGGCAAGCAGCTGTTTGAAAACTTCATAAAGCAGATTTTCTCTCGAGCCGTAGCAGTAGTTTATCATTGCAGGATTGACCTGAGCTTTTGCTGCTATCTTACGTGAGGTAACATCATCTGAATCGGTACAAGTTGTCATGAGCTCTTTTGCGGCTTTGAGCAAAGCTTCCTTTGTAGCGTCAAGATCACGTTTTTGTTTTTGAGCCATATCATCACCTAACTATTAAACGTGTTTAATTGATAAGCCCAGTATACCATGTTATATTGTTTTTGTCAACCCATGAAAGAGATAAGATAGAAATAAACTGACCAATTATTGTGCATTTCACATTTTTTGCGAACTTTATTGTAAGTTTATTTTCTAAAGCAACCTACGATATCTTTTATATAAAATGATATGTAAAAAATCATCAATAATAAATTACTGGATTAATACATTATAACTATTAATAAAGGCAAAACATACTAATATTATCATAGTTAAGACGCTATTTAGTATAAAGCTTGCTAATTAATAAAAATATATACAAGATGATGTATTTAGGTAAAATTATTATTAATTATACCTTGACAATCATATTAAAAGATGGTATAATTGAAGAGAGAATTTATAATTTGTCAAAATTTTATAATAAATGTCGGAACATGATTCAGTACTATAATAATATAGGGCTGAGAAACTTGCAGAAGGGAGAGTTGTTAATGACTTCGGGTGAAGCACACAGTTGCTATTTAAATGCTAAGTCAAAGTACGAGGAAGCAATTTCTGAAAAGAATGCTTGCGCTGACAGCAAATACAGGCAGGAGATACTCAAAAGAGAAGCACAGGTAAGATTGAATGATTTTACTGCTGATAAGAATCGCTATACAACTGCTAATGAGACTCTTGTTAAGGCGAATATACGCGACAAGGTAGATGGTGATCTTAATAAAGTACATACAGAAATGGACGATGCCACTTCTTATTTCAAGACTCTGGGCGAATCCAGTATGGGCACTATTGACCTCACAAAGCACATAATGAATGAAGACGACAAGACCCACAGAAAGTCGGTAGTCGGCAGGATCTTCACTAATATTGACAGTGCCAAGAAAAAGGTCGAAAATAAGATCACAGAGCTTGAAGCTTCTATCAAAAAGACAAACGGAGAGATAGATGCTGCTGAAACAGAGATAAGAAGACTCGAGGGTCAGATAAGCTACTGGGACGGCGTGAAGAACGAAAAGTCCAATGAGATGGAGATGTATCTTTCTCTTGAACGCAGACTTGCTGCCGAGGAAGAAGAAGCCCGCAGAAAGGCTGAGAGAGAGGCTGCCGAGGCAGCAGCTGCTGCAGCCGCTGCAAATGCAGGTTGATCTCCTGTATAATTGTGTGATAACAAAGTGTACTGCTGAATATGCGGTATACGATCAAGAGAAAAACAATATGGAGGCGATAACTTGAGCGGAATGGTCATAACACTAAAGAAGTCGAAATTTGACAGCTTTAGTGATGTGTTTGATAGACTTCTTTCAAAATTGAATGTCTATGACTCAACTGTACAAGATCTCAGAAACACGGTTGCAGGTGTTGGATGTGAAGAAAACAATCAAGTATCAAGTGATCTGAGTGACGCTATCGATGCTATAGTGGATTCAGAGGAAAGCAAGGAAGATAAGAAAAAGAAGATAAATGATCTGAAGGATAAGCTCGAAACTTTTGTAAATGATGCGGTACAGCATGAAAGGGCTGCGGCTGATAAGATAAGAGAAAAAAAGAAAGATTTTTATAAGAATTATAGTTATCTGGAACCTGATTGCGAAAAAGACTTTTGGAACAGGGCTGCAGATTTTGGGAAAAAAATAGGAAGATGGGTAGCGGATCATCTTGATGTTATTACGGCTGCCTTGATTGTGCTCGCGGCAATAGTGATTGTTGTCTTTTTTCCCGGAGCTTGTGCGATACTTGCCATTATTGTAGGTGTTTTGTCTGCCGTGATGGGTATTGCGGATATCGTATTCACAGTGGTTTTCGGAACAGATGTAGCCGGTATGCTGGAATATATGGGATTTGAAACATTTGCGAAATTTTATAAGGGCCTTGGATGGGGTCTTGATATTGCGAGTGTTATACTTCCTATAGGTGCAATGTCTGCAGCTGGAAAAGCGGCGTTTAAAGCTTCGGTCAAAAGTACACTCAAAGAAGCTTTCACACACCCGATACGTTCGATCGGCAATGTTTTAAAAGGTGGATGGAACTCGGTCAAGACTGCTATTGGCGGAGCGAGGACTGCTTTTGGAAGCGGCTTTAAAAATGGTCTGAAATTTTTACGTGATGGAGCACTTAAATGGGGCGGAAAACTGATAGGTCTGGATGAACTGAAAAATGGTAAGGCACTTTGGAAAGCTTATAAGAGTGGTCAGCGTGGAGCTGCGCTAAGTGAAACTGCGTGCAAACTCATTGGATTGAATAATATCCCGAACTTGAGTGATGGACCAAATATGCAGCGCTATGATAATATGATTGACGCGAACAGAAATGAACTTAATGCATTTATGGGAAACAACAGTAGTCTTACTACCAACGGAGCAACTTTCAAGGGAATGGATGTTAATGTTCCTACCGGAACCGGAAATTCCGGAGATGCTTTCCTTAATTCAGTCAAGGGAAATGAAAATCTTTCCAGGCAGCTGCTGGATAGCACGGGAGTTGATATAAATAATATCTCAAACGGAGATGATCTCTATGATGCTCTGAGACACAATGGTTTTACACTTAGTACCGGTGCCGGCGATGCAGCCGGAACTGCAAATGTAACAGTTGTTCCATCATGGGCATACAGAGCTACCGATGGCGGAGCGGAAACATCTCGTATTCTGACCAGTAATATTCCCGGTGTTAATCATGATTTCCGCAGCATCGTGATGGGCGATTATAATAGATATATGAATACTATGAATAATATGTTCCAGAATTCCTTTGGCGAGAAATGTGCAGGTGATCTGTTTGGTAAAGCTCCTGAGTTTATTTTTAACGAAGTTATACTTCCTAATTCGGGTTTGAGTGACCGTGAGCAGTTGGGCATTAAGAGCCTTGAAAAACTACCGATATTTAATTAATAAATAGAAGACAAGGTCAAAGGAACACAGGATCTCACTACAAAAACGGAGATGTTTGTGAGCTCTTCAGCGATACTGTAAAGTCTGCGCTACAGATTATACATTGATAGATACAATATATTAAAGATATCTATATGCAGAAACGGACAGGACAAAAGTCCGCAACTGTAAAAAAAGAGAACAACAGGAAGGTGATAAATTGGAATTTGATGAGTTGATGGCGGTCGGAAAAAATGCCTTTGTTACGGCAGATTTCAAGACGGCTGCAGAGTATGGCGTTGAGGGTCATAAGTTAAGACCTAAGGATCCCGATCCGCTGGAACTGGCGGCTAAAGCCTATCAGGCGATGGAAAACTACAAAGAAGCTATATTCTACTTTCAGAAAGCTGTACAATGCGATATTGATAACGGCGACAGATATGTGGAGCTTGGCGTAGCTTACGGCAGCAACGGCGACACGATGAAAGCGCTGGAGGCTTTCGGAGAAGCTGAAAGACATGAGATATCGGAGGATCACCTCAGCGGTATGTACAGGACACTCGCTATGGTAGATCAGGAGCTTGGAAGGTATGAGGACGCTATCGTAAATTATACCAAGGCTCAGGAATCGGGAATGGTTGACCTGGAACTGCTGATGTACAAAACGGTAGCCTGCTCGATGGCGGGCAAGTTCGGTGAGGCACTCAGGACAGCTAACACGATAAAGCAGCTTGCTCCGACTTCGTATGACGGTTACGAACTGGCTTACACGATACTGGTGAATTTTGAACAGTATGAGGAAGCCAATAAGGAACTGCTCAGAGCGAAGAAATATGTCAAGGAACTCCCGATGGATTACTATTTCAGTGTTTCTGACTACGAGAGAGAGATGTTCAAAAAGGACAATAATAACGATCATCTCGTGGCTGCGCTGTGTATGCTGGACATGGGACTTAAAGAAACAAAGCCCGATGTCGGTGAAGTTGTGAATGCTTATTTGCAGAGTGCTGAAATATGCTTACAGACAGGCAAGAATGAGGAAGCTTTGCAGATGCTGCAGGCTGCCGATCAGCCTGTACAGTCGTTCAACAGCGGATTCTCGGTACTGCCGTGGGTAGAACCGCCTGAGTTTGAATCACCGCTGAGCGATGCGTATTTTGCAGCAAATTCTGCTAAGTATGACGGTATGAGTTCTGAGGAACTTAACAGGGAAGCTGAGGCTATGGCAGCAAAGTCGATGCAGGAGGAACAGGAACCTGTTGATCCCGACATGATGACGCCTATACCCGATGACAAACCCGAGAAGTACAAGCTCCCGAATGAACCGAGAGAGCTTAGCGACGAAGTCAGGGACAAGATGAACCTGCTTTATGTTACTGCTTACTCTGCTCTCAATAAAAATGACAGAGTGCTGGAATATGCTGTAAAACTCCAGAGCAGCAAGGAAGCAGCTCTTGTGAATACGGCGAGATATATGGAAACCAAAGCCCGCGTAGACAGCGGCGCACCTGATCCCGAAAGACTGTATGATGAACTCATAAGGTACTACAACAGGCAGATCATCAAGGATCCTTCGGATATAACAGTATTCAGCTTTAAGGTACAATGTTATATAGATCAGGAAAAATATGATGAGGCTATAAGCTACTGCAGAACACTCTCTAAGAATGTAAGAGAGCCGCTGATGAAGCAGATAAGAGATGCTCAGAAGAAGTCAGAGGAGGGCGCAGAGAATGGCGAAACTTAAAAAAGACGTTAAGATCAACGACGATGCTTTTGACACAGCTATAAGTGATCTGCAAAAACTTTGGCATAGCGCAGATGACCTGAAAGGTGAATTTGAGCAACTGTTTAAGGATTTTGCGGAAGCACTCCAGTGTGAAACAGGAGATGAGCTTACGGTTGCAAGTCAGGATGTCATATTAGAGCCGATCGATAATCTGAAAATCGTTATACAACAGGTGTATAATACGCTGCAGATCGTTATCAATGAACCTCTTACTACTTGTGATGGTCAGCCGATTACCGTAAGTGACGATGGCGACGGCTATTACAAGAAAATATTCGATGATTTCAATACTCTCGTAGAGGGTATCACTACTTAATATTAACAAGTTAATATCACAGGATAAAAAAATACCTGTGATCAAATAAAAATAACAGCCGCAGATGCGGCAGAACAATGAGAGTTTTCAAGGAGGTATTTGAAAATGGCTGATGTAAATCAGGATGTAGGAACAATGGGTACTCAGGGTACTGTGAACATGTCGACTCAGATGATGACAGATGCGCTTAACGCAATCGCAGCTTACAAGGAAGCAATCGATGGCGCTTTTAGTAATCTGAATACACAGTACGCAAATGTTACAGCAAACTTTACAGGTGATGCTGCAAATGGTCTGCAGGAGTTCTATACAAATAAGATAGAGGCTATGCTGAAGAAGGATACCGGTAGCGTATATCAGCTTGTGGATGCTCTGAAGGGCTTTTGCGAGGCTGCTCGCGACCAGATCCCCGGCGACGCAGGGGTAGATAACGAGCTTGGTAAAGTAAACAGACAGTGATATAACAGAAAGGAGAACTATACCATGGATTGTATGATCAAAAATGCTGAGGTCAAGGACGCAGCTAACAATATCAAGACTACTGTAAAGGATGAATTCTTAACAGCAGGTACTACCTTTGTTAATTCTTTCAATGCAGCTATTGCTGACATGAAGGGTGAGGCAAAGGACGCTCTTGAAGAGTTCTTCAATAATAATATCCGTGATCTCGTAAGCAGCGAGGAGAGCGGTATACCCGCAATGGTAATGGGCTTCGGTGATCTGATCGAAACTAACCGTTCACAGTTTGCTTCGGTTGACCACAGCATAGCTGAGAGCATCAAGGGCGGTTCACAGTAATATCCATATCGGATAAGAGATCTTTAAAGCATTCTTCCGCATTATTGCGGGGACAGTGCTGAGTTGAGCTGGTAAGCAGCAGATATGTCCCATGGGCATACTGCTGCATACAGCTTTTCAATTATATATGGCAGTGATTTGTCTGATAGCTTTGAAGTTGTTCTGTTTTGAAAGCGGTGCTTTGTATTCATTGAAGTTATCAGTTTTTTTTAGTTTTTGGATCGTATGTCTGTGATGGCATACAAATGAGGTGGAATAAATGGCTTTTCGGGTATTGAGTGAAGAAGAGATAGAGAGATTGACTCCCGATCAAAAAGAGATATATGAACGCGAATACGATATGTATTGTAAAAGGATGCGTTTTGCAACGATTCTTGAGAGACTGTCAAATCTCGATCTGTCTAAAACGAAAGTAAAACTGACATTCCCGAAAATAATCAAGCCTGCAGAAGTTCACTTTGAAGAAATCGAAAGAAAGCCGGTGGATGCGCCGAAAGTTCCTGTGCCGCAGGTGGCTGAGGGTAAGTATAAAGCGCCCGAAATGAAGAAACCTGAGGGCTACAAGGTGTTTGTACCTACTGTCAGCGGACGTAAGTTCATAGCTCCCGAGCCTGTAAAGGTCAAGGGATTCAAGGTGGTAACTCCGGATGTTAAAAAGCCCGAGTTCAAAAAGCCCGAGAAACCTGTTATAGGTGAGATCAAAAAGGTAGTTCCCGAGGTAAGCAAGATCGAGTTCAAAAAGCCCGAGCAGCTTGTTATCGGTGAAATCAAGAAGGTAGTTCCCGAGGTAAGCAAGGTAGACTTTAAAAAGCCCGAGAAACCTGTTATCGGAGAGATTAAGAAGGTAGTTCCCGAGGTAAGCAAAGTCGAGTTTAAAAAGCCCGAAAAGCCTGTTATCGGGGAAATCAAAAAGGTAGTTCCCGAGGTAAGCAAGGTCGAGTTTAAAAAGCCCGAGAAACCAGTTATCGGGGAGATCAAGAAGGTAGTTCCCAAGGTAAGCAAGGTCGAGTTCAAAAAGCCCGATAAACCTGTTATCGGGGAGATCAAAAAGGTAGTTCCCGAAGTAAGCAAGGTAGAGTTTAAAAAGCCCGAGAAGCCTGTTATCGGTGAGATCAAGAAGGTAGTTCCCGAGGTAAGCAAGGTAGAGTTTAAAAAGCCCGAGAGGTCTGCTATCGGGGAAATCAAAAAGGTGGTTCCCGAAGTCAGCATGGTCGAATTTGTGAAGCCTGTAAGAGAGCCTGTAACTCCTGTTAAGGTATTCGTACCCGAGATAAATATTGGCGAGATAGGGAAGACCACTAAAACGTCTGTGGCACCAAAGGTCGAGCCTGTAGTACCGAAAGTTGCATCTGTGGACTATGTAAAGCCCGAGATTGCCAAGCCTTTGGGAGTGAAGGTGTTCGTTCCTCAGATAAAAACCGATTTTGAATCGGAAACTGCAGAGATCCTGAAAAAATTGCGGAGTGATTTAGCGAATGAAAAACAATGAGATAATGGTTTCGGCACGATTTTCAAAAAAAGGTGATGATTCTTTTGTAAAATCGCGCGAACTGACATTTCTCGTATTGAAAAGCATAACCCTGCGTGAGTTGACAGAGGGTATATTCTATGGTCTGAGGAAAAAAGCCAAGAGTGGTTTCGACTATGGTGATGTGGATCTTTCGATGACAGAGTGCTTTGAGATAATGAAGGAGTATCTTCAGAAATACCCTTTTATCAATATAAAGTACAAGTCCATCGGCTTTACCGAGTGCAAGGATATCAAGCAGGAGATTATAACTGAAAGCTGCATTGATTTCAACAGGATAATTGCAGAATATAACGAAGCTGAAAACGTTAAGATATATGATCTTACACTGGAAGAACTTGGTATCGTTACGGCTTCGGTTCTGGATTTCGATCTTAATGCTGTAAAAGCAGAGGGACCGTATATCTTTACCGACAGCGACGACAAGCAGATGACATCGCCATCTTATGTTGTAAAGGAGAAAAATCTTGAATACAACATTAGTACCCGCGATATCAATGTTGTTGAACCTTCGGTGATAGAGATAGCGCCTGCGGGCGAATATCCCAAGATAGAGGGCGGTGCGCTGGGCGGTTCCATGCTAACTTCTATGATATCCATTATGATGGGTGTAGGTATGCGTGTAGGTATGCGTTATATGGGTGGCAGCGCAATGGCAAGTATGGGAAATTCCATGATAATCATGTCAGTGGGAATGGGTCTTGTATCTGCGACTACTATGCTGGTAAACGGCATAAGCCAGCGAAGAAAGTCCATACGCAATGCTGATGACTGGGTGAGCAACTACGAGAGCTACATACTGAAAAAGCTCAAGCAGATAGAGGATTATCAGAGGCAGGACATACAGTACATGAATACTGTATATCCGAATGTTTCCAAGCTTTTTGATGGTGTGCGCAATGCCTCGGATGCCATATTCTCGCGTTCGCACAATGATGATGACTATCTTATGATATCCCTCGGTCAGTCAAGGCAGATCGAGCCTATGTTCACCATAAGCGCTGAGAAAAAGGATGAGGGTCTATCGGAGCCTATAACTTATAGGCTGGAGCAGATCGTCAATCCGACAAACGATACTCACTTTGTTTTCAGGATAGATCAGCCCGATGAAAAAGCAAGGACGAAGCTGCGTAAGCAACAGCGTAAGCTCCGCAAAAAGGATAAGAAAAATGGTACTACCGAGCTGAAAAACATTGTTGATGTGAATAACAGTGATGAGCTTCTGCTTTCGGAACTGGCTTACGATCTCGCACACAATGATCCTGCGGATATAGGTACTACGGATAACAGCAGTAATGGAAAAAGCAGGGTAGGATTCAGATATCTGAGAGATTACAAGAATCCCAGAAATCTTCCTCCGCTGCTTTTTGAGATGAAAAACTGTGGCGCTCTTGGTGTTATATACGATCCTGTCAGCGACGACAAGGTCAACAGCGAAGGTGATCCTGCGCTGAATTTTATTCGCCATGTAGTATTTGAGCTTTCATACTATCACTCGCCTGAGAATCTGCAGTTTGTATTCTTCTTCAAGCGTACTGACAATATCGATGAGCGTGACCGCACTATCGAGAACTACAAGTATCTTCCGCATACTAACGAGCTGTTCGGAAATTCGCTATCTCAGTTCGTATTCGACAAGAAGAGTGCGGGCGATGTTTACAGTGCCTTGTTTGGTATAATGAACGAGAGAAGCGGAAGCATAAAGACTAATGATGATAATGGCGACGGCGGCGATGAAAAATCCGAGGATCAGAATTTCACCCAGATAGTCTGCATAATGTTTGATGACTATGATATCAAGGAAACGGTGTTTTCCAGATTTTTGCCCGAGCCACCGAAGCAGGGTGAGGATTTCAAGAATCAGCTGGGACTGTCTTTCATATTCCTGAAAGACAAGAAGGGTATGCTGCCGAAGTATTGCAGCAGCATGATAGAGCTTTGCACAGGTCCCAGAGGTGAGCTTACAAGGCGCTACAACGTGCTCTCCCGTGAAACACTGGCACACAACAGCAATGCTGCTGATACCAGCAGTATGGTAGATAAAAAGAGATTTGAAAGCGATTACCTTTTCAAGGATCATTTTCAGTATCTTGATCATAACAACAATACCTGCAGGGTCGATGTAAAAAAAGAATTCGGCAGTGCCTACAGGCAGCTTAGTTCGCTGTACTACAAGCGTATAGCTGAAAACGGCAAGGTTCCCGATGTGGTATCGCTATTTGAAATATGGGGTATAGACAAGGAAGCTGTCACCGATGACCCTGCACAGAGCAAGGTATATACGATGATAAAGGATTACTGGGATTCTCCCCAGAACGATATTACCAAAGGGCTCAGTGTGCCAATAGGCAAGAACGAGCATGGGGTAACTTATCTCGATATGCACCAGAACGGCGACGGACCTCACGGTCTGGTAGCGGGTACTACAGGTTCAGGTAAATCCGAGACATTGATAACCTACGTTATCGGCTGCTGCATGAAGTACAGACCTGATGAGCTGAATTTCATGCTGGTAGATATGAAGGGCGGTGGCTTTTCTGACAGACTCGGCAATCTGCCGCACCTGGTAGGCGCTGTTACTAATACCACGGGTGAAGCCGAAGGTATCGCACCAGAGTATATGCTGAAGCGATTCCTGGAAACGCTTAACGCTGAGATAAAAAGACGCGAGGTAGTTCTGAAAGAACTTGATACGGATAATATAGATTCGTACATGAGGACGAGAAAGACAGTCCTGAAATACCGCGAGGATATACAGAAAGGTACAAGGACTCTGACCTCGATAAAGAAAGAATTCATAAATAAGGATAACAGGATAAAAGCTTGTGATCCCGAAAACCCCGAACCTAAGCCGCTTTCGCATCTGCTGCTGATAGTGGACGAGTTCACGGAGCTGAAAAGATTTTCAAGCGAGAGCAACGATATAGATTTTATCAAGGATATCACTACGATAGCCCGTGTGGGCAGAACTCTGGGATTCCATATCATACTGGTATCGCAGAACATCGAGGGTGCTATAACCGAAGATATACGTGTAAACTCCAAGGCGAGGATATGTCTTAAAGTTGCGACCAAGAGCGCATCAAAGGATATGATAGGTACGCCCGATGCGGCCGCGGCTACCATGCCCGGACACGGAAGAGCGTACATACTGGTAGGCACGGGAAGCAGATACGAGTATTTCCAGTCTGCATACACCGGTGCAAACAGGAACCTGTCCATAAAGGGCGATGTCAATATGACAATGGTGCCCGAATGCGGCGGCTTTGATGACAGCTTCTATAATTCCAAAAAAGATAATATTAGAATGGCAAAACAGAACAAGAGCGTTAATGAGGACGACAACCAGCTCAACTACATCATCAACACTATAAATGCGCTGAAAGATGATTATGAGCCTTCGATACAGCTGTTCCTCAATCCGCTCAAGGCTGATGTTGAATCAGTAATGGACAAGACAGAATGGGAGGGTATCTGACAGATGACGGAAAACATCATAGTTCAGCTTGGAAAATACGATGTTCCCATTCTGCAGAAGCAGCCTGATTTCGAGGTCGATCTGTTGAAATCGAATATAATCCTGTTCGGTTCTCCCCAGAGCGGCAAGACTAATCTTATAAGGCTTATAATCAATATTCTTCACAAAAAAATGAATGTGGAGAATGAGCAGATATTCATACTCGATTTCGGCGGCGCACTGGCTGATTATCAGACCATGCCGCTGGTATCGGCGTATTTTGACAATTCCAACGAAGAATACGTAAAGCGTGTTTTTAAGATACTTGAAACAAAGCTGAAAGAAAACACAAGGGCTTTGCAGGGCGTGGGATTTGCTGCTAAAAAGGATGGTCAGCCAAAGCACATAACATTTTTTATAGACAACTTCAATTCGTTCCTTGATGAGCCGAGATATCAGGGCTATCAGGAAAAGTTTGCAAGACTTTGCCGTGACGGTCTGTCGAAAGGCATATCCGTAGTGGTAACTGCGTCGGAGAACAAGGGAATGAGTTCATACATAAACAACCTCGGGCAGAAGATAGCGCTTAACCTTTCAAACGACAGGTACGGCGAGATATTCAGCGGAAAGGTATCCAGCATAGGTAACATTCCGGGCCGCGGTTTTGCGAACATAACCATGAGACTTCGTGAAAAGGACCGCAAGGGAAAGTATCACGAGATAACGGGTACTTACAATATAAACGCTCCCTACGAGATACACTGCAACTTCGCAGAGGATATCAACAAGGGCGATTTCAGGATAAATCTCCACAAGAAGTTTCAGTACGATGCGGATAATAAGTGCTTCGGAAAACAGGTGGAGAAATACAAGATATTTCCCCAGACTTTCGGAGTGGCTGAGTACCATCATCAGCTGGAAGGCGAGCAGGATATAACAGATCCGCAGTATGAAGTTGCTGTGGGACTCGACTATGTTGATTTCAAGCCTGTTGTGGTGAATTTCAAGGATTCGCGTTTTCTGGCGGTATACGCTAAGCGCGGTGCGGGACAGGATCAGCTGCTGGACAGGATAGTTACGAGCCTGATGGAACACGATCACAGAAAGCTTGTACTTTTCGATGACGGACGCGGTCAGCTGAAGATGCTCAAAGATAAGTTTCCCGCTGCGAAATACATATCACAGTATGTAGCGAGGAGCGAGCTGGAAAAGGAAAAGGAAACGCCGAAAGAGCCTGAACCTGTACCCTCAGCGGCATCAGCAATGATGGCAGGAAGGACTTCGGCAGGCAGCAGCTTTTTCAGCGGACAGAAGGCTGAACCCAGATTTGCGAAGCCCCCCGAGATAAGCAAGCCTGTGATACCACAGGGTTCAAAGCTTTCACCTATGCAGCAGCTTATAAAATACATACACGAGGAATGCGTGGACGTAGGCAACTTTGCGAGCCTGCTTTACACGGGCAAGGAATATCTTTCCATGCTGGAGAGAAATCCGAACGTACCCATAGGGTGCCTGGAAACTTACCGTGACCCCACCGTTTTCGTACTCCACAGCAAGCTGGTATACAGCTCGGTGCGCGAGAACAAGCAGTTCCTTGAATACATAATGCCGATACTTTCCGATATGGCTGAGGAAAGGGATTACATATTCATTTTCTCGGATGTAAGGAAAATGTCGGATATCGAGATGAACGATAAGTTCAATACTCTGGTACATACGGCTTTTGTGCTTGACAATATTGCTGAGTTCGTAGCGGAGAAAGGACAGAAGACCATATTCGGTGATCTCGATGTAAAGATGCTCAAAGCAGACTATGCGCTCTGTGAAAAGGGCGATGGATATTTTTATGACGTAGAGGCGGACAGCCTGAAAAAGTTTAAGATGATACAAGAGGAGGATTTCTGATGGCAGACGAATTTGTAGTTAATGACGCTGTGTTTAAGGTTGTTGATACTACCGAGATATCAAAGCTTCAAACTAAAGCACAGCAGCTTGTTCAAGATTTTGAAGATCTCAAAACGGAATTTAACAGAATTAATGGAGCTTTGCTGGATACTTGGGAAGGCGAAGGCGCTGACGAGTATAAGTATGAGACAGATAATATACTTGAAAAGATAGGCGACATGAACAGTGCCGTTGACGCACTCAATACAGATGGTATAAGCAATGTAAGGCAGTCGATCAGCGATATGGATGCCGAGCTTGGAGAGCAGATCAGAAAAATGGCTAATGACGAGGAAGAGTGATCTTTAATGGCAAATGGTTTTGTCAACAGTACGGACAGCTTTCAGCAGGAAGAAGAATACAGAGCGCAAGAGGCAAAGCCTCAGAAGCTGAATACAACTGCTGAAAAGAAAAGTATCGTCGATGATAAACTACAGGTCAATATATTTGATCTGTTAGGATTTATAGACGAAGACTGATCGGATAGGAGCAGCGCGGCGTTATGCAGATTCATGGTACAAAATTTACGTATACGATCGACACCAGCTACCAGGACCTTTACAGATACGGCGACGGTTTTATTGCCCGCGGTACAGAAAGTATAGTATATAAAGGCATAAGAGCGGCAGAGGGTATCTCCAGCGAGAATATCTGCATGAGCTGTGTACTCAAATTCAAGCGAAGAGGTACAAACGACAGGATACTGAGCAGATTTAAGAGTAAGGATCTGAAGATATTCAACGATCTTCAGGGCTGTCGTTCGGTAGTCAGGATATACGATCTTATAGAAGATCTTGGTGATTTTTCGATAAAATTTGAACACGTAGCCGATGGTGAAGAGGAGTTTTATATCAATCGTCACGGATTCTTCTGTGTTGTTGAGGAATTCATCGAAGGTAAGACCCTTGAAGAATTCTGTCTGGAATATGGTGATTTTCCGCTGGTAATGAGATCTAATCAGGCTGTTACAGGTTTTAATGATTACAGCGATGAAAGCAAGATGCGTACCCGTAAGTATGTTAATGACAATGATTTCTGTCTGCGTTTTCAGAGTGTAATCTATAATTTTGCTGTAAAGCTTTGTGATGTGCTTGATTATATGCACAGAAACAGGATACTCCACATGGATATCAAGCCTGATAATATCATGATAACAAATGCAGGCAACGAAGTCGTGCTTATCGACTTCGGCAGAGCGAACTATATGGATTACGGCAAGGATTATGTAACTGTACAGTTCGGTGGAGAAAGCCTTGAGGAATACGGTACGGTAGGATATGCCGCTCCTGAAGCCTATAATCTTGAAATGGTACCCCACGCTCACTTTACTTCAGAAAATCTGAATGAAGATATGAATGGTGCCTGCCGTCTTACAGTAGAAAGCGATATTTTTTCACTGGGCGCTACTTTGTGGGAATGTATGAACATTTTCGTACTGTACATGAACAACGAGGAATACCGCAAGAAGTTTTTGAGAGGATATCATTATCAGACATTTTTTGATACCTCGATAATGCTAAACGAGGAAACATACTGTAACCGCGATCTTTCACTGGCTTCCGTGCATTTCTACGAAAAGCTGGAGCAGATAATCAAAAAGGCGACAAGATCAAGGTCATATAATTATTTTGACAAGAGCAATAAAAATTATTATCATGACTATGCAACGCTGAGAAACGATATAATCGATGCAAGAGAGCGTTCACCCGCGGTGCTGAGAACTGATGACATAAAGGTGCGAAATTCTTTCAATGTAAGTGCAGTGTTTATGGGCCTTCTTGTCACTCTTCTGTGTTTTCAGAGCTTTCTGTACTTTTTTGGCGGATATTTTGCTGCCCATAAGATAGATTCTATCATGGAAAGTTATCAGGTATCGAAACATGACGCGCTGAGACGTGCTGCTGAGGAACAGATGAAAGCTACTGATCCGGATGGCAGAAAAAAGATCTACGAAAGAATATATGATTTTTATTATAATGAGAACGAGGGTACTGATAAAACAGTTATGAGCGAAGAAGAGGCTGAGGATCTTGCTCAGCTTCTGGATATGATACCCGACGAGGAGTATTCAAGGACGCAGTTTGATGAGCTTCTTGGCAATACCGACAGACAAGTGCTACTTGTGTTCTCGGAATACGCCGCTGCAGCTGATCTTGATATCAAGGAAGACAGCGAGTGTATCAGTTATAAATTGCTAGAAAAAATATATGAATCAAGACAGCCGAGATATGCGAATGATTGTTATGAGTCACTTGTTGAATACGGAGACCGAGAAGAATACAACAATCTTCTAGCTTATCTTGCAAAACAGCTCAACACAGATGAAAAGATAGACAAGATAACAGAACAGCGTGAAAGTGATGAGCCTGATGCTCTGGTCAGACGTTCTGTAAAAGAATATCTTGACAGCTTTGAGGAGCGTGGTGTATAATATGAGAGATGGATTACTATCAAAGCTCGCCGAATTGTTTGGTGCGTATTTTAAGCGCGGCAGAAAGCCGTTTCTGATAACCATCGCAATATCTCTGTTTCTGCTTCTTTTGGCAATGGGGATTCTGTGGTTCACAGGTGAGTTGGAGCATTTTATAAACGAATGGGATATCAGGTATAATTCTGCGGCACTGATATTTCTTGTGAAATTATTTTTCGCTGCGGCGCTGGCGTTTTTCTTATATGCGGTTTATATAGGACTGAAAAAGTACAGGAGATATTCCTCTATCGGAAAGCCCTATAAAAACGGCACTTCATATAAGGCGCTGAGCAGGATACTGTATGGAAAAAAGGATTAATTGAAAGGAGAAAAAGTATGACTATCGCAAAGAGGATTCTTTCTATGGTGGCAGCACTTTCTATTGTTTCAAACAACAGCGTTCCTATAGGGCTGGCGCATACATTGATGAATGCTGACCATGGAGAAAGAGTTCAAAATAACAAGATTCTCAGTGACGAAACTCTCACCGATGACGAAGATAGTGACGGCCTGACAACTTCTGATGAGGACACAACTAACGATGAGAATGCTACCGATGAGAACGGTCACACATTAAGACCGAAGCTTAATGTAAAATTCCCTGAAAATGACAACTGGGTAAAGGATCTGGGAAATTTTGAGGTTTCAACTGAACCGGGTGCTAACCTTTTTTACAGGATCGAATCTACAGGTTTTGAACCCAACGAATCGGATATTAGAGTTGGATCAGCAGCTTCTTATGATATCAGGGAGGATCATCCATTACCGGAAGGCGAACATTATATATGTTTTTATGCTATGTGGCCCGGTTCGGACATGGCATCAATTTCTAAAGTTTACCACTACAAGCTTGATAAAAATGATCTTATTTTAAGTAATCTGAAAGCAGTTCCGTGGTTTTGCGTTAACCCTGTATATTTGATAGATAATTTTTCAAAAACAGGTATCTTCATCGTAAATGATGAGCCCATTAAAAAAGATGCTAACTGTCTTTACAAGGTATATTATTCATACGGTAAGGAATGCACTAACTGGAACGAACTCAAAGAACGTGGTCATGAACTTAACCCTTTCTACCGCAGTGACGGTGCTTTTGATATTTGTTTCCCTTTTGAACCGGAGATGTGCAATAAAACTATTTATGTCTATGTCTTTGATAAATCCGGTAAGCATGAGATCAAACAATATTCACTCAGAAACAAGGGCATACCAAAATTCAAGTATCTTGGTGCTGTAAATATCAACGACGGAAAAGAAACTCCTGTTACAACACAGGCTTACGGTAATAAAGATCTTAGCGAGTATCCGTATACAAATTATACCTATACCAGTGATGCTTCTTACCTGAAGGTTAAGGTCAGTGACGATACTATAAAAAATTGCTCTGTAAAAGTCAAGTGGACTGATAAAGATGGAGATCAGCTTCGTGATGTCAAACTTTCGGATATCCCTGTTCCTGAGGGCATCACTCCTGAAAAGGATGTTGTATACGTACCTTTCTCCATGCTCAATCTGAAGTATGACGGCAATTATAAATTCACTGTTTCCGCATCGGATAGGCAGTTTGATTCTAAGGGCGTTAAATTGTCTGAGGATTTCTACTATTCAAAGACTGACGACCGTGACGCATATGCATCAATGTCTCCTGTTGAAGGAAATAAAAATGTCAGCCATGATAACGCCGATCATTCCGATCTGGATGAGACTGTAAATGCTTATCTCATCGATGAAGGTGAAAATGGCAACAGAATCGCGTTCAATCTGAGTGATGATCTGGGTATTGCTAAGTATTCGGTTCAGATCAAGAAAGATAACGAAACAATTTATGAAGTTAAGGACGTTGACGTTACGGCAACTGCGGTTCCTGTCGATGATGAAAATGCAGATACAGCAGGCGATGTTTACTATAAACCAACATTATCTGTACAATCGGAGGAGATACCGCTCGCTAAAGATGGCATTTATTCAGCATGGATCAAAATAAGCGATATTGACGGCAATGTAAAAACCTATGAATACAAATTTGCTGTTGATAGAGAAGCTCCAACGATCTCAGGCAACACATATACGATCAGCCCTGAACCTAAATATACACCTTACGGTATATTCTCAGATAAAAGTCTGACTATCACTCTTTCTGCCGATGATAATTTACCAAATAATATCAACCCTGATGATATACAGCTCCATATAATCGATAAAGACAACAGAGATAATGTATATATAGCTAAGCCGCAAGGAACCAGCTATATATTTGAAGGAATCAACTCCTATGTAAGCGGCAAAGCTCATATAACTGTATCCGATAAGGCAGGCAATACCAGAACCTATTACTTTAAAACAGTTGAGAATTTTGACGAAAAGATGACCGGCGAAAAGCTTACATTGACACCAAATGAAGTCAAGCTTGTGATCGACAAAGAACAGCCGAAAATAAAAATCAAAGCTAATGGAAAAGGTCAGAACTTTTACCCTGTTGACGGAAAGAAATATGCCCAGTTCTTCGGCAATTCTTCCGAAAATTCCTTTGATTTTACGTTCACTGATGCTAATGCTCTTAATGAGCATGAAATTATCATTACTGACGATAATGGCAGAACAGATGCACAGCACACCAGCAGGAAGTCGTATATTGAAGGCGATGAACCTGTTACATCTTACACTGTAAATATCCCCACTGATCTTCCGACAGGCAGATATCATCTTGATGGACACGTAAGCAACCTTGCAGGATCAGTAAATGATGTACCAACTGCTTATCGGGAATTCTATGTTGATAAGGCCGCTCCTACGATTAATGGTTTTGAGGGCTTCGATGGTTCTTCTTACGAGATCGTAGATGTAAAAATAGTCGATGGAGAATTGATTCTTAGTCAGCTGAATGATGCGCTGAATTATAGGAAATACGGTATCTTCGGCAGTGAAAAGATATCTCTCGCAATTTCTGTAAAAGATAACCACTTCGGCTGCGGTGTTAAGGAAGCAGAACTTGTATGGGGAAATCAAACATACAAAGGCACCTATGACAGCAAATCGGGCAAGTATGTATTTATTGGTATAGACATCCCTGATAAAACAAAAGGTTATTATACAGGTGATCCCAAGATCACAGTTCGTGATAATCTGGATAATGAGAACACCTACTATTTCACTACTAACTCATTAGGCTCGAATGTCGGAGAACTTATCCGTGAAGATCCCGAAACAGCTCATGAACGCGTGTTCCTGACGCTGGAGAATGGCAAACCTACAGTAAGTCTTAAGGTCGGCGTTGGCAGCGAATATACTGAGATCAATGATCAGATATGGTACTCAGGTGAAGTCGATTATAAAGTATCGGCTAAGGATCTGGGTGTATACAGGTCAGGTCTGAAAGAAGTAAATGTTTACAATGGCGACGAACCTAACGAAAACAATCGTATCCTGCAGAAAACTTCATATAATGGAGTTAACTTTGAGGATGTCAGATTTGTAAAAGATGTTGCCGAGTATAATTATTCTATTACTGAGGAAGGTCGTTATAACCTGATAGCAGAGGCAGTTGACAATGCAGGCAATTCTAACAAAGTTTCTGAGGAGTTCTTTATCGATATGAAGGATCCCGAGATAACTGAGTTCATTATCAACGGCGAATCTGAAGAAGCACCTTTCGAGCACGACGAAACTTACGGCTACTTCTTTAAGGAAAAAGCTACTGCAAGAGTTTATGTGAATGACCCCGGTGTTTCTTCGGGAATAGATTCTATAACTTTTTGGACACGCGAAGTTGGCGGAGATCCTGTTTCGTGGCCGGTTGACCCCGAAAAGGTGAGAAGTGATACTAAAGGAACTTATGCTGAATTTGAGATCCCCAAGGGCTTCAAGGGTCATTTGGCGGCTGAGGTAACAGATAATGTCGGTCGCTCCTCTAAAATACTGGGTCCTAACGGAACAGTTATTGAGGACGATCAGCTCCATTCCGAACACGCTACGGTTACTATCACTCCTGTGGGTACACCCGTAAACGGTCTGTATAATCATGCCTTGGCTCTTAATGTAACTGTCAGGGATACTTTCTCGGGTATATCCAACATAAACTGGTCCATAGACAAGGATAACAAGAGCGGTCAGCTGAATGCTTCCACATATGATATGTCGCTGGTAAGTGATTATCCTGTTGATGAGAAAATAATCAGCACCGATGCTAACCTTATAACAGAAGTATCATTCCAGCTCCTTGTTGAGGCAGATGAAAGCGACAATCAAGTTACTGTAACCATGACAGATAACGCTGGCAACACTTTGTCCAGTTCCGCAGAATTCTCCCTTGATCTGACTGCGCCTGCTGTAAGCACATCTCTTGGCAACAGTGATGCTAAGAACGGTATTTACTATGATAAGGATCAGCAGGTCAACCTGTCGATCGTTGAAAAGAACTTCAATAGCTCTGATGCGAAGGTACTTGTAAACGGCGTTGAGCAGAAAGTTGCTTGGAGCGGTGACGATTCAGGCAACGGTCTTACTCATACTGCTACGGTTGATCTGAAAGATGACGGCGATTACACTGTTAAAGTCGAATACTCCGACCTTGCAGGCAATCCCGGTACATTCGATCCCGGACAGCACTTTATCATTGATAAGACAAAGCCTGTTATCACCAATAACTTTGCTGATTTCAAGACAGGTACTCCCGATGAGATCAGCGGAAGCACCGAACTTTACTACAATAATCAGGGCGACAGAAAAGCAGAATTTGAGGTAAATGTTACCGATAAGAACTTTGAAGAAGAAGACCTGAACATAAGAGTATTCAGCAAATTAGCAGGAAGCTCTCACAAAGAAGACGAAAGTGAAGAGTGGTTTGAAACCTCTCCCGAGTATACATGGACCCACAATACTGCTAAGGATTCTCATCGACTGAATTTCAAACTCGACGAAGACAGTGTTTACAAGATCGAGATAAGCCCTAAGGATCGTGCGGGCAACGACGGTGAGATAGCAGAAGGTTCTTCAAGCAAGACTGATATATTCGAGGTCGATACAACTGTTCCTGTTCTCGGTGCACGTAACGAAGGCGATTATAATGAACTGACCGATGATAAATACGATGCTCTTGCAGTGTATGACATTGACAGATTTGAAGACGAAGCGCCTTTTGTTGAATTTACAGACACCAACCTCTACAGACTGGAATACGAGCTGACTTCCTTTAAGCCTGCTTACAGCGACGGCAGGGAGATAGGCGAGATACTTCCGGGCGAGAAAAAGGCTGATGAGAAATACAGCGACTTTGAAAAGGACAAGGCTATAGATATCTCGAAGTCCGAAAAAGCTCTTGAGCAGGACGTTATCAGATATACTGTGCCCGATTTTGACAAGGACGGCGTGTATTCCGTTAAGCTGTATGCAGTAGATATGGCAGGCAATAAGAGTGAGGTTAGTGATAATACCTATGTCCGCATAATGAACACTCCAATGCTGGCTTATATCGAAAACAGCAGTAAGAAAGAGGGTACAGGCTGGTACTCATTTGAGGACGACGAGTATGGTCCTATATCGAAACAGCCTACAAGCTTTGAGGATCTTGACATAGTCATGTTCTCAAAGGCAGGCACTTCGCCTAAGCTGCTTCTGGTTGATAAGGATACCGAAGCTGAGACCGACACTCATGCAACTGCTGCGGGTGAGAGCCTGATAGAAGATGAGCTTTATATGGTCAATGCAACAAAGTACAGACTTTCCGGTGAATTCTTCGCTACGACCTTTACAGACGATGCAGATACCAGACTGTATCTGAGAGCTGAAAATGACGGCGAATATGTTGACCTTGGTGAGATGTACATCGACAACACAAAGCCCGAGTGCGCAGTACCCGATTATCTTTCTGACTGGGGCTGGCTCAAAGGCTCAGGTGAAAAGACCATTACCTTCTCTAATATAAGCGAGATTCTTGACGATAATCAAACAGTTGTTTACGTCAATGGTCAGGAAGTTACGGCAAACGGTCTGCAGACAAGTGTTGACGGCAAAGATGTCAGCGCTTCCTACAATGCAAAGGACGATGAGCTGTGTCTGACACTTCCCGCAGGTACTTATTCGATAGGTGCTAAGCTTGTTGATAAGGCAGGTAATATGCGTATAATCTCCGAAGTTGAGCATTTCTCCGTGGGCAACACCAGGATATGGCTGGGCACGGCAGGTGCTACTATGCTTATCGTTACCGTGGGTGGTGTAACGGCAGTAGCAAGAAGCAGACGCCGCAGATTATCCAATAAGTAAAATCATACTAAGCTGTGCAGAATGAACTTCTGCACAGCTTTTTGTATGCTTTGTATGCGGCGAATGTTGAACATTAAATTTCTGTGAAAGCTCTTGACAAATACCCTGTGGGGGTATATAATGTATGTATAAAGAATACCCCTGTGGGGTATAATAGGAGCTGATAAAGTATGTCGGATACTGAACATAATTGCTGTTGCTGTGAAAGAAAAAAAGTCCGCAGTGAAAAGGAACGCCGCGAGCTTATGAACCGTCTGAAACGAATAGAGGGTCAGATACGCGGCTTGCAGCGTATGCTTGATGAAGATGCATACTGCCCCGATATCCTGACTCAGGCTTCGGCGGCAAATTCTGCACTTAACAGTTTTTGCAGAACTCTTCTTGCAAGCCACCTTCGCACCTGTGTATCGGAGGATATCCGTGAGGGGCGCGAGGATACTATCGATGAACTGATGAATACTCTTGAAAAGCTTATGAGGTGATTTCAATGGAGCAATATCAAGTCACGGGCATGAGCTGTGCGGTCTGCGCGGGTCGGGTGGAAAAAGCAGTAAAGGAAGTTCCCGGTGTGAACTCATGCAGTGTAAGTTTGCTGACAAATTCAATGGGGGTCGAGGGAAGTGCATCGGCGGCTGACATAGTTGAAGCCGTTGAAAAAGCAGGTTACGGAGCATCACCCAAGAGCACATTGTCAAAAACTGACACAGGCAGTGCGCCATCCTGGGCAGATTCTGACGCACTTAAAGACCGTGAAACTCCAATTCTGAAAAAACGTCTGATGTGGTCATTGCCTTTGCTGATGGTACTCATGTACTTTTCGATGGGTCATATGATGTGGGGCTGGTATGCACCTGAAGCATTCGATAATCATGTTTTTCTCGGACTTTTTGAACTGCTTATCGCGGCGGCTGTTATGGTCATAAACGGCAAATTCTTCGTTTCCGGCGTGTCGTCACTTCTGCATAAAGCTCCGAATATGGATACCCTTGTGGCACTGGGCTCGGGAGCATCATTTATTTATTCTGTCGCAGAGCTTTTTCTCATGATACTTGCTCAGGGTAACGGCAGACATGATATCGTGATGAAGTACGGCATGAATATGTACTTTGAATCTGCCGCCATGATACCGACACTTATTACTGTAGGAAAAATGCTTGAAGCAAAGTCAAAGGGACGGACTACTGATGCACTCAAAGGTCTGATGAGCCTTGCACCGAAGACCGCTGTGCTACTGAAAGATGGTGTTGAAACCGAAGTAGCCATTGATAAAGTTGTCGCAGGGGATATCTTCGCAGTACGTCCCGGAGAAAAGATACCCGTAGACGGAGTTATACTGAAAGGCAGCACATCGGTGGACGAATCAGCACTGACAGGTGAAAGCATACCCGCAGATAAGTCTGAAGGGGACAATGTTTCCGCTGCAACGATAAATCAGCAGGGGTATATCGAATGCAGGGCAATAAGGGTCGGAGAGGATACCACTCTTGCAGGTATAATACGTACTGTATCCGATGCCGCCGCTACAAAAGCCCCCCTTGCTCGAATAGCCGATAAAGTTTCAATGATATTTGTACCGACGGTGATAGTCCTCTCTGTACTGACACTTGCATGCTGGCTGATAGCAGGGAAGTCCTTTACATTTGCCATAGCGAGGGGTATCTCTGTGCTGGTTATAAGCTGTCCCTGCGCACTTGGGCTTGCAACACCTGTTGCGATAATGGTGGGCAGCGGTGTAGGTGCGAAAAATGGCATACTCTTCAAAACTGCCTCTGCCCTTGAAGCCGCAGGCAGAACGCAGATAATAGCCCTTGATAAAACAGGCACAGTGACCGAGGGTCAGCCATCTGTTACCGATATAATTCCAGTTGGCAGAGATGAAAATGAACTTCTGACCCTTGCCGCATCACTTGAAAAGAACAGCGAGCACCCTCTTTCAAAGGCGGTGACCTCTGCTGCTGATGGTCTGCCGATTAGGGAAGTTACGGATTTTGAGGTGCTTTCAGGGCATGGTCTCAGGTGTATGCTCGATGGCAAAGAACTTATCGGCGGAAGTATGAAGTTTCTTGCTTCAAAGGGTATATCCGAACCATCGCTGACAGAACGAGCAAATATTTTGTCTGAACAGGGCAAAACGCCATTGATGTTCGCATATGGCGGTGAAGCGGCAGGACTTATCGCTGTTTCCGATAAGATAAGAGAGGATTCCTCAAAAGCAGTCCGCGAACTTAGAAATATGGGCATAAGCACCATAATGCTTACAGGCGATAATCATCGCACAGCAAAAGCCATAGCCGCACAGGCAGGCGTTGACCATGTTATTTCAGATGTTCTGCCTGCTGACAAGTCAGAGGTAGTGACCGCCATGAAGACCCTTGGCAAGACCGCAATGGTGGGCGACGGAATAAACGATGCCCCTGCACTTACTTCCGCCGACAGCGGTATAGCAATCGGCGCAGGAACAGATATCGCAGTCGATGCCGCGGATATAGTGGTTATGAAGAACCGCCTTTCCGACGTAACTGCCGCCATAAGGCTTAGCCGACACACTATACGCAACATTCATCAGAACCTGTTCTGGGCATTTTTCTACAATGCGGTGTGCATACCTCTGGCAATGGGGCTGTACGGAATTGAGATGAAGCCGATGTACGGCGCGGCGGCGATGGCACTTTCAAGCTTTTTCGTATGTATGAATGCTCTGCGGCTTAATCTGGTAAAGCCATATGATGCCGCTCATGACCGAAAGATCGGGCAGATAAATAGGGAAGCTATCGCAGAGATAGTTTCCCTGACAGAAAAAAAGGAGGATAAAACCATGACAAAAACAATGAAGATCGAAGGTATGATGTGCCCCCACTGTGAGGCAACTGTAAAGAAGGCTCTTGAAGCTATTGAGGGCGTTGAAAGTGCCGCACCCGACCACACCGCAGGTGTTGCTGTGGTAACACTCTCGGCTGAGGTTGAGAACGATGTGCTGAAAAATGCTGTTGAAGCAAAGGATTACAAGGTCATCGGTATCGAGTGATCATGAAATATCTGTTATAGCAGAAAGGCAGTCTGTGCAGGTCGCGCAGGCTGCCATTTATTTCCTCATCAGCCGCAGGAGGTGGCTTTGAGGTCGGTTCGGGTGATCTTGGCATTGTCTTTACCTCCGTTTGGGTATGAAAAAACCGCCTGATCATTCAGACGGTTTATCGTTATCTTCAATTGGCTCAAAGCCTATACCATTGTTGCATTCTTTGCGCTTTTTAAGATCTATAAAATTAAACTCCTTTGGATATCCGTCAGGGAAAGCTTTACAACAGGCTAGCCAACCATCTATATTGGGAAGCCTATTTTTACAATCTTTGCAATCAATTACACACATCATAAATATTTCCTCCCCATATATTGTTCGTAGAAATCAGAAAGTGCTTTTGATACTTTAGTACCTCGATGACGTAGGACTTCGAGTTCTGCAAGGCATTCAGCTCCATCGTCAAGTGCGATTTTACTAATACCCGGCAGACCTTTGTCTTTAAGCATCGCATAAAAATCTTCGACTTGTTTGCCCGTTTTACCTTTTATAGAAATCGCGTGTCCGCTTTCATGAATGATAGCTTCTTCTAAAGAGATTGCCACATTTATTTTTGTATCAGCAAATGCTTTATTAATTTCTTCTAACGTTTTCCCGGATAAATATTCAGTATTAACATTAAGTTTCAATAAACCGTTTGCCATAGGTTCAATTTGAAGTACAGGAGTACCTTCTGTCTTTGTCAGCGAAATCTTATCTGAAATCTCACTAATTACGAACTGCCCATCTTTTTCGCATTTTTTCATAGTGTTGATTATAACATCATTAACTTCCTGAGATATTCCTTTCCCTCCGGTGATGATCTTATAATCATCTACATCTATTGACTTTATTATACCACGACTTACTCCATAAGTCAACTGTCTTTGAGCCAAAATTTCGGAGTGTTTTGCCTGTGCTTCTGCCTTAGTCAGCTTCATAGGCTTAGGCAGACTAGCCGCATACTCTATCCGCTGAGCCTTAGCCTGCTCATTAGCCCACCGCTTACTGTGAACGTTCTGCCGCCCTTTCTCCGAAACGTAGGACACATCGCATGTGCAGTTATCATGCCTGCGGTAAACGTCCTTCGGAACTTCATCGGGGTAACGATAACGCCCTGCAAGTTTCGAGCACCAGTCACAGCATTTGTGACCGTCCTTGCGCTCGATGTAGCAGTTAAGCCCTGCCTTGCTTTCGATTTAAGGATTATTTAATAATCCCCATGCTATAATGTGAACAGAGAAAAGGAGGCAACAACATGTATCTGAGAATATTAAAGAAAGACCTGAAAAGAAAAAAGACAATGAACATCATACTTCTGCTGTTCGTGATACTTTCTGCAATGTTCGCGGCATCGAGTGTGAATAATATCCTGTCTGTGGTAAACGGATTGGATTACTTCTTCGATAAAGCGAATATGCCCGATGTGTTCTATGCGACACGCGGTGAAAAGAAATCACAGTATATCGAGGAGTTTTTGCAGGAGAGCGAATACGTCAACGAATACAGACGCGAGGACGTTATTTACCTCATATCCTCGAATCTGTTGCGTGACGGTAAAAATCTTTGTGATCTTGACAGAGTGGGTATGCTCAACAATATTGATACGGTGGGCATAAATCTTTTTGACAGCAATGACGAGATGCTGTCCGAGGTCGAAAAAGGAAAGATCTACATTGCGGGTCAGGATATCAAAAAGACAGATCTTGAGACAGGCGATAAGATAACCATAAAACTGGGAGACGTAAGTAAGGATTTTGAGTTTGCGGGATTTATCAAGGACGCTCTTTACGGTTCTTCTATGATGTCTAATCCGAGATACGTTATAAACAGCGAGGATTACAGCGTGTTCGCCGAGAACGAAACGATAAAGGCTGATTTTGCAGGAAATATGTATTATTTCGATATCACCGATGAGAAAGGGTTTGAAGATGCTTCTGCCAAAAACGCACCCTATCTTCAGCTGAATTTTGATAAGAACCTTATCCGAATGACTTACATCATGGATATACTGGTAGCGGCGATACTTATGGTGCTTAGTATAGGTCTGCTGGTAGTATCCTTTGTGGTACTAAGATTTACCATCGGCTTTACTATCTCGGAAGAATTCAGAGAGATAGGTGTAATGAAAGCGGTCGGTCTTAAAAACAGCTCTATCAGGGGAATGTATCTGGTGAAGTATCTTGGTATCGCGGTACTGGGTGCTTCTGTGGGATATGCTATAAGTGTACCTTTCGGTGCGGCACTTCTTAAAAGCGTCAGCGAAAACATGGTGCTTGGCAGTGATAACAGTGTGCTGATAGGTATAGCTTGTTGTCTGGCGGTAGTTGCAATGATAATGCTGTTCTGCTGGAGATGCACCTCGAAGATAAACAAGTTTTCTCCCATAGATGCTGTACGCAACGGTCAGACAGGTGAGCGATTCAAGAAACGCAGCGTTATGAGCCTTAGCAAAAGCAAGCTTGGCAGTACGGGTTTCTTATCCGTGAACGATATACTCAGCGCACCAAAGCAGTACGGTCTTATAACCTTTATATTCGTGCTTTTCACTCTGCTGATAATGATACTGACAGCGACAGCAAATACTATCGACAGCGATTCGCTGCTGTATCTGCTGAGTGTTAAGCGGAGCGATGTTTATCTGACCGACAGTGAGCGAGGCATGGAGATAATAGGAGGGTTAAAAACTCCCGATGAAGCATCGGCAGAGATAGAAAAGATACTTGCCGAAAACGATATGCCCGGAAAGGTCTGGGCTGAACCATGGTATCAGCTGAACGTTGAGTATGAGGGCAAGAACACAAATCTCAGTTTTCTGCAATGCGGCAAGACGGATACAACAGATTACGAGTATAGCGAAGGCACAGCGCCGATGTACACCAATGAGGTAGCTTTTGCCGAGGCTGCCGCAAAGAAGATAGGCATAGGTATTGGCGATACTGTTAAGATTACTATTGACGGCAGTACAGATGAATATCTGGTATCCGCACTGTTCCAGAGTTTTGACCAGATGGGCATGGTAGGCAGACTGCATCAGGATATCGAGATAAAGGAAACATCACCATCTTCAATATTTGCATTCCAGATAGATTTTGATGATCATCCAAGCAAGGAAGTTATCGACGAACGCAGGGAAAAGCTGAAAGACATCATGAATATCAGTATTGTCGAGGATTCAAGAGAATTTACGAAAAGCAGTATGGGTGTCGGTGATACTATGTCAACAGTAAGAGATCTCGCACTGATGCTTGCGGTAGTGATCATTGTACTGATAAGTGTGCTTATGGAGCGTTCATTCATCGCAAAGGAAAGATCTGAGATAGCATTGATGAAAGCTATCGGTTTCAAGGAACGCTCGGTAGTTGCACACCATACACTGCGTTTTCTGGTCATTTCGATACTTGCAGTTCTTATTTCAGCATCACTTTGCGTGCCTTTCACAAAGCTGACTATGGACCCGATATTCGGTATGCTGGGTGTTATGAACAGCGTTGAATACAAGTTCGATATCTTTTCGATGTTTGTTATTTATCCCGCGGTGATCATAGCTGTAACAGTGGTGAGCGTACTTTTAACATCGCTTTATACAAGTAAGGTCAGGGCTTCGGATACTTCAAGCATCGAATAAGAAAGAACTGTTTTACCTACAGCCTGATATTTACACAGTAAACGACACCGATCTTTTAAAACGAAAGAAGATCAGATGTCGTTTGCTGTTTTCCCGGGAAAAGATTTTGCAGTTGACGTTTATGCAAAAGAATAGTATAATATAAACGATAAGGAAAAATTTATGCGAGGTGTGATATGGTAGATATTTTGATCGTTGAGGACAACAAGGAGCTCTGCGTTCTGCTGTGCGATTTTCTCAGGGCTGAAGGTTACACCGTCAGCACAGCTGAAAGCGGAGAAAAAGCTCTTGCGTTTTTTGAAAAATACGGCGCAAGACTTGTGCTTCTGGATATCAATCTTCCCGGTATAGACGGATTTGCCGTGTGCAGACGTATCCGTGAGCAGAGCAATACTCCGATACTGATACTGACAGCAAGGATAGACAGGGAGGATAAGCTGAACGGTCTTATACTCGGTGCTGATGATTACATTGAAAAGCCATATGATATCGATATCCT
This sequence comes from Ruminococcus albus AD2013, assembly GCF_000526775.1. Classification (NCBI taxonomy): domain Bacteria; kingdom Bacillati; phylum Bacillota; class Clostridia; order Eubacteriales; family Oscillospiraceae; genus Hominimerdicola; species Hominimerdicola alba. The sequence continues at coordinate 549,709 of NZ_JAGS01000001.1, forward strand.
GATAGCAAAGGTCAAGGGTATATTCAAGCGGCGTCTTGCAATGGACGATCTTACCGACGGCGATATCACTCTCGATCTTACAAGCGGGACTGTCACCAAAAACGACGAAACACTGCAGATGACAGCTAAGGAGTTTGAACTGTTAAGGCTGTTCATCGAGAACAAGGGACAGACTCTTACCAAAGAATACATCTTTAATCGGATATGGGGTTCTGACAGTGAATCAGAGATACAGACCCTTACCGTACATATCAAATGGCTTCGTCAGAAGATCGAGCCCGACCCCAAAGAACCTAAGCGCATACTGACGGTCTGGGGAAAGGGCTACCGCTGGGAGGGCTGAAATGAAAAGCTTCGACAAGCTTATAGTATTCTTCGTTGTGATAATGATAGTGCTGACAGCTTCAGTTGACCATATACTGCTTAAAGACCGCGGGGAGACTTCTGAGTATTACCTTGTTGAGGTCAACAGAGTGAAACATCGGCTTGATGCGGGTGAAAAAGTCAGCGCTGATGATTTTACTGCCATAACAGGCATCTATGATATCGATGCAGATGATGAAGCGGCTTTTGATAGCAAGAGAGAGTACGTTATCTGCAAAGCGGGGGATAGACTTTACAGGATAGAGTATGATGACAAAACTGAAAACGGCAGAAGGAGATCATTTGTCGCTGTGAACATTGCTTTTATCGCTGTTACGGTAATAGGTCTTGCTGTACTGCTGTATCTCAGAAGCAAGATGATTAAGCCTTTCAATCGTATTAGCGAACTGCCCTATGAGCTTTCAAAGGGCAATCTGACAGACCCACTAAAAGAGGACAAGAGCAGGTATTTCGGCAAATTTGTCTGGGGACTTGATATGCTGAGAGAGAAGCTGGAATCTTCAAAGCAGAAAGAGTTTGAACACGCGAAAGCCGAAAAGACAATGATACTTTCCCTTTCACATGATATCAAAACTCCGCTATCGTCCATCAAACTTTATTCAAAAGCGCTGGCAAGAGGGCTGTACACCGATCCGCAAAAGCTTGATGAGATCTACGGCAGTATCGGTGAAAAGGCTGACGAGATAGAACGTTATCTCGAAGAGATAATCAAGCATTCATCTGATGATTTTATAAGCTTTGAGGTGGAGAACCGTGACTTCTATCTGTCACAGGTGATCGATAGCGTGGAATCATTCTACCAAAGCAAGCTTTCGCTGAACGGAACAGAATTAACACTGGAAAACTACACTGACTGCTTGATATACGGCGACCCTGACCGACTTACCGAGGTACTGCAAAACATCATTGAAAACGCCATCAAATACGGTGACGGCAAGAATATTTCGATCGTCTTTTCTGACGAAGAAGACTGTCGTCTTGTGACAGTGAAAAACGGCGGCTGTGAACTTCCGAAGAACGAACTTGACCATATATTCGACAGCTTCTGGAGAGGTTCTAACACAAATGGCAAACAGGGAAGCGGGCTTGGTCTGTATATATGCCGCAGGCTGATGAACAGTATGCACGGCGATATCTTTGCCGATATAAACGACGGTTATATGTTCGTTACCGCCGTATGCCGCAAAAGCTGAATACACAAAAAAGACTGTGCGATCACTGAGATCACACAGTCTTTATATATTGGTTATAAATTATTCAGCAGAAAGTGCTGCCTCGGGAACAGCAACTTCATCATCAGAAACGCCGCCCCAGTTGCTGAAGTTAAGAGTCATGTTCATTGTCATATCCATCGAGATATCACCTGTATCCTCGGAGCTGAGTGAGCTCAGCAGTTCTGACATATCAAAAGCTATGTTCTCCATAGTAATGCTTACAGGATAATAATCGCTGCCGATGGTCATTATCATATTACCCTCAGCTTTTCCGCCGCCGCCCATACCGAAGAGGGACTCTGCAACTTCACCGCCGTTTTCGAGAATATCGTTCAGGGAGATGGTGATAACATAATTGTCGCCGTCTTTTTCAAGAGTAGCATTCTTGAATGCTCCCTCATCACCGATGACCTCGTTGGAGAATGCATCAGCGTCAAGAGTGGTAGCAGGACCAACAGTCTTTGTCCATGTCTTGCCTTCGTCTGTAGTTACATAGGTATTTCCGTCTTCAGCCTGATAGATATCCTGAGTTTCTGAAATAGGACTGCCTGTACCCTGATCGGTAGTAGTGGTCTGGGTCGTATGGGTGTTCTTGCCGTTTGTCTTTGAAACCATATCAGTGTTGGTTTTCATATTTGTGGTAGTGCCGCTCATGGTCATTACCATATCTATATTCATCTTAGCAGTCATTTCACAATTCTTGCTGTCAGCAGTTGTTTCCTTTACCTTGGCAAGCAGCTCGGTAAGTTCTTCATTGGAAGCAGCAGGCTTATCGGAATCAGCCTTGGACTCAGTAGCCTCAGCTTTGGATTCGACCTCAGCTGCGCTCTCAGCCTCAGCAGCAGATTCTTCGGTGGTTTCAGCTTCGCTTACATCAGCCGCGCTTTCAACTGTCTCGCTTGCGGATGAAGCAGCAGACTCGTTGTCCTTAGAGCCCTTGTCGGTATCTCCGCAGGATGCAAAGCTAAGAGTGAGTGCAGCTACGCAGAGCATAAGTATCAGTTTCTTTTTCATAATTCGATTATCCTTTCTTTCTTGAAATTATAAATTCCTTGATCATTCAATGCTTTCCGCAAATATACATTATAAAAATGAATTAACCTTTGCGGAATTGCGACTACATTATAACATTTATCTCCTGAAAAGTCAATAGATTTGCTAAAAAATCGTTTTTTCAGACAATGCCATGCAGTACTTGTCATTCTTTTTCAGATATCTTTTCAGCGTGCACCTTAGTGCCTTTGAGCCACCATCCGTTGAGATAGTTTAGCCATGTAATGGTACAGCCCGTGCCGAAACCGAAAAGTCCGTTCCACCAGATTATGGTGTATCCGAAAAAGCTGCTGTACCTGAAAAGATAGGTCACTATCAAGCGGACAGAAAGTGCGCAGGTGGCGACAATAGTAGGCATTCCGCTGTGGTTCGTTCCTTGGAATACTCCGAAAAGCGGGATATACACCGAAAGAACTACGTTCACCAGTGCTATCGTACGCAGATGCTGTATACAGTAGCCCGCAGCAGCATCGTTCAGCTTGAAAAGGTCTATGATGTTTTGGGCAGTAAGCATTATCACTGCCGAGATAACAAGTGTTATGCCGACTGATATAAGTATCGTCTGACGCGCACCCTGTTTGATTCGCTCGGGTTTTTCCGCGCCGTAATTCTGACCCGTGTATGTGGCAAGAGTGGTCTGAAAAGCGTTGCAGGGGAGGTTCAGATACATTTCTATTCTGGAACCTACTGTGAACGATGCTGTCATATTCTCTCCGAAATCATTGACTGCACGCTGGATCAAAGTCAAACCGATAGAAACTATAACAAGCTGAAGTGCTATGGGGGTACCGACTATGACAGTTCTTTTTGCGGCTTTGCTGTCCCATACGAATTCTTTAAGTTTGAAACGGAATACAGGGTACTTTTTTATCATGTAGATATATGCCGCGATGAATGAACCTGCCTGGGATATATCCGTAGCTATCGCTGCCCCGAAAACTCCCCATTTGAATACACTTACGAAAAGCAGGTCAAGGGCGATGTTCAGCACAGAAGAAATCAGCAGAAAATAAAGGGTGGCTTTGCTGTCACCCACCGCCCTGAGTATTGATGAAAAGGCATTGTAGCCAAACTGGAAGATAAGTCCTAAGCAGTACCATCGGAAATACTGCACAGCATAGTCGTGATATGCAGGTTTTACCCCTACAATATGGGTCAGCGCGGGTTCGCTGACGGCTATCCCTATTACCGATGATGCGATACCAAGGGCGAGCAGTAGAATTATACCTGTTGAAGCTGTTCGACGAACAGCTTTTTCATTTCCCGCGCCGTAGTGCTGCGCTATTACAACACTGTTTCCCGAAGAGAAACCTATCGCTATTGCAAGGAAAAGAAATGAGAAAGTTCCCGTAGTTCCGACTCCCGAAAGTGCGGATTGTCCTGCATTTCTGCCGACTATTACCGAATCGGCTGTATTGTATAGCTGCTGTAAAAGCGATCCTGCCAGCACGGGCAGGGCAAAGCTGATTATATGTTTCCACGGAGTACCCTCCGTCATTGTCCTTTTTGACATTTTTATCACCGCTCCCGAAAAAAATCACAACTAACATTATACTCCTATTTTTTTTGATTTTCAATCGGCTGAATAAACAAAAAGTGCGCCCTGCGGATAACCGCGGACGCACAATTGAATATCATTTTAGTCTACTTTAGGAAGACCTGCAAATCCCTTAGCCAGATCATCATCTGTGGGGATATAGTCAGTCATCACACCGTCGTTGAATTTCTGGTATGCGACCATATCGAAGTAGCCGGTACCTGTCAGACCGAAGAGAATTGTCTTTTCTTCGCCTGTTTCCTTGCACTTGAGTGCTTCATCGATAGCTACACGGATAGCATGGCTGGATTCAGGTGCGGGGAGGATACCCTCGATACGTGCGAACTGCTGTGCAGCCTCGAATACCTTGGTCTGCTCAACGGATACAGCTTCCATCAGCTTATCATCATACAGCTGAGAAAGTGTGCTGCTCATGCCGTGGTATCTCAGACCGCCTGCGTGGTTAGCAGAGGGGATGAATCCGCTGCCCAGAGTGTACATCTTAGCCAGGGGGCAAACCATACCTGTATCGCAGTAGTCGTAAGCATACTTGCCGCGTGTAAGGCTGGGGCATGAAGCAGGTTCAACTGCGATGAAGCGGTAATCTGCTTCGCCGCGGAGCTTCTGACCCATGAAAGGTGAGATAAGTCCGCCGAGGTTTGAACCGCCGCCTGCGCAGCCGATGATTATATCAGGCTTTTCGCCCAGTTTTTCAAATGCAGCAAGGCTTTCAAGACCAATTACAGACTGATGCAGCAGTACCTGATTGAGTACCGAGCCCAGAACATAACGGTAGCCTTCTGTACCTACAGCAACTTCAACTGCTTCGGATATAGCACAGCCGAGGCTTCCTGATGTACCGGGGTGTTCTGCCAGTATCTTTCTGCCGACGTTAGTTGTTTCAGAGGGCGAAGGTGTGACAGATGCGCCGTATGTACGCATAACTTCGCGACGGAAAGGCTTCTGCTCGTAGCTTACCTTTACCATGTATACCTTGCAGTCAAGTCCGAAATATGCACAAGCCATGGAAAGTGCTGTGCCCCACTGACCTGCGCCTGTCTCTGTTGTAACACCTTTCAGACCCTGCTTTTTAGCATAATAAGCCTGAGCAATGGCACTGTTGAGCTTATGGCTGCCCGAGGTGTTGTTGCCCTCGAACTTGTAGTATATCTTAGCGGGAGTGCCCAGAGCTTTTTCGAGGCAGTAAGCCCTTACCAGAGGAGAGGGTCTGTACATCTTGTAAAAATCGCGTATCTCCTCGGGAATATCGATATAAGCATCGGTAGTGTTCAGTTCCTGTTCAACGAGCTCATCGCAGAATACTACGCCCAGCTCTTCAGCTGTCATCGGCTTGAGTGTCTGAGGGTTCAGCAGGGGGGCGGGCTTGTTCTTCATATCAGCCCTGACGTTGTACCACTGCTTCGGCATCTCACTTTCTTCAAGGTATGTTTTATAAGGTATATTCTTATCCATAGTATGATATTAACTCCTTTCAATACATAAATACTATAAAGCACTGATATTATACCACACTAAAGTGATAATGTCAAGGGTATTTGACCGTAAAAACAGGCTCATGTAATTTACAGGAGCCTGTTTTGCCGCTGGTTATCCGAATTATGATCTTGTAAGTGCGATCACTGCGGAACCATCGATACTCGTCAGTTTTTTGCCGTCGGTCTTGAAGCAGGTGTTCTTTTTGTCAACCTCTATCTTCTTTATCTTGTAGCCTGAGAATGCGCAGGTACGTATTCTTCTTACATTCGGACCGAATTTCAGTGTTATCTCGTTTGTGGGAGTCTGCATGAACGATACACCGAATGCACCTGAACCCAGATATTCCAGACTGTCGGGAAGAGTTATCTCGTCAAATCCTGTACAGCCCTCAAATGCAAAGTCACTGATCTTCACAAGAGTTTTCGGGAATGTGATCTTTTTCAGACCCTTTTCATCACTGTCTTCCTTACCAAAGCTCAGTTCCTTTTCAAAGCATCCCGTAAATGCGTATCTGCAAATCTCGGTAACGCCTTCGGGCACTGTGAATTCCTCATGGGAAAGACCAGTGAAGGCAATAAGATTTTTCTTGTCAGCGGTGTAAAGAACGTTAACATCTGCGGTGTAGTTCTTGTTGCCGCTCTCAACAGTGATCTTTTCAAGGTCTTTACATCCGTTGAACACGCCTTCGCCGATAGAAGCAACATTCTTCGGGATCTTGATCTCTTTAAGACCTGTATTTTCAAAAGCGAATGCGCCGATACTTTCAACAGTTGAAGGTATCTCAATGCTTTCAAGATCTTTATAGTAGCTGAACATGGATTCCGAAATTGTTTTCAGCTTCTTGGGCAGAGTGATCTTCTTTGTGGTGGAAACGCCAGATGAAAGTCTGCCGATATATTCAACAGAATCAGGGAATACTATCTCTTCGGGGTTAGTTCCTGAGAATGCGCCCTCACGTACAATGGTGACTTTCTTTCCGTCTGCCTTGTCGGGTACAGTCAGCTTCTTTGTCTCGTTCTTGCCAGATTTCTCAAACTTTACGAGCTCAGCATGGTCGTCAAGTATAGCGAATTTCAGTACGCCGTTATCCACCTTTTGCTCTTTGAGCTTTTCTGTGTTGCCGTCTTTTATGGTCCAGCTGCCGATATTGCTGCAATACTCTTTACCATCGATGGTGAATACACTCATCTGTACGGCGTATTCGCCCGAAATCTCTGAGGGCTTGCAGGCTTTTACATCGAAGTTATCGCCCAGCAGGCTGAATTGTCCGCCGAATGTACTTTCACCGCTTTCGCTGTAATGCTTGCGGGGATTGCTCTTGTCAGGAGCATAGGCTACGAAGGGGCTTTCAAATGAGAGCCACTCGTTCAGGTCTATTTCGTCCTTTGAAGTTATGGGAACGCCGTTTGCGGTTGTCTGGTTAGTAGTAATACCGGTGATAGAGGCATTGCCCTTTTTGTCTACTTGAGACTGCACCATTACCGACATATATTCATCCGAAAGATCGCGGGTAGCACTCAGCAGACCTGCGGAGCGATAATTGCCGTCACCGAGATACTTTGTCTGGCAGAGGTTTGGCTCTGCTTCCTTATCGGTAACAACACCGATCATTGTCGGGTCGAGATCCATCTTGGCAATGCCCTTGTCATCGATCTCGGCTGGTATGTAGATCACATAAGGAGCCCAGTTTGTTTTGCCTTCACTGAGAGATAAATTTTTAAGTACGGTGTAGTATACACCACGGATATTGCTCATTTCTTCCTTGGGCAGCTGTGAGTAAGCGTAGCCGTCGTCTTTGAAATCCTTGTTGGAGGATTTAGCACCCTTTTCAACTACTTCAAGATCGAGCTTTGAAAGTTTTGGATTGGTGTTGGTGCTTACAGAGCTGCTATCTGGTTTGGAAGAACTTTCATCTTTCCTGGAAGAACTTGAATCAGCCTTTGATGAACTGCTGTTCTCCTTCTTTGAAGAACTTGACTCAGCTTTGGAGGAACTGCTTTCTTCTTTTTTGGAAGAGCTTGACTCAGCCTTGGAAGAACTGCTCTCTTCTTTCTTTGATGAGCTTGACTCGGTTTTGGAACTGCTGCTGTCTTTCTTAGAAGAGCTGCTGTCGGGTTTGGAAGCAGAAGAAGATCCGGTGCCCGCTGTCTCACTAAGCAGAGTGTTCATAAGTTCCTCGTATTCAGCGTTGATAGGAGTATTTCTGATATAATCGATACCGCCCAGATATTTCAGGATGACCATGCTGGTATCGAGATCGGCTGTGCTGTTTGAAAGCGGGAAATATACCGACATACCGCAGGTGTTGGCGATGGTGGTAGTACCGTCGATCAGCATATCATTCATTGCAGATTTCAGCTGCTTTGTTTCATTGGCATAGGCGCCTGAAAGGGAAGTCACAATAGTTCCCAGATCGGCAAGGTCGTAGCAGGCGTAGCTGTGTACACCCTTGAGAAATTTGTCGTAGGATCTTGTATCTCCGTTTTGAAGATCATCATTCATCGCCTTGCATACGCTGCCCACAGCGTCTTTTACCTTATCAGTCTTAGAAAGATCGAAGGCTGCCAGAGTAGCATCGGGAATATAGCAGTGTACGCTTGCTTCGGACAGATAATCGAAGTAGGTCTTGATAATATTTTTGCAGATCTTTGGGGTATCGGTGGTGCCGTTTACATCTTTGAGGAACTCATAGTTCCAGCCGCAGCCCGGTTCCGTATCAGCAGATGCTACAAGATATTCAGCATAGTTCTGCCATAGGTCTGCTATCTCTATCGAGGACATTACACAAGCGTCAAAACCAACGAATTTCAGCTTGTTTTTTTTGAAATCACTCTTGTCGAGAGCAGTCTTCATCTCGGCAAGGGTAAGGCTGTCGCCGAGATTAGTCTTGCTGTCAACATTCAGTTCGTCCGAACCGTAGCCCAGAACAGGTCCACCGCCGTGATCCCAGCAGATCAGCGCATAGTTATCAGCAGGATACTTTGAAGGTGCATCTTTGAGGAAATCGCTGAAAGTATCGGATTTGCCCATGTTTTTCTTATCTGTCTCGTAGATGTTTATACCTGCACCGTTGTCAGCCTGTATATCAGCATCTTTGGACTTGTACTCAATGTAAGCGTTCTTACCTGAGGGGTATCCGGGTATCCACCAGGTTTGAGCGCCGCCGCAGTATGCCACAAGGTTAACGTCCTTGTCGTCGAGACCGCTGTATATCATCTCGCCTATGTCAATGGTCGCGGCTTTTGAAGCCTGTTTGCTTTCAAGGTCAGAGCCTACAATATATACCATTATGGTCAGCTTTTTCTTGGCTTCTTTCTTTTTATCGGACCATTTTCTGGCTTTGCCCGAAGTGCCGACATTCACCCTTGTGTTAGATGAAGTTCTGAGTGCGCCTCTTTCCACGGATGAAAGGGAAGTCATTCTCATGTTATCGGCGATAGCACCGCCGCCTGAAAGATCAATGACTTTCATGCCGTTTTCATCTTCGGTGGTCTCTGCGTCGGTAGTATCTTCCTCAGATGTGGTTTCTTCCGGGGTAGTTTCTTTATCAGCAGACGTCGTAGTGGCGGCAGCGGAAGAACTATCAGAAGCCGGGGAACTATCCTCCGCCGGTTTGTCGCTGCAGCCTGCCATAAGTGAGGCTGTGAGCATCAGTGCAGTTACCGCACTGATGAACTTTTTGTTTTTCATCGGATCCCTCCTGTGTTTTTTGTCGGACGCTTATTCGTTTACTGCAACCGATCTCTGTAGTCAGAATTTTAAAAATTCACCAAATGATATTTTAACACAATAAAGATAATTTGTAAAGACATATCACATGATTTTTAACTATATTATGGGTTGTCGTCACATACAGGAAGAATTTTTGTAAAAACTGCAAAGTTAAAAATTCTTATCAGTTGTTTCAGTGAAATTATGAATATTAATTACAGCTGTGATATCCGTATATTTCCAGCACTTTCAGGGCGCTTTTTAAGAGATACCCGATCGTACCGAAATGTAAAAAATTGTACAGGAGTATCTTTACATTTGAAGGAAAGTGTGATATACTAATTAATGATATATCTTAAATGAAAGGGGGCTTGCTCTGTGAGGATAAAAGCAGCGTCGGCATTGCTGGCAGCAATCATGTTTTGCGGGTGTACTGTTACACCGCAGGCTGAAAAAAACAACAGCAATAAGCCTGTAGCAAGGGAATATAAAGATGATAGTGTTGTTTCTGACGAAGTTCTCCCTGCACATATCGAACCGGATAACAAAGAGTGGGAAAATGGCGGTAAGCTTGTTCACGATGATTTTTCGGTCGGGGACGATTTTAATTTTCTCGACAATTGCGTGAACGATGAGCAGAGGGTCTGGACCTTCGTATACTGGGGTGCTTATGATGAGAATGACGAAAAGTACCGCGATCTTAGTTTCTTCATGCGTACACCTTACGAATCTACCCCTTATGATATTGTTGAATGTTACGGCGGAAAGTCAATACCTGCCTCGAAAGATGATGACAAATTATTGCAGTATGCTGAGTTTACAAAAACTGAAGCTTTTCTGTTGAACGCAGCTCATGCAGATCATTATTTCGATTATAAGTATCCTTTCCCCGAAGATTCAGGAAGACTGGGACAGTATGCTGGTCTGAGGTTTTATTTTGACAGCAAGGGACAGATGGTGCTGGCGGTGATGTATCTCAATGATGATCTTATGCCGCTTTCTCAGGTGGAAAGAGATTCGTATACTTTCAAAGAAAAGGATAAAATGAATTTGCCCGATGGCTGTACTCTTGTACCAAAAGTAATGCTGAAAGGAATGGAAAACTGGCATCAGCTTATTGCCGATGAGGCTTTCCCTGTGCTTACATTCAAGGACGGCAAGGTAAAAGTCAAATGTAAAAAGACAGACGGCTCGGATTCAGAAGGTGAGGGCACGTTTAAAACAGGTACAGAGATGGGGTATACCGAAACAGATACTTCGGTTGAATTTGACCTGCCCGCAGGCAGCGACAATATGACAACTTATCTTTCTTATAACTGTTACCTCGATGCTTACGAGCTCCATGACCCTTACTGGCGCGATAAATACGACTGTACTCTGCTTATGTGCAAATTGAAATAAGTAATGAAAGCGGATAATATTCTATGAAGAATAATGAGATAAAAAAAATAATGAATGATAACCGCAACGACATAGCCAAGGCTTCACGGCTGATGGTCGGTATAGTTCTCGGTGCGGTCATTATAATAGGTGTTGTATTCTATGGTATAGCACCAAAGACCAAAAAATCTGATAAAGTTGATAAAAATTCCCCGGCGGTACAGGGCAGTGCTGAAAAGTCCGAAGCTGTGAATGTTGATGAGGATTCCGAGTGGGAGGATGAACGCGAAAGACCTATGGGGCATCTTTATCGAGTTGCTGCCGATACTACTGTCACCGATAAGAACGGAGAATACATCGGTGCAGCGGGAGAGGGTGAACTGTTTTCTTCCTACGATGAACTTGATATCTCCCAGTTTGGTACCGGTCAGCAGATAGAGGTGGAGTATCTGTCCCAAAAGGGATATCTTCCCGCCGATGACCTTGAAGAAGTCGGTGCGGCGACAGTACTTCCTACAGCAGGTAACGGTATTAGGACTGATACGAATAATTCAACTTTCCCAAGTGATGCCGAAGATAGCGGATTCATCGCAGCTGCTGCACTGGTCAATTGCCAGAAGCTTTACAACTGGGATAAGTACGAACTTAAAGACGCGGCAGGTACTCTTGGTACCGGCGATGACTATGTAAAACTGATAGAAGAATATTCGGGCGGAGACCTTATCGCCGAAAGAAAGACCTCATTCAGCGCCAATGATCTGGCTTCATGCATTGACGAAGGCAGGCGTATCCTCCTTGCGGTGCGTTACTATGACGGTATAGCGGATTTCGATTACAGCGATTACTACGGTCTCAGTTCCGGTACACAGTATGTGGTCGTATGCGGATACGAGGTCGAAGAAGAGGGAGATATACAGTTTTACTGCTGTGATCCATTCTACGGTACCGGCGGCAGGAGCCTTGTTTCCGTAAACGCCGACACTCTCGTAGCTTCTGCGGAACTTGTAGACGATGCACGCAAAGGCATGATAGTACTTAAATAATATTATAAGCTGTCCGTTCATGCCGAACGGGCAGCTTTTATAATAACAGATATGCAAGTCCCATCAGCAGTTTTATGTCAGCACCCTGTTTGTAAAGAATGAATATAAGCATAGCGATGAGAGCTTTTTCTTCGTCTATCTTTATACCGCCGAAAAGTCCAGCAATATCTGTTTTTTCAGCAGAAGTATCATCTTTCTCGCTGTTATGCTTCACAGCATCACGGGAACGCTGCTGCATTTCCATCACACGGCGCATGGCATCTTCCTGCATTTTGCTGAAATTATTGTCAGATGATGCCAAGAAGCCCTCCTCCTCCAAGCCCGCTCTCTTTCAGTGCAGGATAAATATTCATCAGGCGGTATATTTTTATCACCCTGTCCAGCTTGTTTCGGGTCTCTTCCTTTAAAAGCGGACGAAGTGCAGTCATAAGGCGGATATGATCGTCGTCCTGTGATGCAGTCTGCAATATCTGACCAAGCTGCATCAGCTTCACCGTATCTATGCCATCGGCTTCGGATCGTAACACTGGCGCAGCAGGTATACTCTCGGACTTGCCACCGCTCAGCATACCCGCAAGGTCACGCAGCTGTTTCATGCTTTCTTCGTCGTTCAGTACGTCCTGTATCCTGTTCATCATGTCTTCCATATTATCCCCCTTATTACGCTATTTTCCCGTAAATTTCCGAATAAGTGCCTGTGCCTGCGGGCTTTCCATGATTTTCTGACAAGCAGTTTTGTCTGCTAGAGTTTTTGTGAGCTTCTCCTGCTGAACGGCGGGTAGTTTTTTCAGCAAATTGCCAATATCGCCGCTGCAGAGATTTCTTTCAAGTGATTCGGGCGTAACGCCGAGCTTTTTTGCAGCTTCTTCCAGTAAGGGTCGCATATTCTCCGGAGTTTGTCTTTTATCAGTCATATCATGACCTCCTTAAAAATTTGTAAATATTCACATACTTGCACTAATTGTCTTGATTTTTAATTTTAAATGTGATATAATATACACAATGCGGGAGGGGGGACCATTCCATGAGGATCATTGTTTTTTCGGATACACACGGTAATTTTGCCGCTATGCATAAGATAATCAAGCGCAATGGTGACGCTGATCTGTTTATATTCCTGGGTGACGGTCTTTCGGAGTTCCGCAAGCTGAAATCTCATTATCTCGATAATAATATGATATGCGTCAAAGGCAATTGCGATTTTGATAAAGAGCTTCCCGAAAGCATGGTCTATGTTCTGCCCGACGGCAAGCGTATGTTCCTCGCACATGGTGATAAATGGGGCGTGAATTTCTCTGTTGAGAACATTTACGAGAAAGCCAAGGAGGAAGAATGTCAGTTCGCCCTTTTCGGACACACCCATAAGCGCTATTATGAACAGCGCGGTACTATGCTTATACTCAATCCCGGCAGTGCGGGTCAGCCCCGTGACGAAAAGCCGCCTTGTTATGCATGGCTTGATATAACTCCTACCGGAGTGATACATAATTTCGTTAATCTGTGATGCGAGCGCACCTTTTGGTGCGTTCTTTTTTATTATATGCATAGTGATCCGTTTTTGAACCATTACATTACAAAAAAAGCGCCCGCAGATTTCTTGTGCGGACGCTTTTCAGTGTGATTATTCTTTTTGAGGGAACGTTACGACTTATATCAGTAGTCTTTGAGCTTTCTGATATATGCGAAAGTGCGGCGTTCTCCTTTATTTTTCAGCATCACCAGAAGTTTTTCCAGCAGTGCGGAAGTCTCGGGGTGTATCATACGGGTATTTTTGCCTTTCATAAAATATGCCAGCGCAGAACCGTCATCATACTTATCTTTCATATATATCTTGCTTGCCGCCACTCTGTCACAGAACATCTCCTTGACATATTTCAGTGGCACTTTAACTGGGCTCATAACCCTGGTCACAGGGTCATAGTCCGTCCAGTACTCAAAATGATGCTTGTTGCGGCCCTTATGGTGCATCCAAGCGTATGAGAAACCATATTCATCCCTTTCTCCCTCGTGAGGCGAGCGGTTTCCCTGAAAATATTTAACTCCATATGAGAATTCTTCTATAGAAAATTTTGACAGATCGTGAGTCAGCCCTTGTAAGGGTATACCTGCACGGAAACAGTTCTTCATTACTTCATGGCGGTGACGCGCAACAGTCCTGAAATGTTTCAGTGCTTTTTCACTGGTGGCACGGTCCATAACTGAACACTTCCTTAACTTTTCGTGATGATTTTCGTGGTTTCGCTCCATATAGGTGCTTTTCTCCATCTATTATACCAAATCACGGTTGATTTGTAAAGAGATTTTTATGCTTTTTTTATGTAAATGTCTGATCTATTTTCGCTTATATTTTTATAACTTTTCACATAACTATCAAATAAACAGAGTATGATATAAACAAGATAAAGAGAGTGATAAAGAACATTTGATAATAACTTTTTTTCATATATTTTTTTCTCCAATTTCTCCACCTCTTCTTTCGTCTCGACCATGGTCAAAAACTATGGCGGGACGAGGGAATGAAGGCAGAGAACCAACCTAGAGATCCTCATATTTTTTCTTCATATATACTTCTATACTTCGCAGAAAACCCCGACGTGAGTCGGGGTTTTTTGTTGTCTTTGTATATCTCGGTTTGTTTGTATGAACGTTTCGGTCTGTTATGTATACAGTGGAAAGAGTTGGTTTAATATGTTACAACAGCGAGAGCGGTTTGTATGATGTCGTAAAAGATGGTAACAAAAAAATACGAAATGATACGGTCGTATATCCTGGTATATATTTAGATGCTCTTTGATCCATAGATAAAGAACAAAATTCAATATTTTTTTCACAGTATCTTTACTTTTGTTGTGGATTATGATATAATAGACTTGATAAACTCTTTGCCGCAGTTTGGCAGGCTGAGAGAATGTTTCTCACAGAATGAGGAGGAAAACAACAATGGAAAACACAAATCTTAGCGGAACACAGTGCAAACTTATCACATATAAAATAAACGAAGACGTTCTTGCAGAGGTTCTTGCTAATAACGGTATCACAAGTGTGGGATTTGAGAGCACATCGGGCGTAAGGACAGTCCGTGACGAGGACGGGCTTATATTTGCGAAAGAGGGCGGCGAGGCTGATCTTCCGCAGATGATCTTCATGGCGTGGTCGGGCAGTGATCCTGCATCGCTGAACGCTGATGACAGAAAGCTTTTTGACGATATGAAGTGTACTCTCAGTACACTGGGCAGGGCTGACTGCTTCAATTACAAAATAGCATCGCCGGTCGATGATACTGCCGAAAGCAAGCTGAAAGCCGTAGCTGATCTTTTTGCAAATACTGATATCGCGGATAAGCTGGATATCACGGTCACCCGCAGTTCCTATTCCGAGGGTGAACAGACTTCAGGCGCTTTCGGTTTTGAAAGAAGGAGCTTCAAAAACGGAAGTCAGGTCTACTGGCAGCTGAATTTTGTAGGTGACAGCTACAGTGCGGACTGTGCGGCATTGCTGCTGAAGGACGGCAGGCTTTCGATAACTGACAGGAACGACGCTGAATGGGAAAAAGGTCAGGCCGAAGAGTTCATGCTGTCACTTAATGATGCATCGGCGATCGGTGGTGTGACAGTGCTTGAAAAACTCAGCTGTAAAAATCTCGAAAAGCTGACACTTTTGCCTGTTTTTCTTGAGATCAGCGACGGTGCGCTGACGGAGTGTCCCTCTCTTAAAGAAGTTGATGTCCTCAAAAAGAACATCGTCCTCGGCAGAGGATTTGTCGGCAAAGACGTTGTTATAGGCGGCTGTAAGGGCAGTACTGCTGAGCACTATGCCAATACAGAGGGTAATGAGTTCCTGCTGCTGGAAGAATCCGAGCGCAAGCCTATGGAGATCGAGATAGCAGATGAAGTCTGCATAACTGCTGACGATTTCTCTGTTCTGCGCGGCGAGGATAAGAACAGACTCACGCTGAACGATGTGGGATTTACCCCATATGAAGGCTGTACCGACGATTTTGACTGCGAGATAATAACAATGACTTCATCCGAAGCAGCAGAATCGGGACTTACTTCACAGCTTTGTAATTTCGGACAAATGATAGATACCGAAACTGTCCGCAACGACAGGAACGGCTATATCAAAGCAACTATGATGAAAAGCTCATCTCAGCAGGATATTTTCAGCTGTGTTCTGGAGATCGACCATGCAGGCAATATCATCTGTATACACGCCGAGAAACAGTTCAGTGCAGCTGATATTGAAAAAGACGCTGATAAGGCGATGTTTGCACGTATGAAACAGCTGGGTGAGAGCGTTCGTTTCGGCAGTAAAACTGAAATGTGCATAGCCGCAGTTCCTCAGGCTGTACCCGCAAAGACTGAGACTGCTGCCGAAGAAATATCTGCCGTTGAACCCGAGATATCTGCGGAGCCATTGGTGGAGGAAATATCTCCCATCGTGCCTGAACCCGAGAACATAGCAGAAGAACCGATAGCCGAGGAAACTTCTGAACCCGAGATCATTGCGGCAGAGCCTAAAGTTGAAGAAATTTCAGTTCCTGAACAGGAATGCGAGAACTCAGAAGAAGAACCCACAGCTGAGGAAATTTCTGCACCCGAAATCGAGCCTGAAATCATTGAGGCGGAGCCAATAGTTGGAGAAATCTCAGATTCAGAACAGGAACCCGAGATTACAGCAGAAGAATCAATATCCGAGGAAGTATCTGTACCTGAACCCGAAATAATGTCGGCAGAGCCTGTGACTGAGGAGATACCCGAAGTGTCAGCCGAAGTCGTTGGAGAGCAGAATGATACTTCCGATGACGAGATCATCGACGTTGCACCTGATGAAATAAGGGAGCACGAAGATAATGGTGCTGTCAAGCTGGTCAGCGGTGCAAGATTTGATCTTAACGAATATGCTTCGCAGATGCTGGTGATCGATATGGATTATCAGGCTGAAGACGGACTGGACATCGACGGCTACGTATTCCTTCTGAATGACAGTGGTAAGGTAAGAAGCGATGCCGATCTTATATTCTTCGGACAGAAAGCATCTGTTGACAGAGCGGTGAACAATCATCCCGAGAATACAAGAATGTTCACGGTGGAGCTTTCAAAGCTCGATGCTGATATAACCAAGCTTGCAGTGGCTTTTGCCATCTACGGTGATAAGGAAGGTCAGGAGTTCTGCCGTGTAAGCAAGCCTACGGTGCATATAAGCTGCGGCGGCAAAGAGCTGTGCAGCTATGAAATAACGGGTCTTGACGATGAACGCTCCGTAGTAGCAATGGAGATCTACAACAAGAGCGGCTGGAAGGCAAAAACCATCGGTCGTGGATTCAAACTTGCCCTTCAAACTCTGTGCGGAAGCTACGGCGTTGATGTAAGACAGTGACCGTCACAAAACAGTCACCTTGTTATCATTTTGATGTCGTGTAGTTGTCGCAAATGCCCGAAATTGCCCTAATACAAGTTACTAATGTGAGATAATTTGTAATATATTCACTATTGACAGTAATTTGAAAATATGGTATATTTAATTTGCAGAAAGGCGCAGGCTCCGTTTTGTGAGAACAGGTGTCTGCTGTCGTAGCAAAGAAAGAGAGAATAACACAGATAAAAACTTTCAGGAGGTAGCATTATGGTTAAGAAGAATGTACTTACACCCGTACTTGCAGGTGTACTCGGTGTCGCAGTTGTCGGCTCCGGCGTTGGTTATTTTGTTTTGAACAAAAACGCAGATAAGAATGAAAAGACAAAGAGCAACAGCTCTGTTGTAGTTTCCCCTAAGCTGAGTGTTATGGCTGATAATATCACCAATACACTTGACAGGGCAGCTGGTATCGCTAAGGGCGAGGTTGATTATGCTTATGAAGGATCATTTAATATAAGCTTCGGCCCTGCTCTGACCAAAGAGATGCCCACAGCTCCCAAGGATTTCGGCATGACTGTATCCAGCAAGCAGAAAGACGGAAATGAGAGCGGCGATATCGTTCTGACATACGGCGGCGAGAAAGTCGTAACTGTAAATCAGATATACAGCAGAGAAAACAGCGAGGATATGTATGTAAGAGTTCCCGAGCTGTCTGAAGCATATATAAAGGTAAATAAGGCAGAAGCTGAGGATTATCTGAAAGAGTCCGTTGGTATGGACCTGAGCCAGTATGCTCAGACTGCAGAAAATTTCGACTTTGATACTGAGGCATTTGAGGCTGATCTCAAGGAGTATGAAAAGGTATTTAAGGATAACTTCCCCGAGGTTAAGGAGGAAGGCAAGAAGTCCGGAGATATAGACGGTATTTCTTATGAGTATACTTCCAAGTCATATGACCTGACTGCAGCTGACGGCCAGAAGGTAGCTACCGCGATCCTTGAAAAGGCCAAGGGCGATGAGAATTTCAAGAAGCTGTACGATCAGAGCATGGAAGCTGCAAATCAGCAGATGGCTAAGTACGGTGATAGTTCTTCATCTTCACCCAGCTATGAAGAGGCTATTGACAAGATGCTCGATGAAGTTAAGGGCGAGATCGATAGTGAGAAGACAGTTGTTCTTGAAACATATGAGAAGGGTGAAGGCGAATTCGCAGGTTTCACTATCAAGCCTGCTGATGATAAGGGCGAGCTGAAGCTCATCACTGTCAGCAACGATGATGCTGAAGGTCTGGATATGAGCTTTGACAGCGGCGATGGCAGCACTATCACTGCTTACGGCGCACTGAAGAGCGAGAATGACGTAGTTAACGGTTCTTACACTGTTTCTTCTGTCGAGGACGGCAAGGAGACAATTAAAGTCGTTTACACCATGTCTGATATGAAGAACGTTGGCGATAATTTCGCAGGTACTATCAGACTGGATATATCTTCCAGTGAAGACGGCGAGCCTGAGTCCGGTTGGATGGAGATCAAGTCCGATTCCACTGCTGATGATGTAAACGTAACATTTGAATTCGGTCTTGCCGGAGAGAATGCATTTACTATGACTATGACCAGCAAAAAGACTGAGGCTTCCGACGTTGACAAGATCAGCAGCGATGCAAAGGTCTACAACGCTCTCAATGAAGAGGAAATGAACGAGTATCTGTCTACCTGCGATACCGAAGGCTTCATGACCAAGCTCAAGGATACTCTGGGTGATGAAATGTATAATGATCTGATGGGCAGCTCATCATCTTCTTACAGCAGCAGCCAGTATGATGACGATGATGATTTTGACTGGGATAAGTTTGAGGAGTCCACTGATAATACAGCTAATGACCCTGCATAATAGTCGGTAGTTATATCAGACTTAATATTTGAAATAATGACACTCCTGCTTATACAAGCAGGGGTGTCTTTTTGTATTACGTGTTAATATTCTGTAAGGTTATTTAAATCTAACTTTATAACTCTTGACAATTTGCAACTTGATACTGTATAATATAGTTATATTAATAACGAAAGGACTGATAGTATGGCAAGGACAGCTTTAGTTACCGGTGCCAGTTCGGGCATTGGCAGAGAGATAGCAAGAGAACTCGACAGCAGAGGTTTCAGGGTTATACTGACAGCACGCCGTGAGGACAGACTTCGTGAACTTGCAGATGAACTTCTCGACAGCAGAGTGATAGTCTGCGATCTTTCACGCGAGGACGAATGTAAGCGTCTGCATGAAGAGGTCAAGGGTGAAAAAGTCACTGTTCTGATAAATAATGCAGGCTTCGGCAAACTCGGTGACTTTGATAAGATACCGTTAGAGGACGAACTACGCATGATAGATACTAATGTCACAGCGGTTCATATCCTGACAAAACTTTTTTTGCAGGATTTCAAGGCGGCTGACAGAGGATATATCCTCAATGTTGCGTCCTCGGCTGGACTTATGCCGGGCGGCCCGCTTATGGCGACATATTACGCAACAAAAGCCTATGTCACAAGCCTGACAAGTGCGATCCATGAGGAACTGAAAATGGCAGGCAGCCGTGTGAAGATATCAGCCCTTTGCCCGGGACCTGTTGACACCGAATTCAATTCCGTGGCGAATGCTCAGTTCGGTGTAAAGTCTATATCAGCCGAATATTGTGCAAAACGAGCGGTTGAGGGTATGTTTGCTGGAAAAATGATAATCGTACCCGAAAAGACCCTTGCCTTTGTCACTAAGGCAGCTCATATTCCCCCGCGCCGCCTTATACTTGCAGCGACAGGTAAACTTCAGTCAGATAAAAAGGTGTGATCAGACTATTTGTTATGATATTATAGTATATAACATAATAAATTATATATTCAGAACTGTTAAACAGTTGTATCTATGCTGTTTATCACTCTATAATTCGGCACTTCCGAGCTTCGGGGGTGCCTTTTTTTGTGAGAAATATTGTGTTAAACTACGTTGTTGAAGAAATATAGGGGAAAGTTTGTGAAAATTATAAAAAAAGTGAAAAATATACTGGACAAAATGCGAGAAATAATGTATAATAGAAATATCAGAGTCTAGGAGAGTTTTTATGAGAGTTATAACCGGTTCAAGAAGAGGAAAAAAGCTGAAAACGCTTGAGAACCTCGATACAAGACCGACCACGGATATGGTCAAGGAAGCAGTTTTTTCTGCTATACAGTTTGATGTGCCCGGCGCACAGGTGCTTGACCTTTTCGCAGGCAGCGGTCAGATGGGCATCGAAGCCCTCAGCCGTGACGCAAAGCACTGCGTTTTTGTTGACAATAATGCTGCGGCAGTTGCAGTTATAAAGGAAAATATTTCCGACTGCAAACTCGTTGCTGAATCCCGAGTGCTGAATATGGACAGCCTTGATTACCTTAAAGTGGCAAAGGGTCAGTTCGATATCGTACTGCTTGACCCGCCTTACAATAAGGGCATAATCGAGAAAGTGCTGAACAGTGTAGACGCTCATCTCAGTGACAGGGCAATAGTTGTCTGCGAACATGAAAAAGAGCTTGAACTCAGTGATGAGTACGGCAGACTGAAAAAACATAAGCGTTATAAATACGGCAAGATAGCCGTTACTATTTTTAAAATACCGACAGAGGAAGAGTAATTATGAAGATCGCTGTATGCCCGGGTAGCTTTGACCCCGTTACACTGGGACATCTGGATATAATCCAACGCGCTTCAAAGCTTTTTGACAGGGTAATAGTACTTGTCAGCTTTAACAGAAGCAAAAATAAAGCGATATTCTCCACCAAAGAGAGGATGGAAATGATAATCGCCGTTACCAAGGGTCTTGATAATGTTGTGGTGGACTGCTATGACGGTCTGCTGGCTGATTATCTGAAAATGACAGGTGCTGAGGTCATTGTCAAGGGATTGAGGGCGGTCTCTGATTTTGAATACGAATTTCAGATGGCTCTTGCCAATAAGAAGCTTTATAATGATGCCGAGACAGTATTCCTCACCACAGCAGGTGAGAATATGTTCCTTTCATCAAGCGTGGTGAAGGAAATAGCAAGCTTCGGCGGAGATATTTCGGGCTTTGTTTCACCCGAGGTACTTGAAATGATAAAAAACAGGCTTTATAAGCCTGAGGATAAATAACCCCGAGAAGTACGGGGCAAGTGAAAGGAAGTATTATTATGAGTGAAAACATCGATTATACCCCTATGAATGATTTGCTGGAAAGAATAGACGAAACTATCGACAATGGCGCGACTGTACCTTTTTCAAATAAAAAAATGGTAGACGGCGATCATCTGCATGAACTGGTAGATGAAGTTAGAATGAGCATCCCTCCCGAGATCAAGAGAGCTCAGGAGCTGGAGATCCAGAGAAAGGCTATCCTTGAAAATGCTAAGCAGGAAGCTGATGCTATCAGAAATTCTGCTACAAGCGAAAAGGAAGCTGTGATGAAAGAAGCTAAAGCTGAGGCTGACAAGCTTGTTTCTCAGGAGGCTATAATCGCAAGAGCTGAACAGTATGTCAAGGAACAGGTCGACAGAGCAAATCAGGAAGCTGAGGATATAATCAACCGCGCAAGAGCTGATGCTGAAAATATAATTGCAGATGCTAACAATAAAAGACAGAGCATACTTGATGCTATGATCGCGAACATCAACGCTACTCTTGGCGAAGCTTCCGAGACTCTCCAGTCTGACGTCAACAGACTTTCTAAGAGCCTTGATGACGTTAACCGCATGAGAGATGCTATCATCAAGCTGAGTGAACAGGTATAAATAATAACGGTCGGGGATAATTTCCCCGACTTTTTTGATATGATATCGGGTACAAAAAAACGGACAGCCATAAAAACTGTCCGTTATATTTTTGTATATTAATCGTAGAACATTACAACAGGTGTGCCAAGCGGTACATTATTGTAAACGTACTCAGCACCCTCGTAAGGCATATTGATACAGCCGTGTGAACCGTTCCACTGATATATAGTGCCGCCGAAAGCGCCGCCTCTCCATGTGGAGTCGTGCATACCTATACCGCATAGGGAAACATTGTTCCAGTAGTTACAAGTGGTATCCCACTCTTCACCGTCGGCATTTCTGTCCTTCATACGCTTGTTGGTCTCTTTCGACCACAGCTTGTATACGCCTTCAAGGGTAGTTCTTGCCATTGAAGTTGTCTGACCGGAAACGATGTCGCATTCGTACTTTTTCTTGCCTTTCTTGTAATACCACATATGCTGATTTGTAAGGTCAATCTCAATATAAGTATTGCCGATATCGTCCTTTGCGGTTCTTGCAGATTCAACACCTGTGTATTCGTAAGAACCATCGCTGAAGTATATCGGGTCGATGGATTCTACACTCTTGCCTTCTTCGATAAGATTCTCCAGCTGTTCAACGGTAGCGTCCTTCCAGATCCACCAGCCGTAACGGCCGTCATCACTGGGTTCCACCTTGACTTTACCCTGAAGAGTTGATTTGAATGTTCTTGTCTTTTTCAGAGTGTCATACTTCTTGGCAAGACCATTGACATACTTCTCTACAGCTTTTCTGTCAACCACATAATTGCCCATATCATCCATATCGATAAGATCAAGCAGGGTCTTGCCTGTGATGGTCTCGGTGGTATAATCAAAATCGTATGTTATGGATATGTTGAACACTTTGTTCAATGCCTCGCACTGATCCTTGAAAGTGTCAGCGGTTATCTGCGGGATATCATAGCATCCGGTACCACTTGCAAGCTTGACCTCGAATTCGCCTTTGCCCAGCGCATCGATAACAGCTTCCTCCAGCTTATCCATATTTGTGACTTTATTACCCTGAACTTCATCCTTGATCACATAGCCATCGTCGGTCAGTTCAAGGGAAGCGTCCTGAGTTTCAACATTGCCCCAGTCCTGCTCGTTCAGCAGTTCTTTCAGCTTATTACTATCATAGGTGGATTCATCGGTATAGTTAAAGTCTGTTCTGCCTGCATAACCCGAGAACCACGCGCCGTGATTGACTTTATCATAAAGCTTTTTGATCTCATCCTTGGCACTGCGTGTGTAATCGAAATCGGCAGGGGAGATATCAACTTCCTTGCCGTCGATAGTAGTAACCTTGAACTTCTTGGGGATATTGTCAGCTTTAAGTTCCTTTACTGCCTGTTCATAGGTCTTTCCGCTTACATCGACACCATTGATGAAAGTGTCAGCCAGAAATCTGTTTCTGTAATAAACTCTGCCTGCACCGTATGATATACCTACAGCGGCCAGCAGCGCGATCATAGCTGTACCGCATATAAGAGTGGTCTGGTTCTTAACTTTTTTTCTGCCGCGTTTCCTGCTCCCGGCAGATGAGAGCTTTTTGCCGTAACCTGCAGCATCTGCGCCCATTTATCTGATCCTTCCTTACATAACACAAATCGACAATATTCTTTCATTTATATAATTTATTATACCACAATCATGGTCGATTTGTCTAGTATCGTACTTTGATTTTAAGAAAAAATCTTTAACAAATTTTGCGCTGCAATAAGGGTCAGATATGTATATTTTTTGTGAAACTTTTTAGAACTGTACTGAAATATGTACAGTAAAACAGCTGTCGTGCGAAAATGCGCGACAGCCTGATGTCAGCTATTTCATT
The DNA here is from genome assembly GCF_000526775.1 of Ruminococcus albus AD2013. Lineage (NCBI taxonomy): Bacteria > Bacillati > Bacillota > Clostridia > Eubacteriales > Oscillospiraceae > Hominimerdicola > Hominimerdicola alba. The sequence goes on from NZ_JAGS01000001.1 coordinate 573,530, forward strand.
ATGTCCGAGAGCTCGTCCATGAAGCTGCTCATATTTTTCAGAGCTCTTCCTGCACGGGCTTTCAGCTTTCGCTTTCCGCGCAGAGCTTTTCGTGAAAGACTGTAAGCGATAGTCCCTGCTGTTACACCGGCATATAATCCTGTTATTAAAGATTTTCCCATCATATATATTCCTCCTTTCAGGATAGTAATACAATTGTTGAGTACAGCAAAAGCTGTCCTGTTAATATTATGGTCTGCATTCATTGAATGATACTAGGAAATTTTAAGTTGTCAATTTTTTATATATTGCATGAACATGACAGATAACCATTGGTTAATAGTCTGCTTTTTGATATTTCTTACAAAAACTTCCAAAAAATTTATTTAAATTTTCTCTGTTAATCACTTTACATTTCAGCAAAAATAAGTTATAATAAAATTGTATAAGAATATTGTTTTATAAGGAGTAGATCACTATCATGGCTATGACAATGACACAGAAGATACTCGCTGCCCATGCAGGGCTTGACGAGGTCAAGGCAGGACAGCTCATTATGGCTGACCTCGACCTTGTGCTTGGCAACGATGTTACAACACCCGTTGCCATCAATGAGTTCAACAAGGCTGGATTCAGCGATATCTTCAATAAGGATAAGATCACTATGGTGATGGACCACTTCACGCCGAACAAGGATATCAAGGCTGCACAGCAGTGCAAGCAGTGCCGTGAGTTCGCATCGAAGTACGACATCACTCACTACTACGATGTAGGCGATGTGGGCATCGAGCACGCACTGCTTCCCGAAAAAGGACTTGTAGTTCCCGGCGATGCAGTTATCGGTGCTGATTCCCATACCTGTACATACGGCGCTCTGGGCGCATTCTCCACGGGTGTTGGTTCTACTGATATGTGTGCGGGCATGGCTGCCGGCAAGACCTGGTTCAAGGTACCCTCTGCCATCAAGTTCAATATCGTAGGCAAGCTGCCCAAGTACAGCTCCGCAAAGGATGTTATCCTGCATATAATCGGCAAGATCGGCGTTGACGGTGCGCTGTACCGCTCTATGGAATTCATGGGCGAGGGTCTGAAGAACCTTACTATGGAAGACAGACTCTGTATGGCTAATATGGCAATCGAAGCAGGTGCAAAGAATGGTATCTTCGCAGTTGATGAAGTTACCAGGGAGTATCTCAAGGGCAGAACTGACAGAGAGTATAAAGTATATGAGGCTGATCCTGATGCAGAGTACGATGAGGAGTATACCATCGACCTCAGCACCATCAAGCCCACAGTAGCATTCCCTCATCTGCCCGAGAATGCAAGAACCTTTGATGATATCCCCGAGATCAAGATAGATCAGGTAGTTATCGGTTCATGTACAAACGGCAGGATCGAGGATCTGAGAGCAGCGGCAGAGATACTCAAGGGCAAGCGCGTTGCAAGCCATGTAAGATGTATCGTTATCCCCGCAACTCAGAACATCTATCTTACAGCAATGAAAGAAGGTCTGCTGGAGATATTTATTGAATCAGGCTGTGCTGTTTCCGCACCTACCTGCGGTCCATGTCTCGGCGGACATATGGGTATCCTCGCAGCGGGCGAAAAGGCAGTAGCTACAACCAACAGAAACTTCGTAGGAAGAATGGGTCATCCCGAGTCTGAGGTGTACCTTGCTTCACCTTACGTTGCAGCAGCTTCTGCTGTGGCAGGACGTATAGCTCAGCCTGCGGACGTTATGTAATAAGCCCATACTTAGGGTTATTTGAATAATCAGATAGGAGGCGGGTTATGACTAATTATTTGGTTGATATTTTCTTCGATACCATTTCCGTTATTATGAACAAAAAATACGGATCATCGTTTACTCCTGCTCAGCGCAGAGAACAAGTAATGGATTACATCGAAAAGCTGAGAGTCGGAAATGTATTCACCATTGAGCAGACACAAGCTATCATCGATAAAAAAGGTTTCAACAACTTTTACGCAGAATCTGTCAACGGCGTATCCTGCTTCCGTCTTGTAAAAGAGGGTTTTTTCGGAAAGGCAAAGGTCTGCTATTTCATCACCCGCACCAAGGATAAGATGGATTCGACCTACCTTGAACAGGTGTATGAAGAACTGCGCAGGCAGGCGGCAGGCGAGAATATCTTTAATTCCGACAAATATATCAAGTAAGTTGAAAGGAGTTTTCATAGAATGAAGGCTTGCGGAAAAGTACATAAGTACGGGGATAACGTTGATACAGACGTTATTATCCCCGCAAGATATCTGAACACAGCAAACATGGAGGAGCTGGCTCAGCACTGCATGGAGGATATCGACATAGATTTTGCGAAGAACGTAAAGAAGGGCGATATAATGGTGGCTAAAGCCAATTTCGGCTGTGGTTCTTCCAGAGAGCACGCACCTGCTTCCATTAAGGCAAGCGGTATATCCTGCGTTATCGCAAAGAGCTTTGCAAGAATATTTTACAGAAATGCGATCAATATCGGTCTGCCGATAATCGAGTGTGAAGAGGCTTCTGAGAAGATCGAAGCAGGTGACGAGGTCGAGATAGATTTCGATTCAGGCGTTATCACCAATAAGACCAAGGGTGAGACCTATCAGGGTCAGTCCTTCCCCGAGTTCCTTATCAAGATAATCAATTCGAATGGTCTGCTGAATTCTCTGAAATAAGAATATTAAAGTGGGTACTGCGCCGTCAGTACCCGCTTTTTTGCGTAACAGTCCCAAAAAATGTGCAATAAAAAATGCGCCCGATTATATTATCGAGCGCAATTTTTGATATGCTTAATTCCAGAGCTTCTCGGGATATGCACCATCAGCTATCAGCTTAGAAATTGCAGCCTTAACTGATGGTTTGTCCTCAGCATAGGTAACACCGAACCATTTGTCATGGCTTTCAAGCAGTTTGCATTCTGCTTCACCGTGCTTTATCATGTAGTCGATACCCTCGGGCAGAAGAAATTCCGCAGTAAGGCTTGTTCCGTTCTTTTCAAGAAATTCCTCAAAACGCCTGTTGAGCCTGTCTATGAATCCTGCAGGACATCCCCACATATTCATTGAAACAAAGCTGTCTTCACTGAGCTCCTTTGTATCTTCCTTGCCCGAAAGAACTCTGCCGTCGGCATCGCGGCGGATATTGTAGGTCTCTTCAACATCGACCAGCATATTGTTGCCATCGACTTTGCAGACACCCCTGTTTACTGCGCCGTTGTCACTTAGCGTGTTCTTCAGTACAAAGCCAGCCATGGACATTTTCAGCTTGTCGCCTGTCTGTCCTTCCGAAAGATAATCATGGAGTACTTTGAAAGCTTCTCTGCCGTAGAAGTCATCTGCATTTATAACAGCAAAAGGTTCGTTTACAATGCCCTTGCAGCAGCAAACTGCGTGTCCGTGCCCCCAGGGCTTAACTCTGCCCTCGGGAACAGTATAGTCAGCAGGAAGACAGTCGAGTTCCTGATAAACATAATCTACTTTTACCTGCGCACCTATGCGGTTTCCTATCATCTCGTCGAATGCCTCGCGGATATCGCGTCTTATGATGAATACTACCTTATCGAATCCTGCTCGTACAGCATCGAATATTGAGTAGTCCATTATTATCTCGCCGTTCGGCCCGAAAGGTTCCAGCTGTTTTATACCGCCCTTGAACCTTGTACCGAGTCCGGCTGCCATTATTACCAGAGTTGCACTCATTATATAATATCTCCTTGATTAATTTTTTTTGTACTATAAAAATATTCTTTTAAGATATTATTGCATATTTTATAATGTTTGTCAATAGCGGTTATATCGAAAATCTAGCCAAAAATTGCGGAATATTACCAATTTGAAGGAATTTTTGAAAAATATTCCACAACTATTGAAACATTTGTAAGGTTATGGTATAATATTATAAGAGCAGTAAGAAAATACAGGATATGAACAGGCAGGTGTTTAAAATGCGCATAGCTGTGTGCGATGATGAACAGCGGTTTATATGTGATCTGAAAAAGGATCTGGATGAACTATACAGCAGCCTTGATATGATAACAGATGGCTACACCAGCGGTGAAGAACTGCTTAAAGGCTTCAGGCGTAAGGCATACGATGTTGTTTTCCTCGATATCGAAATGCCTGAGATGGACGGGATTACCCTCGCCGGAAAGATACGTGAACTCAGCCGCGATGTGTGCATAGTATTTCTGACAGGGCATATCGAGTATGCTATAAAGGGTTATGAGGTCAATGCATTGAGATACCTTACAAAGCCTGCGGATAAACAAAAGATAAAGGAAGTTATCGACCATGTGCTTGTTAAACTCGAAAGCAGCAAGACCCTGTGGGTGAAGACTGCTGAAGGTGAACAGCGAATATCCCTTTCTGATATACTATTTATTGAAGCCCATAATCAGAACGTTATCATAAGTACAGCTGATGAAAGCATTTCCGTCCGCGGGAATATACGCGATTATGAGGAAGAGCTTTCGCAGTACGGCTTTTTCAGGATACACAGGGGTTATCTGATCTCTCTGCCCAAAGTTCTCAGGATAGGCAGTAAAAGTGTTGTTTTGGAGGACAATACCACTCTCCCCGTCAGCAGGAGCAAGGAGAGCAAGCTTCGTGATATGCTGTTTTCTTATGTCAGCAAAGAGGCATTCTGAATCTGTGTATAATACAATTCTCAAATCCAAAAAATTTAACCATAAAATAATTCATTAATAACTACTTGATTATTATTATTCAATGTGATATAATTATAATGCAGAATAGTTCTTTTTATATTGAAACTGACCGCCTTGGGGGTATAAGAATGTCAAGGATACTGGTAGTCGATGATGACAGCATGGCTGTCAGAATGATCGGATTTATATTGAAAAAATCAGGTCATGAATGTTTAAGCGCATCAAGCGGAGCTCAGGGAATGGCACTCCTTAAAAGCGAAAATCCCGATCTTATGCTTCTGGACATTGAGATGCCCGGTGAAAACGGTTTTGAAGTACTTGAAGCTCTTCGCAGAGAAAGCGGGATAAGTGATGCAAAGGTCTGCCTGATGTCGGGCACTGTTACAGATGATCTTCGTGAAAGGGCTGAAAAGCTGGGGGCAGTAGGATTTATAAGCAAGCCGGTTTCCGCAGCGGAGCTTATGCAAGTTCTGAGCAGAACAGAGATCTGAAATAAAGGAGTGTGGGTATATGGAGCATTACAGAGTAGCTGTTATTGATGATGACAGAGGAAATCTTAAAATCGCAGATCGTATACTCAGTCTTTATGGGTATACTGTTGACTGCCTTGATTCGGGCGAAGCTCTGCTTGAATATGTCAAAGAAAACAAGCCCGATCTTATTTTGCTTGATGTACATCTGACAGGTATAAACGGTTTTGAAACTTTACAGAAACTGAAATCGAATCATGAAGTCAGGGATATCCCTGTTATCATACTTACGGCGGATACAGAATCGGATACTGAGACAAAAGCACTTACAGCAGGTGCGTCTGATTTTGTGGCGAAACCTTTTGTGGCTTCGGTGCTTCTTCTGCGTGTAAAAAATACCATCGAGCTGAACAGGCTTCAGCGCGATCTTAAAAGTGAAGCTAAAAAACTCAGCTCCGACATTATCGAAGAACATCGAAGAAATGAAAGATTATCCATGCAGGTCGTACAGACGCTTGCAGGGGCAGTTGATGCAAAGGATAAGTACACCAACGGTCATTCTACCCGCGTAGCTGAATATTCAAGAGAGATAGCAAGGAGCGCAGGTCTTTCCGAAAAAGAGCAGGAGAAGATCTATATGATGGGACTTCTGCATGATGTCGGAAAGATAGGCGTGCCGGATTATGTTATAAATAAGCCCACAAAGCTCACTCCCGAAGAATTTGACATTATAAAGACCCACCCCGGGGTAGGGTATGATATACTTAAGAATATCAGCGAGATGCCTCAGCTTGCGGTCGCTGCCAGATGGCATCACGAAAGGTATGACGGCACAGGTTATCCCGATGGGCTTAAAGGCGAGGATATCCCGATGGAAGTCCGCATAATCACTGTGGCTGATGCTTACGATGCCATGAGTTCAAGAAGAAGCTATCATGATGTTTATGCGCAGGAGTATATCAGGAGCGAATTCAGGAACAATATGGGTACTCAGTTTGATCCGAAGTTTGCACAGATAATGCTTGATATGATAGACGAGGACACCGAGTACAGCATGAGAGAGGATCCGGATTCCTATCTGGTGGGTGATAACGGCGTTACTGTTGAGCAAAATATCAATTCAGACAAAGATCTGGTCTTTGGATTTTTGTCGATGCTTGAAGCAGGCGGACTTGACACTGCCATCGGCATGAAGTACTGCATGAACGATACCGAGTTCTATGCCGAGATGCTGACTGAGTATACAGGCAGTATGGATGACAGGATAAGGCATCTTGAAGAATGTATAGCCTGCGGAAATTCCGATCAGTACAGGGTATATGTACATTCTTTGAAAAGCGCTTCCAAGACTATCGGTGCTATATCTATAAGCGAAAAGGCAGCAAAGCTTGAAGAAGCGGCTGTAAGCGGTGACTGGAAGCTTATAGTCGATACAACTCCCGATGTTATAGCCGAACTTCGCGGTACAGTGGGCAGTATACTCATGGCGATGTCCATATACGGGCTGTGATAACAGGATCAAAGGCGGAAGTGTTCAGCATTTCCGCCTTTTTTATAAAATGATAAATCAAGTAAGGAGGCTTGACAATGAAAGTACTTTACATCGATGCAACTGTCAGAAAGAATTCAAGGACTGCTGAACTTGGTGAACTGGTGCTGGAAAAACTTGGAGGTACCGTTGATCGTATCAAGCTTTGCGAGTATGATTTTCCGAAGACAAAGGCTGAGTATCTTGAAAAAAGGGACAAAGCCTGCGCTTCCGGTGATTTTTCCGACAATATGTTTAACCACGCAAGACTTTTTGCCGACACCGATGTTATAGTAATAGCCGCGCCTTACTGGGATATGTCGTTCCCTGCGACACTTAAACAGTTTTTTGAAGAGATAACCGTGGCAGGACTGACCTTTGAATGCAGACCCGATGGAAGTTTCGGGGGATTGTGTAAAGCAAATAAACTTTACTACGTCACCACAGCAGGAGGAACAATATTTTCCGAAGAATACGGCTTCGGCTATGTCAGGACCATTGCACAGAATTTCTACGGGATAGGGGAGTGCGTAATGTTCAAGGCGGAAGGTCTTGATATATGGGGCGCAGATATTGATAGTATAATGTCTGACGCAAAAGACCGTATCTGTAAATATTTAGGTGAAGGTACTTGAAATTCTCTAAAAAATAGTGTATAATATAGCCAAGAGAAATGTAACCCATACTAAAGAAAGGAAGGCGGAACATTATGAGCAAGGGTCTGAAAGTATTTATTATCTGTTTTGTGTCGGTCGTTGCAGCGATAGTGACTGCTGATATATTAACGGAGATATTCAAGACAAAGCTGAATAAGTATTACTCCGTAGAACGGTAAATTTTCGGCTGCCTGTTTTTGGCAGCCGTTTTTTTATAGAGTTCGTTTGGAGTGTCAGCGGGATGACCATATATTAAAAAGAGAAAAAAGAATAGGGAGACAAACAATGTTATACAATGTAAAGGAAGATACTTTAGATATCGGCGGTATGAGTATAGATTACGCCGCTTTCGGCAGCGGTGAAGAGGTCATGGTGATGATACCCGGGCTTTCCCTGAAACGTGTCAAGGGTACAGGATTTACACTTGCGGTGATGTACAGGCAGTTCACCAAAAAATTCCGCGTGTATATCTTCGACCGCAGAAAGATGATACCCGAAAACTACACCGCAGAAGATATCGCTGATGAAGTTGCGGCGGCAATGAACGCCCTCGGACTTGAAAATGCCTGTGTTATAGGGGTATCACAGGGCGGTATGGCTGCCCAGTATCTGGCAATAAAGCATCCCGAACTTGTGAAGAAGCTTGTTCTGGGAGTTACCCTCTCGCGAACTAACGATGTTGTCCGCGGTGCGGTTGATGAGTGGCTGGGGCTGGCAGAAAAAGGCGACCTTGACGGGCTTGTCATAAGTTCCATGAAGTATAATTATCCCCCCGAGCGGCTAGAAAAGTTCAAGCTGATAATGCCTGCGCTGGTCAAGGCGGGACACCCGAAAGATGTGGAAAGCTTCGCACGTATGACCAAAGCCTGTCTTACCTGCGAGACCTATGACAGACTTGACGAAATAAAATGTCCCGTATTGGTGATAGGTGATAAACAGGACAGGATAGCTACCCCCGAAGCATCAAAAGAGATAGCCGAGAAACTTGGCTGTGAGCTTTATATGACAGAAGCCTACGGTCACGGCGCATATGAACAGGCAGAATTCAATGACAAGGTAGCTGAATTTTTCGGCGTGGAAAAATAAGGTAAGTTTTCACAGATAATTCAGATAAATAACGCCTTTTTTTCCCACAGGCATGGTATTATGATAAAATAACGGCAGCTGCGCGAAAGTATAATGCTTTTACGCTGAGAACAGGAGGTATGTTATGAGCCGCGAGCAAAAATTCGATGATCTGTTCACTGAGGTTATAAACTCACCCGAACTTGAACTGCCTGCACTGAGTTCCGACGAAGTGGAGATGGTATACAGTCATACAAAGCAGCTTATAGGCACAATGGTGGAGTACAAGGAGCTTATGATGATGTACACCTGTGCCATCAAGGAGGTCAAGACCAAGTTCGATGTGCTGAACACCGAGTTCAATGTGCGTTACCGCCGAAATCCCATCGAGTTTATCAGCACCCGTCTTAAAAGGACATCCAGTATCGCTGAAAAACTCCAGAATAAAGGTCTTGCCATGACTCCTCAGAATATCGAAGAAAATCTCAACGATGTTGCAGGTGTAAGGGTTATCTGCGCCTATATCGACGATATCTACTCCATCGCCGACGCACTTATCCAGCAGGACGATATCACGCTGATAGCCCGCAAGGACTACATTGCGTCCCCTAAGCCCAACGGCTACCGCAGTCTGCACCTTATAGTCAGTGTGCCTGTATTTTTCGCCGAAGAAAAGCGTGATATGCGTGTCGAGGTCCAGATACGCACCATCGCTATGGATTTCTGGGCAAGCCTTGAACATCAGCTGAAATACAAGCAGGCTGTGGAGAATGAGCAGGAGATAGTGGACAGGCTCCGCGACTGTGCCGAAGTCATCGCAGGCACAGACCGCGAGATGCTGAGTATCCGCAGTGAGATAGAAATGGCAGCGGATATCCCATCCGAGGACGATATCCTCTTTGAGAAGATAAAGAACTTTGATGTGCCGATCTACTGATGATAAAATTGTTTTCATCAAACGGTTGATATACATATAAAATTTTACCCCAAAGCATTCGGTGTGCTTTGGGGTTTATTTTTTGCTTAGTATGATCGCTGCATCTTTTGCGTTATCCATCAAAACAGCGCGTTACCGGTTTTCATAACGCGCCTTGATCTTATCATATTTATTTGATCTGTCTTTGCAGGCTGAATTAGAATATTTTGATCCTCGGCAGTATCTCCGAAGATCCTGCCGTTTAATTAATACCCGAAAAAGATCTATACTGTTTTTTGCTGACGGTATGTTAATTAATACTTCCGCCAACAAGAAATTCGTAACGGTAACGCATAAGCGCCATCTGCTGCATAGTAAGCTTGTGCTCGATAGCATAGTTAATGCATTCCTGAAGCTGAAGATTATCCAGCAGACCGTAAGAAAGTACGTGTTCCAGCAAAGAGTCATCGTAGTATGATGCTGCAAAGCAAACGGCTTCAACGATGTTTTTCTTTAGATAGTCTTTGTAATAGTCTGCCGTATCATAGAAGCAGATAGCACATGGTATCTTATACTCGGACTTATCAAGCATGGCAAATGTCGTTGATGATTTGCTGCATATGAAGTTCCAAAGCCTTCTTTCGGGACAGTCACCTGCCTTGACAGCCCAGGTCAGCTTAACGTTCAGAACTCTGCTTCCATCTACGATCTTGAGTTTGGCGCTGTCAGGAAAAGCATTTTCGCCCAGATGACCATTCGGGCTGATTATGCTTATCTCAGGCTCGTTGCAGCTTACAAAAGCATTTTCGCCGATGTAGTTTACTGTGGAAGGTATGCTTACCTTTTTAAGTTCGCTTCTCCAGTGAAAAGCACCGTTGCCTATGGTTTTAAGACCGTATGGCAGTATGACAGCGTTTACTCCGCCGCATTCAACAAATGCTTCGTCAGCGATAACTTTTACGCCTGTGGGTATAGTCAGTTCTTCAGCTGTTCCGCTGTAGCTTATCAGATATTTGCCTGAAAGTATATTCATATCCTTATCGCTGAACTTTTCATAACCCGTTCCGTTAAATACCTTTTTGCCGATGCGCTCGATGCTGGGCGGGAATTCAATATGGATAAGGGATTCACATTCAGAAAATACATTGTTTCCGATAGTTTTAAGACTATATGGCAGTTCGACAGTTTTCAGCGAAGGACAGTGCTCGAAGGCATTATCCTGTATTTCTGTAACTGTTTCAGGAAAAGTGATCGTTATTAATTCTTCGTTATATGCAAATGCGTGGTCGCTTATAACGCGTACCCCATCAGGAACAGCAGTGGTCGCTTCTTTACCCATATAGCGAACAAGGATATGTCCCATAATAAGGTAGTCAGAAAAGCAGTAAGTCATAAGACCGCTTTTGTTGAATGCGTTCGCACCGATCTCTTCTATGGTATCGGGTACGTCCAGCTTCATAAGTTTACGGCAGTCCTCAAAACACTCTTTTTCAATAACTTTCAGACCCGATGGGAGTTTAACTTCGGCAAGCGATGTACAGCCGCTGAATGCGTATTTTCCTATTGATGTGACACTATCGGGGATAGTGATGGATTTCAGACACGCGCAGCCCTGAAAGCAGCTTACGGGTATTCTTTCAAGTTTTTCGGGCAGACGTATGTCACTGAGAAGAAAACAATCCGAGAAAGTGCTTGTTCTGAGTTCTGTAAGAGAATCGGGAAGATAGACCTTGTAAAGCGAATCGCAGCTGCGGAATACCGAATCGCCCATCACTGTTACGCCTTCGGGTATAGTTATCTCACCCAGAGCCTCACACTCTCTGAACGCACCGAATTCAATGGCGCGGAGCGTGTTCGGCAGTTTGATCCTTTTAAGGCGGGCACAACCCCAGAATGCTTTATGCTTTATCATAGTCAGACCTTCGGGAAGTATTACTTCCTCTATATGAACAGAGCCAAGGAAAGCCCCTTCCTTGATGCTTGTCACCCCGTTAGGTACGGTTACGATCTTATCGTTTCCGCTGTAAGAGATTAGTTCACCGTCAAGTATTGTAAATTTTTCATCAGCCATCAAGCGCATCTCCTTCCTCAAGCCTCCGGACAGCCGCTGATACTGTCATATTCGGATGCTTGTCAAGCATATGGTAGAATTTAGTAAAACATATAAATAACCGTGATCGGGTCATCAATAAATAATATCCCGATCAGGAAAAGAAAGTCTTATAAGATACTGAAAGTCCCTCATATGGACTTTGTCAGTAAACGTATTCAAAAATACTGATAAAACCTGATGTGCCGTGAAAATGTAACGTTTTCTTTAGTTCAGATGTTCATATCCGTATGGACAAAATATCACTGCGATATTTTGTGTCAGATCTTAACATATCGCAATGATAAACTTAATATGAACAGCAGGGATAGTCATATTTTCACTTAGAACGACCTCAGATTTCATTAGATAAGTCTCCTTATAAATTATAGCAGTTAATACCCGAATCGTCAAGATTTTTTTTTGAAATTTGCTATATTATTTGGTAAAACTTTGTACTTGACAATCAATGGTTAATCGTTTATAATTACCATAACTTCATAAGCATAGTGGCTTGAAGTTGTCTGCAAAATATGAACATTATGTTTGCTTCTGTTAAAGAATAAATTTATTTTGATATCTGATTATATGAAACTTGTACATCATGCACAAACTCGGCTTTTAAAATTTGCAGCTTTAACCTTTTCGTTTAAAAAGTAGTGGAAAAATATAGAAAATCAGCGGTTTTAATTGTCACATCTCACATTTGTTAATAAGATATTTCAACGTTTTAGACAATATTTTACTCTTTTAGCAGTTCAGCTTTAAGGTATGTTAGTTTTGCACAAGGGATTTTATCGAATTATCTGATATTAACCGATTACTGTAAAATTAGGTGGAAAATTCTGGAAGGCGGGTTCTGCTGTATATATTTATTACGAGATATGAACATTATATTTCATATCTATAAAATACGTGTCATCACTTGACACTGAAATTATTAAACCTGTATCTTTTGCATAAAGGTGTTTTATACGAAAACGATATTTTGCCTTCGATCGTAAAAACTCCTGTTTAAAACTGGAAATTATCCTAATATGCTCGAATTTGGTTCATAAAATATTAATAGGAGGCCTAATATGGAAAAAAGAATTATCGATATCTCGCAGGAACTTTTCAGCTGTGCTGTTTTCCCCGGAGATGAACCGCCCGTAAAAAAGACTGCTTTGAGCATCAAAAACGGTGATGTCTGCAATCTGACAGAGCTTTCGATGTGTGCCCACAACGGAACGCACGTTGATGCGCCTTATCATTTCCTTGATGATGGTATCACCATCGACCGCGTCCCTTTGGATAGATTTGTTGGAAAATGCTATGTTTTCCGGCATGAAGGGGATGTCACAGCCGATGATGCAAAAACGATGTTGGAAAAATGCGAAAATACCTGCGAAAGGCTCCTGATAGGGGGTAAATGTACCGTTACTGCCGAAGCCGCAAAGGTTTTCGCTGAGAAGGGACTTAAACTTATCGGCAACGAAAGTCAGACAGTGGGACCTGAGGATGCTCCGAGAGAAGTCCACCTTATACTGCTGGGTGCGGGCGTAGTTCTGCTGGAGGGTATCCGCCTTGAAAACGTTACAGAGGGTGAATACTTCCTGAGTGCAGCCCCGATAAATCTTGGCGGCTGTGACGGCGCACCGTGCAGGGCTTATCTTATTGAAATATAGCGCTTTTGTATATCGCGTTATCAGCCGATGTGGTTAATGGAAAGTCATATTTATATTATATGACCAAAGTAAATGCGTTTTCCTTGTTTATTGTGCACTATTTAATTAGATTAAATACATTATAAAGCAGGGAAAATGCACAAATATGTAAATCTTTGATACATGAAATCAAATATCGTATTTTGCGTAATATACAATACATGTGATTAATTTGTATGGCTTTATGTAAATTAATACAAAGAATAAACTATACTGTTGACTTTTTACCTGAGTTGTGGTATTATGACATTAGTAAGGAAGGTCAGCGTATCGCGAAAAATGTTGCGGTGCGGTTTTTTATAAGCTTTCTTTTGTTAAATGAATTAATGACATGAATGTCTGATGAATGGAGGTATGCAGAATGAATAAGGTAATTGTGAAGAAGTTTACAGTTCTTGCAGCGGCGATGATGTGTATGTGTACTGCAGCAGTATCTGCATACGCTTCGCCTGTTCTCACTGATGAGACCGAGCGCGTACATTCAACAGTTGTTCTGGATAGGCCTGTTCTTGTTGAAGAGACTGTGCGTCAGGTCTACAGTATTGCTGAGGTCTTGCCCGGAGATGTGAACGGTGACGGCAAGGTCAATATATCCGATATTACACTTACTGTTGCTCATGTTAAAGGTATTAAACTGCTTGATAATATTTCTGCTGCCGATCTCAACGGAGACAGCGTAGTTGACATTTCCGATGTTGCTTTGCTTTCTGCTATGGTCAAGGGAAAAGGATAAATTTGTTTAATTAGTCCCCGGAATACTGGGGGCTTTTTATTTTTACTATGATAAGGAAAAGGTGTCACCGCGGACTTAAAGTCCATAAAACGGGACACCTTTTCCTTTTTATTATTCTTCAGCTATTTCAAATGTTGCATCTTTGATCTCACAGTAAGTGAATACGCCCTCTTTATATGAGTTGAACGTGCCTGTTACAACTATCGGGGTACCGATAGCGGGGTAGTCATCGGGATAGGTCAGGTCTTCGGCAGTGCGAAATTCAAGACCCTGCTGACAGCAGGCAGCGGCATCTGCTATAAATACCGCAAAATACTCGGTGCCGTTGTCCTTCATGTAGTTGAAGGTACCCTTTGCACGTATCTTTTTGTCCTGATATTTATCGGGGTCTCCTGTGATCTGAAAGACCTCGGCATAAAGCATATTGGCATTAAGACTAGTAAGGTCAAGGTCGATATCGCCGTTTTTCAGCCCGCTTTCATCGGGTGCGATGACCATGGGGGGCTGAGTTGTGGTGACAGCATCAGAAAGTTTATCCTGTTCCTCGCTTACTGCCTTTTCTGCCTCGGCGGCGATAGCTTCATCGGCAGGGGATAGGGTAACTTCACCGCTTCCTGTCGTTTGTTTTTCCTCAATTATTTTATCGATTTTTGAAGTGTCTCCGCAACCCGCCAGCATTAGTGCCGCGAGTGCAAGTACGGTATATTTTTTCATTGTTATCCCTCCGAGATCAGTTTCGCTTTGTGACAGCGGCAATAATACTGAAAATCAGGAATACAGCGATGTCGGCTGTTACTATCGTTGAACCGACAGGTGTTGAATTCAGTATTGAAACTACCATGCCAACGAATGCGCATATCACTGATATCACCGCAGAACATATTACAACACTTTTGAAGCTCTTGAAAAGTCTCATAGAAGAAAGCGCGGGGAATATTATCAGTGCAGATATAAGCAGCGAGCCCACCAGATTCATCGCAAGTACGATTATCGTTGCGGTAATTATAGCTATGAGCAGGTTATATCCATCGGATTTCACGCCGCTTGCCTTTGCGAAATTTTCATCAAATGTAACTGAGAATATTCGGTTGTAGAAAATTATGAATACCGCTATCACGATAGCTGCAAGTATAGCACAGATTATTACCTTAGTGATCGACAGCGTGAGTATCGAGGTCGAACCGAATAAAGTTGAACACACATCGCCCGATACGTTAGCTGAACCGGGGAACATATTCATAAGCATATAACCCAGTGCCAGCGATCCTACTGATATCATGGCGATAGCAGCATCGCCTTTTATTTTGGTGTTCTGACCTGTTCTAAGCAGCAGTACCGCCGCAAGAAGTGTTACGGGAAGAATTATCACCATTCCGTTGGTGTCTTCGAGAAATTTCGCGAAAACGCTGTTGCCATGCGAAACTTGTTTTAGTGTCACAGAGAGTACAGTCGAAATGGACATAGCGCCGAAAGCTACATGTGAAAGACCGTCACCGATAAACGAAAATCTTTTCAGCACCAGTGTAACGCCGAGCAGCGATGAACACAGTGCTATCAGCAGACCTACTATAACGGCGTACCTTACAAATTCCAGATCCCAATAATTCAGCAGAGTTTGGATTGTTTCATTCATCGTGCTCTGCCTCCTCCGAATTGATGAAGCTCTGTCCGAGCTTACTGTTTACATAATCTTCCTTGGTTCCGAAAAACAGCTGTTTTTTGCTGCCTATATGCAGAACGTGGCTTGCGTACTTAACTGCGGCATGGATATCATGAGATACCATTATTATGGTCATTCCGCTTTTGTTGAGTTTTGCTATCATTTCGTAAAGATCGTTCTGTGCCTTGGGGTCAAGACCGGTAACAGGTTCATCGAGAAGAAGTATCTTTCCCGATGCACACAGCGCCCTTGCCAGAAGGACTCTCTGCTGCTGACCGCCTGAAAGTTCACGGTAGCAGTGCTTTTCAAGGTCGGTGATACCAAGCTGCTCCATAGCTTTTGCGGCTCTTTCTTTGTCTTCTTTGAGGATAAAGGGGTGAAATTTACCTTTTGCCATACAGCCGGATATTACTATCTCCCTTACCGAAGCAGGGAAGTCCCTTTGTACCACTGTCTGCTGTGGAAGATAGCCTATCTCACCGTGTTTTGCTTCGCACCAGTCAATATCGCCTTTCATGACAGGCCGAAGCCCAAGCAGTGATTTTATCAGCGTGCTTTTGCCTGAACCGTTCTCACCCAGGATACAGAGATAATCGCCGCTGTTAACGGTGAAATTAATACCTTCCGTTACGGGTACGCCCTCATATCCTAAGGTGCAGTTTTTACATTCTATCTGTTTACCCATTTTACTTCTCCATCATTATACTACCCTTGTACGCATAACGGACAAGGGTGATATCTGTACTATAATTTGTACTTTAACTAAAGTTAGTCGATAGCGGCTTTCAGTGTCTCGCAGTTGTCTTCCATCATTGAGATGTAAGTCGTGCCGTTCTCGATATCATTTGCGCTTACAGACTGCAGTGAATTGAGGACAGCAGTCTTCTGATCTTTATTTTTGGAGTTGTTGATAATAGCCTGTGCTATCTTGCCATCGGAATTCTCGATGGTAAAAATCGTATTTACACCAAGTTCGTCGGTCTTATTAACGAGAAAAGCAATAGTTTCAAAAGATGCTTCTGTTTCAGCTGAGCAGCCAACGAAAGCTGCGAAGTAGTCCAGACCGTAGTCGTCGCAGAGATATCTGAACGGGAATCTGTCGCCGAAAACGATAGTTTTGATTTTTGCGCTTTCAACTGCATCTTTGAACTTGTTGTCGAGTTCGTCCAGTTTTTCTGAATATCCATTGAGATTAGCCTTGTAGTCCTCGGCGTTGTCGGGATCAGCTTCACAGAGAGCTTCTGCAATGTTTTCGCAGAGTATCTTGGCATTTTTGGGTGATAGCCAGATGTGCTCGTCATATTCGGGCTCTTCGGAATGTTCATCCTCTTCTTCCTCTTCGCCCTGCATACCTTCCTTGAGCTCTTCTTCTTTTGTATTTAAGCCCTGAGCGTCCATCAGCTTGATGACTTTCATATCTTTGTTGGAAGCATTTTTAAGTGCATCTTCAGCCCATTCCTCGGATTCTCCGCCAACGTATACAAATACATCGCAACTTGTTATTTCGGCAATATCAGCGGCAGATGGCTGATAGCTGTGCAGGTCGGTGCCGTTTTCGAGAAGATAAGTGAGATCAGCATCATCAGTATGCTCGCCCATTATCTCCCTTGTCCAGTCGTAGCATGAAAAAGTAGTGCAAACAACGTTCAGCTTGCCATTGTCTTTTGCGGAACTTTGTGCGAAAACTGAACCTCCGCAGGCGGTAAGCCCGAGCATAGAAGCACAAACCAGAACATTCATTATCCTTTTTATCATATATATCCTCCGTAAGATCTCATACTATCCGAATTAATGTACAGTATCATTTACCGCCTCTGCACCCGCCGCATTTTCCGGGGAGTACAGCGCTGCTGTCTATCTCGAAGCTGTCTTCCTGCAATATCCTTTCCACAAGGGCACGGCTGGATTCGTCATCCATATGGTAAAGCTTGCCGCAGGAGATACATTTCATATGCAGGTGATGGTGGCAATTCTCACCGTCGGTAAGCTGATAAACAAATGTCCTGCTGTTGCCGCGGACAGTACGCTTGACCTCACCGCTCTCAACAAGTTCCTTTATAAGACGGTACACCGTGCTTTCGCCCGGTGGCTTGGGTATATCACTGTCTGTTTTCATCATATCGGCTATCTCTTTAACGGTAAAAGCAGAAGATCTGTGCCTGCCCATAAATTCAAGCAGTTCGCCCCTCTGGACGGTGTTGTATTTTGCCACGGTGATACCTCCTTTCAAAAATCGAGAGTTAATTTCAATTTTGTATTATACCATATTAAAATACCTATGTCAACGACAATTCGGGGTACTTAACACAATTTTTACATTTGAGAACTACTCTCAAATTATCTGAATGAATGTGCATATATTTTGGCATTTTGAGCGGAGTTTTTTCATGATTTTTGTCCTTTTGTGTAAAGGTATATTTCTTGACATTGACCTGTGTTTTTTTGTTTGATCTGCCTATATTCATACCTGAGATTTTATGCGAACAAATGTTTTATATTTTAATTCAGACATATTTCTGCAAGAGTTGTACAAAAACGTACAACTTTTTGCCTAAAAACACTGATAGTGAAAACATCTTTTCACGGAGAGGTGTTCCGAAAAATGTTTTCCGCTTATGCGCACGATGGCAGGCAGCCGCCGACTATGACTACGGGATAGAAGGCGGCGTGTTATACTGCATAGCCGGAAAAGAAAACCTGGAATCTTGACAATCCTCGCAGAAGAAGACTTTTATAAAGTATCCGAGCGAGTTCATAATAAAAAAAGCTGAACATGGCAAGAACGCAAAATTATATCTAACAGGGAAGAAGAGGTTTATGAAAAAGACGGTAACAGGTGTATTTTACTTTATGCGTGATGAAATGGCTATCTGTATAGAAATGTTAATAAAGCTTGACATAATCGTGCAGATATGCTACAATTTATATGAAGATAAAATGATTGATTGTTTATTATTTAACAAAAACAAAGCAGGTGATATTATGTATGATGTTATAATTATAGGCGGCGGCGTGACAGGCTGCGCGGCAGCTGCCGAACTGGCTAAATACCAGCTCGATATATGCGTTATCGAAAAAGAAAGCGATGTCTGCGAGGGTACAAGCAAGGCGAACAGTGCGATAGTACACGCGGGTTTTGATGCTGAACCCGGTACTTTGAAAGCTAAGCTGAATGTCCGCGGTAATGCCATGATTCGCGAACTGTACAAAAAACTGGATTTTGCATTCAGGCAGAACGGCGCAATGGTGCTGTGTTTCGATGAAACTCAGCTGTCCGATCTTGAAAAGCTTCTTGAAAAAGGAAAGAAAAATGGGGTTGATGGTCTGGAGATACTCACAGGCGAACAGTCGCGTGAACGTGAACCGCGTCTTTCAGCTGAGGTGAAATATGCCTTATACGCCCCCACATCTGGCATAGTCTGTCCCTTTGAGATGACGCTGGCATTCGCTGAAAATGCCCTTGAAAACGGCGCGGAGTTTAAACTTTCCACCAAGGTCACGGGGA
The DNA here is from genome assembly GCF_000526775.1 of Ruminococcus albus AD2013. Classification (NCBI taxonomy): domain Bacteria; kingdom Bacillati; phylum Bacillota; class Clostridia; order Eubacteriales; family Oscillospiraceae; genus Hominimerdicola; species Hominimerdicola alba. The sequence goes on from NZ_JAGS01000001.1 coordinate 592,507, forward strand.
TTGAAAAGACATCGGAGGGCTATAAAGTCATCACCGATAAAGGAGAGTTTGAGACTCGTGCGGTATTCAACTGTGCGGGAGTTTATGCCGATGTTATCAGCGATATGATAGCAGATAAACATTTCACTATAACCCCGAGAAAAGGCGAATATATGCTTATGGACAAGGACGCCGGCGGTACCGTCAGCCATACGATATTCCAGCTGCCCACAAAAATGGGCAAGGGCATCCTTGTCACCCCCACCGTTCACGGCAATCTCCTTGTGGGCCCTACCGCCGAGGATATCGACGATAAGGAGAATACCTCGACCACAGCTTCGGGCATTGCCGAGGTGAAGGCTAAGGGTTCGCTGTCTGTTGATGGACTGCCTTTCAACAAGGTCATAACCAGCTTCTCGGGACTTCGTGCAACAGGTGATACTCACGATTTTATCATCGAAGAAGCAGCTCCTAACTTCTTCAATGCGGCGGGAATAGAATCCCCGGGACTTACAAGCGCCCCCGCAATTGCCGAGATGATGAGAAAGCTACTGTCCAAAAATACAGACCTTAAACCGAAGGCGTATCACAAGGATACCCGCAAAGGTCTGGTTCATTTTGCCGAACTCAGCAGGGAAGAGCAGAATGCACTAATCAGGGAAGAATCCGCATACGGCAATATAGTCTGCCGCTGTGAGACCATAACCGAGGGCGAAATACTTGATGCGATAAACAGACCTCTCGGTGCGACTACTCTCGATGGCGTCAAGCGGCGCACACGGGCAGGAATGGGACGATGTCAGGCGGGATTCTGTTCGCCGAAGACTATACTGATGCTGTCCGAAAAACTGGGCTGCAATATCGGAGATATAAGAAAGAACGGCAGTCAGGAGGTGAGCGAGAATGCGTGATTTTGATATCGTAATAGTAGGCGGAGGTCCTGCAGGAATGGCGGCGGCTATATCTGCAAGAGAACAGGGGATAGAGAATATTGTTATATTTGAACGTGACAGCGAACTTGGAGGTATCCTCAATCAGTGCATTCACAACGGTTTCGGTCTGCGCACTTTCAAAGAGGAACTTACAGGCCCCGAGTACGCCGAAAGGTACGCCGATAAAGTCCGTGATATGAACATTCCCTACGAGACCGATACTATGGTTCTAGATATCTCAAAGGACAGGGTGGTCACTATCCTCAGCAGAAAACGCGGTGTTGAGGAAATACGCGCTAAAGCTGTCATTCTTGCAATGGGCTGTCGTGAAAGACCTCGCGGTGCGCTTAACATCCCGGGCTTCAGACCGCAGGGCGTGTATACCGCAGGTACAGCGCAAAAACTGGTCAACTGTGAGGGCTATGTTCCGGGTAAGGAAGTTGTTATCCTGGGTTCGGGAGACATCGGTCTTATCATGGCAAGAAGAATGACACTTGAGGGTGCTCATGTTGCCGCTGTTGCGGAGCTTATGCCATATTCGAGCGGTCTGAAAAGAAATATCGTACAGTGCCTCGATGATTTCGGGATACCGCTTCTTCTCAGCCATACTGTCGTTGACATAAAGGGAAAAGAAAAGCTTGAGGGCGTGGTCATAGCCGAAGTAGACAGCACGAACACACCTATTGCAGGTACAGAACAGTTCTATCCCTGTGATACTCTGCTTCTAAGCTGCGGGCTTATTCCCGAGAATGAGCTTTCCAAAAATTGCGGAATAACGCTTGACCCACGAACCAACGGTCCTGTTGTCGATGAGGGTCTTGAAACCGATATAGACGGCGTATTCGCCTGCGGAAATGTTCTGCACGTACACGACCTTGTGGATTTTGTATCGGAAGAATCAGCAAGGGCAGGCGAGAGTGCGGCTGCTTTCGTTAAGCGCGGCTGCACGCCGGACGATACTGCCGCTATAAAAGTAGTGCCAAAGAACGGCGTAAGATACACAGTTCCCGCTGAAATACACACATCTGACTTGCTTGGTGATGTTCATATCAGGTTCAGGGTAACGGGTGTTTTCAAGGACTGTTCCGTTGTGATAAAAGCGGGCGAAGAAGAACTTGTCCGCCGTAAAAACAGGATACTTGTGCCAAGTGAGATGCTGGATATCATCATTAAGAAAGATAAGCTTGCAGGTGTGAACTGCGATATCACAGCTGAGATCGAGGAGGTGTGAGCCATGACGAGAGATCTTATATGTATAAACTGCCCCATGGGCTGTGAAATGACTGTTGAGGTCGAAAACGGAAAGGTCATTTCTGTTAGCGGAAACACCTGTAAACGCGGCGAGATATATGCCGAAAGCGAGATATCCAACCCGACCCGTACCATCACTACTACTGTTATCTCAGCCGAGGGCAGACCTGTCCCCGTGAAGACGGCACAGCCTGTCCCGAAGGATAAAATATCAGAATGTACAGCTGCCATCAAAGCGGCGGAAATACATCTTCCTGTTAAAGTCGGTCAGGTCATCATCGACGATCTGCTTGGAACAGGTTCGCAGGTAACTGTGACAAAAACTGTACAGTAAAACAAAACCGTCCTCAGCTCACCGAGGACGGTTTTTCGGTATTTTTCTGCTATGATAATACACAAAACAACGGCGCTGTCAAGATAAACTTAACCGCGCCGAAGTTTCGTGGTAATTTGAATGAATCAGGTAGTTTAATTATCAGCCGCAAGGAGGAAACGGCAGCCCCAATTTGTTAGAACATCTATAAAATAAATTAATATTTATGATGTTTTACCAACTCTTTTACTATAAATTATTATAGCACAACTTATTAATAAATGCAATAGGCTCGGAGCTGATTTTGTTTAATATTTATGTGTTTTATTTATAAACTTTATTTAATTGTTATAAACTTATAATCAAACAAGACTATTTAATATAAAAAACTTGGATATTTTGGTTCTTCAAAGCTTGAAAGTAGCGAAGAAGTATGTTATAATATATAGGTATAATTATTTTTTATGAAAGAGGTTCACTATCATGGATTACAGATTTTCCGAAAAAGTTTCACACATTAAGGCTTCCGCTATCAGAGAGATACTGAAGTTCACTTCCCAGCCCGGCGTTATCTCGCTGGCGGCAGGCAATCCTGCACCCGAAGCTTTTCCTGTAGATGAGATCACACGCATATCCAAAGAGATATTTGAAGAAGACCCCATCCTTGCACTTCAGTACAGCATATCCGAGGGTTATACTCCTCTCCGTGACCTGCTGAAAAAGGAACTGGAGAAAAAGGGCGAGTTCGATCCCGACAGAGATGAACTGATAATCGTCAGCGGCGCACAGCAGGCTAATGCTATGATGGCAAAAGTTCTCTGCGACCCGGGCGATATCCTTTGCTGTGAGGCACCCAGCTTCATCGGTTCCCTGAATGCCTTCAAGTCCTATAACGTTGACCTGAGAGGCATCACACTGAAAGAAGACGGCATAGACCTTGATGAACTGGAAGAAGTTCTCAAGACAGGCAAGGTAAAGCTTATATACCTGATATGCAATTTCCAGAACCCCACAGGTCTTACCACTTCTCTTGAAAAGAGAAAGGGCGCTTACGAGCTTGCAAAGAAGTACGGCGCGATCATCCTGGAGGACAACCCCTACGGCGATCTGAGATTCACAGGCGAGAACGTTCCTTCCATCAAGAGCATGGACAAGGATGGCATAGTTGCTTATTCCAGAACATTCTCAAAGATACTTGCCCCCGGAATCAGAGTTGGCTATATCAGCGCTCCAAAGGAGATCATCAACAAGATGGTCATCTGCAAGCAGGTCGACGATGTTCACACCAATATCTGGGCACAGGTACTTGCTTACAAGTTCATGACACAGTGCGATATGAATGCGCATCTTGAAAAGCTGAGAGCTATCTACCGTCATAAGTGCCAGCTGATGATCGAGCAGATCGAGAAGAACTTCTCTTCAAAGATCAGCTTCACCAGACCCGAGGGCGGACTTTTCGTATGGTGTACTCTCCCCGATGACTGCGATATGTCTGCTTTCTGCACAAGAGCAGTCAAGGAGTTCAAGGTTGCAGTTGTTCCCGGCAATGCATTCATGATATCCGAGAGCGACCACACAACTTCATTCAGACTTAATTTCTCGACACCCACCGATGAACAGCTTGTTGCAGGCTGCGAGATGCTTGGCAAGCTTTCAAAGGAAATGTTCGGTGAATGATCCTAAGCTGCAGCTGACCCCTGTTCAGCTGGGGCTGACCCTGCTGAACGGTGCGGGGCTCATATTCTGCGCAGGCGGAGATGTATTCCTGCTGATGTTTGACCGCGGCACCGTAAGGCACAGTGCTGTTATAATGAATCTGGCACTGGCAGTCATAGTCGCTGTGATGTGCGGTGTGCTGGTAGTAAAAGCAGGCGATATCGACCTTTTCGATAAAGGTGAACTTCGGGACAAAAAGCCCGCCGTCAGCGCACTCAGAACTTTTTTCTGCATGGTAACGCTGGATATCACCATAGTGCTGATAATGATGCTTGCCGGTACCATGTTCTGGCAGGGCGCAGGCAGGGCGATAAGCTTTACGGCACCACTCATGTTCCTTATGGCGGGGATAGTTTACTATTTTCAGACAAAGGATATGGGTGATACGGAAGTCACCGAGGAAACTGATGCCGAAGCTGATGAGAAGAAGGCTGCACTGATGAAAGCGGCGGAAGATATCATCGCTGAGGAACATCACCCGAGGACGGCTGAGGATATACTTGCACAGGCGAAGGCCGATATCAGTCTTGATGAAGAGGATATACCGGCAGATGCAGAAGTTGACAGGGAGAATGAAAATGAATATATTCAGGATGATTAAGTATACGCTGGCAGTATCTGCGGCGGCATTTACTGCTGCAGCGGTAAGTTCGTGTGCTAAAAGTGACAGCTTCAACAGCAAGGTGCATATCAATGAAGCAATGAGATATATGCGCAATAAGTACGGTGTTGAGTTCACTTACGATGAGGACAGCACAAAGGCGATAACAGATGGCGCATCCGATAATAAGGATGAATACGTCGATGTACTTCTGACCTGCGAGAAGCTGCCCGATTTGAAGATAAGGGTATGCAGCAGTGACGGAGATAAATTCTTTGATGACCTGGTACCGAAAAAATTTGAGCATCAGGCACTGTCGGATATTCAGCTTGCGGCAAAGACCGTTTATACAGGCGATAAGCCGAAGGTCATGCTTTTGCTGAACGAAAAGAATGAAATGGCTGACAGGACTTTGCCCGCTGATACGTCCTATGAGGACTTCCTGCTTTCGGGCGCACTTGGACTTGTAGAGGTATACACCGATGACAGCGATGCACCTCTTGAAGATTACAGGCGGCTGTCAAATATGCTGGCTTCAAACGATATCAACTGCAAGCCGAGCGTTTATTATTTTACGGATAACAGCTATGAGGACATTACCGAAGATGCACCTGCAAAGGCGTATGACGGCAATGACAAAAAGCTGGGTCATATCAGTATAAAAAACGATGAATGTATACTGAACGAAGAATTTGACGGCGATATCATGATAGATGATCTTTACGCACTTGACACAGATGCGGTTTATCTGAAGATCTTTCCCGCTGATAACGAGGATACTGCCGCCTATGATGCAATGTTCGTGCCCCATGACGGCACAGCTGTCACCGAAAGCAAAGCAGAATAACGAAATATTATTGCCGGGATATCCGGTAAAATCATAGATTCATGAAACAGGAGATCATTATGAGCGAATTGAATTTTTCCAAAGACAAGAAACTGATACTTAGCATGATACAGCCTACGGGTACTTTCACCCTGGGCAACTATCTTGGTGCTGTAAAGAACTGGGGTCCTCTGCAGGAGGAGTTTAACTGCGTATATGCAGTTGCAGACCTTCACTCCCTTACAGTTACACAGGAGCCCTCCGCACTGAGAAAGAATTCTCTTCAGGCGTATGCACTGCTTATCGCCTGCGGTATGGATCCCGAGAAGAGCGTACTGTTCTTCCAGAGCCATAACTGCAATCACCCCGAACTCAGCTGGATACTGGGATGTTCAACACAGTTCGGCGAGCTTTCCAGAATGACACAGTTCAAGGATAAGAGCGCAAAGCACGCTGACAATATCAATGCGGGTCTGTTCACTTATCCTGTGCTGATGGCGGCTGATATCCTGGCTTACAATGCCGATCTCGTGCCAATAGGTGCAGACCAGAAACAGCATCTGGAGCTTGCAAGAAATATCGCACAGAGATTCAACCAGCGCTACGGCGAGTTCTTTAATCTGCCCGATCCTTATATACCAAAGATGGGCGCAAAGGTAATGAGCCTGCAGGAGCCTACAAAGAAGATGTCCAAGTCCGATGAGAACCCCAATGCCTGCATATTCATACTCGACGACAAGGATACTATAATAAGAAAGTTCAAGAGGGCTGTTACCGATTCCGAGACCGAGGTAAGATTTGCTGAGGGCAAGGACGGCATCAACAACCTGATGACCATATACAGCGTAGTTACAGGAAATACCTTCGAGGAGATCGAAAAGGAATTCGCAGGCAAGGGCTACGGCGATTTCAAGCTGGCTGTCGGCGAAGCTGTTGCTGACCACCTTGAACCTGTCCGCACAAAGTTCGACAAGCTGATGGCTGACAAGGCATACCTGAAGGAGTGCTACACTGACGGCGCACAGAAGGCTCAGCTGATAACAAGAAGAGTAGTATCAAAGGTGTATCATAAGGTCGGTCTGGTTGACCGCTGATAAGAACTGAAAGGTAAGACCGATCATGACGACGGCACTTTTTAAAGATACTGTACGTGAAGTACTGCGCTCAAAAGGGCGGTTCCTGTCAGTCCTGCTGATAGCCGCCCTCGGGTGCGGGTTCTTTTCGGGGGTCAAGGCGACCATGCCCGATATGGTGAATTCGGCGTCTGCTTATTTTGATGAGTACCGTTTAATGGACTTAAAACTTGTCTCAACCATAGGTGTAAGATCGTCCGACGTTGAAGCTGTTAAGATGGCAGATAATGTCCGCGGGGCGCACGCTGCCTATTCAAAGGAAGTTTTCTATCTGCACGAGAACAAGAACATCGTGCTGAAATGTATATCCTTCAACAGCAGCCTTGACGACAGTAGTCCTAACCTCATGAACAAGCTTCACGTTGTTGAGGGTCGTTTGCCCGAAAATGGCGGCGAATGTGCGGTGGAGGTAAAGATATCTTCGCCCGATACTTTCAGGATAGGCGAAAAGCTGACTTTCTCCGACCCCGACGATACCAAAAAGCTGACGGATACCCTGCAGAACGATACCTTTGAGATAGTAGGCATAGTTACATCGCCCCAGTATATCGGCTATGAACGCGACCATACTACCGAGGGTGACGGTACGATAGTCAGCAATGTATTCCTCCGTGAGGAAGAATTCTATACCAATTATTATACTGAGATGTTCGTTGACCTTGAGGGGCTTGACGAGACCGACCCTTTTTCCGAAGAGTACCGCAAAAGCGTAGATGAAAAAGGTGCGGCTGCAAAGGCTGCATTCGAGAAAAGCGTCAACGAGAGGTTCGGTGACCTTTATACACAGGCGAAAGACAGGATCGCTTCAGCCACAAAGACCGCAGATACTCTGAACGGCGTGCTGGATATGGACAGGGAAGAACTGCTTGAACATATGCCCGAATGGGAGGAAAAAGCAGCGGAGACCAGACGCATATATGAGGAACAGGCAGATCAGGGCAAACGTGCTTATCTGGAAAAATCCGCCATGTTACAGGCTGAAAAGGCACTTGGCATAGCTAAGGAACTGGCTGATGATACTGACGGTTCTGCCCATGAAAAGTATCAGTCACAGCTTGATGATGCCCGCCGAGAGATCGAAGCGGCACAGAAAGAACTGGACGATACAGACGATCCAAAGGTGTACTGCTACAACAGGTTTGACGCAAGTTCCGATTATTCCTCCTTTGAGGGCGACAGTAAAAAGATAGATTCTATCGCAAAGGTATTCCCTGTGTTCTTCATGCTGGTGGCAGGTCTTGTGTGTCTGGCTACTATGTCAAGACTGATGGACGAACAGCGAGGTCTTATAGGCGTATATAAGGCGCTGGGCTATCCGAGAGGGAAGATACTTTCAAAATATCTGGTTTATTCGGGAACTGCGGCTGTTCTGGGTGCTTTTATCGGTTCGGCGGCGGGACTGAAGATATTCCCGCGGGTGATATACAACGGCTACAAAATGCTGTATAATATCCCCGATATACAAACACCGCTGAGATGGGGCTATATCGCCGCCTGCACGGCGGTATCAGCTGTCTGCATATGCGGCGTGACGGTCTACACCTGCATGAGAGACCTTAAAGAAGTTCCAGGAAGCCTTATGCGCCCGAAACCGCCCAAAGCGGGTAAAAGAGTCCTGCTTGAAAACTGGCAGGCAGTATGGGACAGATTCAGCTTCATGGGCAAAGTCACCACAAGGAATATGCTGCGTTCAAAGCGGCGCTTCTTCATGACCCTTGCGGGCGTGACAGGCTGTACTGCCCTTATCATAACGGGCTTCGGGCTGAAAAATTCCATAAGTTCGGTAGTGGACAGGCAGTTCGGCGAGGTATTCGTGTATGACGGAATAGCTGTGATGAACAACAGGTACACCTATGACGAACTTGAAAACGAGATGCAGGGCGAAGAACGTATTGGCGGGCATATGCAGGCACTGCTGAACGAAGTTGATCTTGAAGCTGACGGACAGAAGTGCATGGTGAACATCTGTGTGCCGAGTGAGAGTGAAAGGCTTGAAGAATTCGTACTTCTCAGGGATAAAGATAAGGGTGAAAAGCTTGTTTTGCAGGACGGAAGTGTTGTTATAACACAGAAGCTTGCCGAAAATCTTCATCTCAAAAAGGGCAGTGTTTTCACTGTTACTGAAACTGACGGCAAAATAGCCGAGTTCACAGTTGCTGATGTATGCAGAAACTATGCGTTCCACTATGTTTTTGTTACACCCCATGACTACGAAAAAAGCTTCGGCACTGAACCTGTATACAATATAAGTTTTATCGATCTTAAAAGCGGAACGGATACCGATGCTTTCCGCAATGAGTTTCTTAAAAGCAGCTGTTTCTACGGTTTGACATATAAGAACGATCAGTCGCGAGGTTTCCTCAATTCCATTGACAGCCTGAATACCGTTGTAGGCGTGCTGATATTCAGTGCGGGACTTCTGGCGGCGGTGGTGCTTTACGATCTTGCAAGCATAAATATAACCGAGCGTTTGCGCGAGATCGCCACCGTTAAGGTGCTGGGATTCTATGACAGTGAGACAGATGACTATATCCTCCGCGAGAATCTTATCTCGGCGGCAGTTGGCATACTTGCGGGATTTCCCGTGGGGCGTGTACTGCATTATTTCGTAACTGTCACAGCTGAGGTGGATATACTGATGTTCGATCACACACTTTCATTTTCGGCTATGCTGTACGGCGCACTCATAACTGCGGGATTTACTTTGGCAGTCAACGGTGCATTGCATTTCAGCCTGAAAAGAGTTGATATGATAGGCTCACTGAAATCGGTGGAATAAAATACTAAAAAATGGCGGAACCTTCTGCGTGCAGTACGATGAAACGAAACGTCCGCAGGTAAAGCATGAATGTGTGGTATATACAAGAACGGAGGGCAGATATTATGGGCCTGATAATTTATTATATTATTCTTTTGGCGATGGCGGCGGGTATACCGACAGCCTCAGTATGTATAGGAGAGAAGATCGCTGACCTAAACAACGAGGAAAACCTGATCCTGCTGGTAGCTGTACTTCTCTTATCCTACATCCCACTGGCACTGTATTTCCATATCGGCAGGAAAAAGTTCGGTGAAAAGCACAGACATATCATAATTTCTTCGGCAGCGATGGTTATGGTAGTCTACGCAGGATTCTATATGTTTATCTGGAACGGACTCACACCGCTTGCGCCATAAAAGATAATGTGATAACAAAAATGCTGTAAACAGCGGGCGCAAACCCGTTATATAAATATTTTTACAGGAGGTACAAACAATGAAAGACAAGATCAGAGAGACAGTAAGAGAGATCATCGATAATGAGGTAATGACACCATCTGTGGGTTATTTCTGGAAAGGTCTGGCACTTTTCCTGTTTGGTGTTATCATAGGATTCACCTTTGCCCCCATCAAAAAGGGCATTAAGATAGGCTGCAATAACGGCAACAACTGCATCGACAGCAGCAAGATAACAGATCCTTGCTGTAGGAACAAGCAGGAAGAAAATAACGAAGAAGAAGAGGAATGCTGCGGAAATTTCTGCGCTGACTGATAAATCATTCAAAGGGAGAGTTAATCAAGTATGAAGCTAGGTATGGTCGGATTACCGAATGTCGGTAAATCTACACTTTTTAACGCACTTACAAACGCAGGGGCAGAGTCTGCTAACTATCCGTTCTGCACCATCGAACCGAACGTGGGCATAGTATCTGTGCCCGATAAGCGCCTTGATGCGCTGGCTGAGATGTATCACCCTGTAAAGTTCACACCTGCCACACTGGAATTTGTTGATATCGCAGGTCTGGTAAAGGGTGCATCAAAGGGCGAGGGTCTCGGAAACAAGTTCCTTGCAAATATACGTGAGGTAGATGCGATAGTTCACGTTGTCAGGTGCTTTGAGGACGATAATATAATCCACGTTGACGGTTCTATCGACCCTGCAAGGGATATAGAAACCATCGATCTGGAACTGATATTCTCGGATATCGAGCTTATCGACAGACGTATCGACCGCACCAAGAAAGCTATGAAGGGCGATAAGAGTCTTGGGGCAGTAGTAGAATTCCTTGAAAGACTGAAAGCTCATCTGGAAGAGGGACGTTCTGCAAGAAGCTTTGAGATGACCGAGGACGAGCTGGATCTTCTGAAAGAGACACCTCTGCTTTCGCTGAAACCTGTAATCTACGCTGCAAATCTCTGCGAGGACGATTTCAGGAACAACATCGACACCAATGCGAACTACAAAAAGGTATGCGAGATAGCAGCAGCCGAGAAATCGGCAGTTCTGCCTATATGCGCACAGATTGAGTCTGAGATTTCCGATATGGACGCTGAGGACAAGGCTATGTTCTTATCAGACCTCGGTCTTGAGACTTCCGGTCTCGACCGTATAATAAAGGAGGGCTATGCACTGCTGGGTCTTATCTCATTCCTTACAGCAGGTGAACCCGAGGTAAGGGCTTGGACTATCACCAAGGGTACAAAGGCACCTCAGGCTGCAGGTAAGATACACTCCGATTTCGAGCGCGGATTTATCCGTGCCGAGGTAGTGAGCTTCGACGACCTGATGCAGTACGGTTCTATGTCGGCAGTTCGTGAAAAAGGACTTGCTAGACAGGAGGGCAAGGAGTACGTAATGCAGGACGGCGATATCGTTCTCTTCAAATTCAACGTATAATAACAGACGGCGTTTCCTCTGATTCGGGAAGCGCCGCTTTCTATTATATAATAGTTGACTCCATTGCTATATACAGAATCGGTGTGCGCCTATCACGGTTACGACCTTCCTTGACCACATAAACTTATTAGAGGTCTTGTTAGGGTTGTAGTAGTATATACAACCGCCTGTAGGGTCCCAGCCGTTCAGGGCATCGCGGGCGGCGTTATAGGCAGAGGCTGAAACGGGCTGATTGAACTGACCGTCAACTATGGCTGTAAAAGCACCGTCCTGATATATCACACCTGAGAGGGTATCGGGAAAAGAGGGGTGTTCTATACGGTTGAGTATAACAGCACCAACAGCCACCTGTCCTGCATAGGGCTCACCGCGGGCTTCGGCAGAGATGATTCGTGCCAGCAGATTGATATTAGCCTCGGTAGCGGCAGGCGCAGCACCAATGGAGATACCTAAAGCTTTAAGCGTGATTGGACCTGCGGTACCTGTCTGAGATATGCCTTGCTGTCTTTGAAAAGCAAGGACGGCGTTTCTGGTTATCTCACCATAATAACCTGTGACATTAGTGTTGAACAGACCTCGTTCCTTTAGCTTTTGCTGAATGGCACGAACTTCATTGCCGTATGACCCAAGGGAAGAGACTGTTTCCTTTTCATGTGGAACGATCTTGCCGATAAGGGCAGAAAGAAGCAAAAGAGAAAGAATGACTGCTAAAGACCGACAAATATATTTTGCATCAGACTTCATGATGAACCTCCGATTGATAAATTATAAGCTTATTATTAACTTAAATATCAGATTTATACATATGGTAATTATGCATACAATTACCAGGATAATAGTGGAACTCTTTTACTTGACAAACGCGCCAAAAGGTGCTATAATAATTAAGTTGTCAACGAGAGAGCACGAAAGAACGAATAAAGCGCGGGAAACTTAGGGATAAGAGAACGAGCGCGGAACTAGTTCAGAAGAGCGAAACTCAGAAGCAGCAAAAAATTATCACGAAAAGCACTTGACAAAAGAGCGAAAAAGTGATATAATAAAAAGTACCGCACAAGAGAGAAGTTCAATAAAAAAGAACTGAGCTCGGAAATAAAACTTCAAAAAAGTTCTGAAAAGGGCTTGACAAACGAAGGAAAATGTGGTATAATAAAACAGCTTATAACGCACAAAGAACTCTGAAAAGAGTTCAAAAAAATCTTCAAAAAACTTCTGAAAAGGGGTTGACAAACGAAGAAAAGTGTGGTATAATAAATGAGTTGTCTGACAAAGACAGACAACGAAAGGCATCTTGAAAATTGAACAACCAAGAATACGAAAACCCTTGAAAATACTTTGAGTAACAAAGTATGACCGATGAAGAAATTCATCGGAGTCAAGTACAAGACTAATGAAATGTACAAACGTTCAGTGAAACGAAACTGAGATCATAATTACTCTGAAGAGAGTATTAGGATACAACTTAATTAAGAGTTTGATCCTGGCTCAGGACGAACGCTGGCGGCACGCTTAACACATGCAAGTCGAACGAGCGAAAGAGTGCTTGCACTCTCTAGCTAGTGGCGGACGGGTGAGTAACACGTGAGCAATCTGCCTTTCGGTGGGGGATACCAATTGGAAACGATTGTTAATACCCCATAACATAGATAAGCCGCATGACCTATCTATCAAAGATTTATTGCCGGAAGATGAGCTCGCGTCTGATTAGGTAGTTGGTGAGGTAACGGCCCACCAAGCCGACGATCAGTAGCCGGACTGAGAGGTTGAACGGCCACATTGGGACTGAGACACGGCCCAGACTCCTACGGGAGGCAGCAGTGGGGAATATTGCACAATGGGCGAAAGCCTGATGCAGCGATGCCGCGTGAGGGAAGAAGGTTTTAGGATTGTAAACCTCTGTCTTTGGGGACGATAATGACGGTACCCAAGGAGGAAGCTCCGGCTAACTACGTGCCAGCAGCCGCGGTAATACGTAGGGAGCGAGCGTTGTCCGGAATTACTGGGTGTAAAGGGAGCGTAGGCGGGATTGCAAGTCAGGTGTGAAATTTAGGGGCTTAACCCCTGAACTGCACTTGAAACTGTAGTTCTTGAGTGAAGTAGAGGTAAGCGGAATTCCTAGTGTAGCGGTGAAATGCGTAGATATTAGGAGGAACATCAGTGGCGAAGGCGGCTTACTGGGCTTTAACTGACGCTGAGGCTCGAAAGCGTGGGGAGCAAACAGGATTAGATACCCTGGTAGTCCACGCCGTAAACGATGATTACTAGGTGTGGGGGGACTGACCCCTTCCGTGCCGCAGTTAACACAATAAGTAATCCACCTGGGGAGTACGGCCGCAAGGCTGAAACTCAAAGGAATTGACGGGGGCCCGCACAAGCAGTGGAGTATGTGGTTTAATTCGAAGCAACGCGAAGAACCTTACCAGGTCTTGACATCGTACGCATAGCATAGAGATATGTGAAATCCCTTCGGGGACGTATAGACAGGTGGTGCATGGTTGTCGTCAGCTCGTGTCGTGAGATGTTGGGTTAAGTCCCGCAACGAGCGCAACCCTTACTGTTAGTTGCTACGCAAGAGCACTCTAGCAGGACTGCCGTTGACAAAACGGAGGAAGGTGGGGATGACGTCAAATCATCATGCCCCTTATGACCTGGGCTACACACGTACTACAATGGCTGTTAACAGAGGGAAGCAAAACAGTGATGTGGAGCAAAACCCTAAAAGCAGTCTTAGTTCGGATTGTAGGCTGCAACCCGCCTACATGAAGTCGGAATTGCTAGTAATCGCGGATCAGCATGCCGCGGTGAATACGTTCCCGGGCCTTGTACACACCGCCCGTCACGCCATGGGAGTCGGTAACACCCGAAGCCTGTGTTCTAACCGCAAGGAGGAAGCAGTCGAAGGTGGGATTGATGACTGGGGTGAAGTCGTAACAAGGTAGCCGTATCGGAAGGTGCGGCTGGATCACCTCCTTTCTATGGAGAAGCGAGAAGTAAAATTCTCATAAACAAATCTCCGGTCAGCAAGTGGTGGAAACAGTCGGTTGTTCAATTTTGAAGATGTCTAAAGCATCTTTAAAAGAGCATAAGAGTCCCTTAAACGGGGGTGTAGCTCAGCTGGGAGAGCACCTGCTTTGCAAGCAGGGGGTCAGGAGTTCGATCCTCCTCATCTCCACCATGGGACGAGGACAGAGAGAAAAGCTGACAAGCTACAGGCAAGAACATAACTCGTTTGGGCGCATAGCTCAGGTGGTTAGAGCGCACGCCTGATAAGCGTGAGGTCGGTGGTTCGAGTCCACTTGTGCCCACTGAGGACGAAAGTCCTCTGACAGTAACTTGAAAATTGAATAATGAAGCAATATTAAAAGTAATGCAAATGAGGAAAACGACTAAAAGAAATTAGTCGGGAAAACTACAATCAGCATAACATTAAGGATAACATAATTCTAAGGTTAAGCTAATAAGAGCGTAGGGAGAATGCCTTGGCATTAGGAGCCGATGAAGGACGTGATAAGCTGCGATAAGCTGCGGGGAAGAGCAAGTATCTAGTGATCCGCAGATTTCCGAATGGAGCAATCCGCATGAGTATGCTCATGCACTGTACAGTGAATAAAATAGCTGTATGGGGGGAACCGCCTGAACTGAAACATCTAAGTAGGGCGAGGAAGAGAAATCAACCGAGATTCTGTGAGTAGTGGCGAGCGAAAGCGGAAGAGGCTAAACCAGAGGTAGCAATACCTTTGGGGTTTTGGACAGCATTTAGCATTGTAATGATTTAGTTGAATCGTGTGGGAAAACGAACCAAAGAGTGTGAGAGTCACGTAAGCGAAAAGTCAGAGCAGCGAGCTGTATCCGGAGTACCGCGGGACACGTGAAACCCCGTGGGAAGATGGGGGGACCATCCTCCAAGCCTAAATACTACCTAATGACCGATAGCGAATAGTACTGTGAAGGAACGGTGAAAAGAACCCCGGGAGGGGAGTGAAAAAGAACCTGAAACCCTATGCTTACAAGCACCGAGAGCCCGTCAATGGGTGATCGGGTACCTTTTGTAGAATGGTCCGGCGAGTTATTGTATGCGGCAAGGTTAAGTGCTTAAGGCACGGAGCCGAAGCGAGAGCGAGTCTGAATAGGGCGAATAAGTCGTATGCAATAGACCCGAAACCGAGTGACCTAACCATGTCCAGGCTGAAGTGGAGGTAAAACTCCATGGAGGGCCGAACCCACGTCCGTTGAAAAGGCCGGGGATGAGGTGTGGTTAGCGGTGAAATTCCAATCGAACTCGGATATAGCTGGTTCTCTCCGAAATAGCTTTAGGGCTAGCCTCATGACAGATTACCGGAGGTAAAGCACTGAATGGGCTAGGGGTCGAAAGATTACTGAACCTTATCAAACTAAGAATGCCGGATAATCGATTCATGGGAGTCAGACTGTGTGAGATAAGTCTCACAGTCAAAAGGGAAACAGCCCAGACCCACAGCTAAGGTCCCAAAGTACATTTAAGTGGAAAAGGATGTGGGGTTGCATAAACAACCAGGATGTTGGCTTAGAAGCAGCCACTCATTAAAAGAGTGCGTAATAGCTCACTGGTCGAGTGACCCTGCGCCGAAAATTCAACGGGGCTAAAATGTACACCGAAGCTTGGGATTGTCAGTAATGACAGTGGTAGGAGAGCGTCGAATAAGGGGTGAAGTCAGAGCGGAAGCGCTGGTGGACTTTATTCGAGTGAGAATGCCGGAATGAGTAGCGAGAATTATGTGAGAATCATAATGGCCGAAAATCTAAGGTTTCCTGAGGAAGGTTCGTCCGCTCAGGGTAAGCCGGGGGCTAAGGTCAGGCCGAAAGGCGTAGCCGATGCACATACGGTTGAAATTCCGTAGCCACCGAAAGATTTAAGTATAGGGACGCTTCGAAAGTGATGTTGCCGGGCGATGGTTGACCCGGTCGTAAGGGATCGAAAATAAGTAGAGAAGTCATCATGGACGGAGACAAGAAAAGCTATATGTATATCTTAGGTGCCCGTACCGCAAACCGACACAGGTAGATAGGAAGAAGATTCTAAGGCCAACGGGAGAAGGGTTGTTAAGGAACTCGGCAAGTTGACCCCGTAACTTAGGGATAAGGGGTGCTTGAGTGATCAAGCCGCAGAGAATAGGCCCAGGCGACTGTTTAGCAAAAACACAGGTCTCTGCTAAATCGAAAGATGACGTATAGGGGCTGACACCTGCCCGGTGCCGGAAGGTTAAGAGGAGATGTGAGAGCATCGAATTGAAGCCCCGGTAAACGGCGGCCGTAACTATAACGGTCCTAAGGTAGCGAAATTCCTTGTCAGGTAAGTTCTGACCCGCACGAATGGTGTAACGATCTGGGCACTGTCTCAACAACCCGCCCGGCGAAATTGTAGTACCGGTGAAGATGCCGGTTACCCGCGACTAGACGGAAAGACCCCATGGAGCTTTACTGTAGCCTAATATTGGATTTCGGTATTTCATGTACAGGATAGGTGGGAGACTGGGAAGCATTGGCGTCAGCTGATGTGGAGTCACTGTTGGGATACCACTCTTGAAGTGCTGGAGTTCTAACCTGCGGCTTTGAATCAAGTCGGGGGACATTGTTAGGTGGGCAGTTTGACTGGGGCGGTCGCCTCCTAAAGAGTAACGGAGGCGCTCAAAGGTTCGCTCTGCATGGATGGAAACCATGCGTCAGAGTGTAAACGCAAAAGCGAGCCTAACTGCGAGAATGACGGTTCGAGCAGTAACGAAAGTTGGAGTTAGTGATCCGGCGGTATGTGAATGGAAATGCCGTCGCTCAACGGATAAAAGCTACCCTGGGGATAACAGGCTGATCTCCCCCAAGAGTCCACATCGACGGGGAGGTTTGGCACCTCGATGTCGGCTCATCGCATCCTGGGGCTGAATTCGGTCCCAAGGGTTTGGCTGTTCGCCAATTAAAGCGGTACGCGAGCTGGGTTCAGAACGTCGTGAGACAGTTCGGTCCCTATCTGTCGTGGGCGTAGGATATTTGCAAGGAGCTGTCCCTAGTACGAGAGGACCGGGATGGACGCACCTCTGGTGCACCAGTTGTCACGCCAGTGGCACAGCTGGGCAGCTATGTGCGGAACGGATAAACGCTGAAGGCATCTAAGCGTGAAGCCGCCCTTAAGATAAGATATCCCATCTTTATGAGTAAGACCCCTTGAAGACTACAAGGTTGATAGGCACAAAGTGTAAGTGCAGTGATGCATTAAGCTAGCGTGTACTAATTGGTCGAGGGCTTATCCTAAATTATGTTAATCCTTAAATTACCCTTCATTATTCAATTTTGAGGTTATTGTCCTCAATTAATAGTCGGTGATCATTGAGATGAGGTCACACCTGTTCCCATGCCGAACACAGAAGTTAAGCTCATCTTCGCTGAAAATACTCGGCGGGCGACCGCCCGGGAAAATAAGTTGTCGCCGGCTCTCCCAAAACACTCTTCGGAGTGTTTTGGCATATGCACCATTAGCTCAGATGGTAGAGCAACTGACTCTTAATCAGTGGGTCCTGGGTTCGAGTCCCCGATGGTGCACTTCATAACGCTGAAAACCAGCGTCAAGGCCCGTTGGTCAAGCGGTTAAGACTCCGGCCTCTCACGCCGGCGACGGGAGTTCGATTCTCCCACGGGTCATATTTCCCAAGACCGCAAGCTGACTTCTTCAGTTTGCGTTTTTTTGTACATGGACCATTAGCTCAGTTGGTCAGAGCAACCGGCTCATAACCGGTGGGTCCGGGGTTCGAGTCCCTGATGGTCCACTCTCAATTTCATATCTAGGGGTATAGCTCAGCTGGTAGAGCAGCGGTCTCCAAAACCGCGTGTCCCGAGTTCGATCCTTGGTGCCCCTGCTATCTCCGTGAGGGAAGAAATTCCCTTACGGGGTTTTTCATATCTAAAGTGTGTCTATAGACACAGTGTATGCAATTCACTTGCTGGCACAAGTCCATTGATCTCAGTGAATTTGTGCCAACAAGCGGTAATGCCATACCAGCCTGTTGGTTTTATTTATAACCGCTGTTCCATAGCGGAAATATTTTTTCGATTGCCTTGAAAGTTTTCCTTTTGACGCAGATCAGTTAGATCGCCTAGTCATCAGTGTATTCTGAGGAGTGACAAACTCTTTTAGCAAATACACCTTGCTGTCGGCTGCGCCCTTTGCATAGTCGATACAGACCATGACTTCCCGATTACCTCCCCGGTAGCTCACACCACAGTGTTTATACTCGCTGCACTTACTGTCAATAAGTGGTCACGGCGCACATTGAGGTAGCTGCCATAAGGCAGGCTTGCAAATGCAAACTGTTTCAATGAAGCTGAATCATTCAGCAGTTATTGAGGTCTCGTCGAGGTTGCTTTCTCTATCTGGCTATT
The DNA here is from genome assembly GCF_000526775.1 of Ruminococcus albus AD2013. NCBI lineage: Bacteria > Bacillati > Bacillota > Clostridia > Eubacteriales > Oscillospiraceae > Hominimerdicola > Hominimerdicola alba. Next base: position 611,319 of record NZ_JAGS01000001.1, read on the forward strand.
CAGTTCAACTGGAGTCAGCCGTAGGATCCGTAAGTCTTACGGGAAAAAGAAAAGAGTTCTCAGCACTTGCCCGCAAAAGCATACTGAAAACTCCTTGACAAATTTATCAAAACAATGCTATAATATACAACATGGACATTGATGAACTCATCTGTAAAAGTCTCACAATTGCTGTTCGAGAGCATTTGTGCTGATGGCTTATTTGAACGCCAATTCATTTAAGTCGCAGGTGAGCGTTTTGTTGTTCGCACTCACTGTATGCATTATAGCACATCGTTTTTTATTTATCAAGTCATTATGAAAAATATTTTTGAATTAATTTTAATTTGTTTGTTCTTTTCTCGTAGATATATCATTTGATATATCGTATATAATTTAGAATATTATAGATTGACGAATTATCCTCTTTTTGGTATTATAGTTCTTGTGCTTTTGCATACAGGAATATATACTTTGGAGGATATTTTTAATGTTATTCGAGAAACAGAGCAACAATACGGTAGAAGAGTACATGACTAATTGGTTAGTTAATACCAAACGTCCAATTTTGAAACGTTCGTCATATGATCGGGTTGAACAAAGCCTTTATTATCAGATTTTTCCGGCTATTGGAAGAATAAAGATGAGGAAACTCACCAGTGATGATATACAGATAATGCTTAACGATTTAGCTGAACGATCTTCTTATAGTACTACTAAAAAAGCATACGTTAATCTGAAGAGTTGTCTTGATCTTGCGGTTTTAAAAGGGGATATAAAGAAGAATCCTATCTTTTTTTATTCAGGTATAATATTTATGTTACAAAATTATATTTTTAAGGAGTTTTTATGAGAACAAAAGCATTATTATTACTCATAACGGCTGTATGCATCTGTGGCTGTATCACAGGCTGCGGAAATTCAGATAACGAAAGTAAAATCGTTACACAGTCCAGTATAATTACTAATGATACAACAGAAGTCGAAAAAAGTGGAAATGAAGAAAATCAAAATAATGACACTACCGCGGAGAATGAAAGCTATTCTGAGACAAAGATAGCTGATGAAGTACTGAATGCGGAAATGTATACTGATGTATTTCAGGTGGGTGAAAAGGTGATAAGGCTTCCCATGACGGCTAAGGAGCTGTTTGATATGGATGGTGTGGAACTGGATGAGGATCAGCTGGCTGGAATAAGCCAAGGTCAAGATCCCACAACGATCATAGCAGAACCAAGTATTTACAATGTTACCATTGATGGTGTTAAAACAAGCTTTTACTTCAATGTAACAACGGAAGAAGAGAAGCAGTTTTTATCGGATTGTAATGTTATGGTATTGTGTAACACAGAAAATGTGGTATTTCCCAAGGGTGTGAAAGCAGGTATGCCAATAGAAGAGATTCGCAGGCTTTGGGGTGAACCTGATATCGAAGAAGCAGAAAAACTTGTATACTTGAGGGATATGGTAACGGATACCTACGTTGTTCCCAAAAAAACAGGTGAAGATGCTTCTATGAGTCAACCATACAGCTATTTCAAGGATGGTGCTTATAGCAGTTTTGGATATTCTTACGAGGTCAGTATAGATCCTAAAACAAAAACAGTTTCGCGTATCAACTTTGATGACGAATATTTAATTATGGCGGCGGGATATACTATCAATTCATTGGATGACTTTCCGAAACCCGATGATAATTTCAGTTTCCCAGATAAATATATGTATCCTGGGAGTGATCACAGTTTTGATATACACTACGAACTTCCAGCGTATATGGGCGACATTTTCAATTGTTTTGCTTACGTATATGAGGATAATGGTCAGAAATATGCAATACACAAAAACAGATTTATAAATACTATTGTGGCAGAGCTTGACCTAATAGAATACACAGACGATAATCTTAGAAAATATAGTGAAGAAATAGTAAAAGAAAATAATCCATTAGATCAGAAAGCGCCTGAACTACTTACTTATTCTGTTAAAAAAGACGGTAATAGAGCAGTTATTATATTCAGAGATAACACTGCAGATGGTATTGATGATAAGACTAGAGGAAGCTATTCAAGAATACAAGTTCACTGTTTGGATGAAAATTTTGTGGATACTATTTTTTCATTTGTTGTTGCACCATGCAACGGCAAGGAAAGCATATCCGATGAGGAGCTTGAAAGCGCAGATAGTTGGTTTTTTGAATTTGCCAAAAGCGTAAAAACAACGAAGAGCGATAATATACTTTAACCAATAAGCAGATAAGAATACAAAGCGTCTGACACCGCCTTTCGGTGAGTGCCGGACGCTTTTTGGTTGCTGAACTGTGTCTATAGACACACTTTTTATCGAGGGATTGACATCGCTTAAACTAAAACATCAACCCTCTTTCTTTTTCTCCCGGATACGCTCTATACCGAAAAACTCATGCTTATTATCAGGCTTGAAAGTAACACCGATCTTGTACTTGCCCTTGCCGTTCTTCTCCTCGATGCTGACCGTGGTGCTGCCGCTGCTTAGAAGAGCCTTGCAGTTGGATTTGGTCAGGGACATGGGCTTTCTTCTCCCTGTGCGGAAAACTAGCCTTGTTTTTATTAACGCACCGACAAGCTCTATGACCTCACTGCGCTTCAGCTTCATCATCTCGGCAAGGTCATTATAGCTATGGAAGAATGTCCGTCTATTGCTGTCAGCCAGTTTGCAGAAAAGCGCATATGCATAGAACATCTTCTGTGACAGACCCAGCTTAAAAACATCGTTAGGCATATAAAAATAATCCGAGAGGAAAGAAAAGGCTTGCAGATCGTAGTGAGTTGCACCCAGACAGCCGTTAGAACGTGTCTGACGATATTGGTGAAATGGATACCCTTTTCAGACAAAGCCTTTAAAACACGCTTAACGGTTGCTACAGACAGTCCACAGATTGCTGCTATCGTTTCCTGCTTGATGCAGACCGCATAACCGTTCGTTGTCAGCTTGGTGTGACTGTTAACGATGCTGTAAAGGCGGCAGGCTACCATTAGTTCGTTACGGGACAGCTACAGCAGTTTATTTGGTATTTTCATTTTACACCTCGATTAATTATTTTTGCAAATAAAAAACGGTAGACAGGTGGTATCTGTCTACCGTTTATTATACAGTATTTAATACTGTATGTCAAGAGTTTTCCTCAATATATTTATCTACGAATTCTTTGAATAAAGCGTTTGGCGTTGTATTGTTTTTGTACGCAAGTTCTTTAAACTTAGCAGCCTTTTCTTTACGAAGTCTGACTGCTAAATTAGTTAAGTTCTCTTTGCCCCATTTGATATTGGCTTTCTGATGAGCTTCTGAAACAGCCATTGTGTCACCTCCGGTTTAAATAGATTGTTATACGGTGATAGTCACCTCAGATCGTTGATGTCAAAAGCCGTGTAGCCCTCATAGTAATAGCTGGTGTCAATGCCTTTCATGAATACTTCACGATCTTCTGTTTTATCTGTAAGGGCATTTTTGAGCAGTATATTTATCTCTGTAGAGCGAATAGGACTTCTCTCCATAGCAAGTAGATAGTCCTCCTTATCTATTAAGCTCCAGTCAACGACTTTTTTCAGTTCGTTCTTGAAAATGTGGTCGAGCCATATCTTTGTTGCTCTTCCGTTTCCCTCACGGAATGGGTGACAGATATTCATCTCAACGTATTTTTCTAAAGACATAAATAATCACCTTGTAACCGATACGGTTTCTGAGACCTTATTATAAAAAAGACCCATCAAACATCATGTTCAGCTATGTCTAAGTGAGACTATTTGATAATCGATCGATTCGGCTGCCTAGTATACGTATTGAACAACCTATATTATTTTTTCATCCATCCCGGAATATATTCATCTTTGCCGCTCATATCGACTATCATGAATCTGGTATCCCCGAACTCCAAACGCAGCACAGCATAATCGCCAAAGGTCGTGAGCTTCTCAATGTTCCGGTCATTTGCAAAGCCGCCATACGAACGCCAGGCAAATCCAAGATCATCAATATTGTGACCTTTCAGCTTTTCAAGAGGATAATAGACCATAACATCTCCGTAGCGGGTCTCGAACCCCCACGGATCTGAAACGGGCGTGTCAATATATTCTCGCTCGTCATAAGCCGAATTGTAATCAGAGCCTCCCCATACGAAGCCCATATTGAAGAGTCCAAGATCCATCTTGGTGGGAGGAGACGTTTCCTCCGATTCCGGAAAGCCTCTGATTTCCACCGGAAGATAGGCATACTTAAACGCCCCGCAATCCTTCAGATCTATCGCGAGCTTCTTCTTTTCGCCGCTCAAATTGTCGATATGTTCGGTAATATATGGGACTGCATACTCGTATTTTAAGTTGCTTTCACCCGAACCAAGGAACTCCTGAAATTCATCAAGATGCTCCGCAGTGTCAAAAGCAGTCAGGCTGTATGTGAAATTCAGCTCAGACAATCTCTGATCGATATCCGAATCTTCAAGGGAGCTTTCAGCCACACACACGCTGATGCTTCCCTTACCGTTTTTCTTTATCATCTCAACCAAATTAGTACCGTCATAGTAATCTGAGAATCCGCCGTAAAGCGAGTTTCCGGTCTTCCACTCGTCATTATCGCCGAGCCATAGGTCAGAGATATAGGATTTCGGAAACTCCGCCTCTATCATGTCCTTGAATTCCGCACATATATCGTCAAACTGATATGAATCCTTGCATCTGATATTATCCCCATCAGAGGTATTCACCCAGACAGTAAACTTTCTACCGTCATATTCCGAAGAAAACTCATATACACTCTCTTCAAGCAGCCACTTTTGTCTCAGAGGGTACTCGCTCTCGTCGCTCATTGGTGCATCAAAGCCATATTTTGACTGCAAATATTCCTGTGCCTGAGCCGCCGCAGCATCATGCAGCTTCTTGGCTTCGGCTTTATTTTTGACTTCATTATATGTCTTGTACGAAAAGAACGCCGCCATAGCGCTAATCCCTACTGCGATCACTATTTTCCTTGCTTTCATTCTGTTCACCTGATTCATATTAAAATACTTGTGTGTTTCTTTCTGTTATATATTATACTACTTAATAGAACTTTTGTCTAGTATTTTCCATAATCATTTTCGTTAATGCCATTTTAGCTATCCTGTATGGATCGCCGTTTGGATGTATCCATTCACTCAGACTATCTTTACCTAGTATCAACGGCATTCGATCTTGAATACTTCTTACGGGAGTGACCGCTTCTCTTGTAAGCACGGTGAACATCGGTACCTGAACGCCTCTATGCTCTTCAAAACGGTATACCCCTTCGCTTTGATCCGATGACCCGCCAGCATACCATAAAGTATAAATTCAATCATGACCGTAAAGTTATGAAGTTCTCACTTTTTAATTATCACGCTGTCCGACATACGCATGGACCTTTCCTGATACTTTAAAAAAAGGCATTCACCAAACGATGAATGCCTTGTAGTTTATTCGCCTTGGAATTCAGCTCTGCTGAGAGTAATTCCTGTCATTTGTATCATACTTCAGGAAGAGTATCTGTCATTTTCAGAATATATTTTCTGACAGCCACAGCATCTGCCTCGGTTATGCCATCGCCATTGCCCGAACAATCAGCGTTTATTTTTCCCTGCTCAGTCAGCGTATACTTTGAAGGTGCTGACAATGTCTGCTTGATAAGTACGAAATCAGAAATATCCACTTCTCCGTCGCAGTTTGCATCACCATAAAGTACCTTTGGATTATCCTGAGTATTGCTCTCTGTTACGGGAGCCATGCTCGGTTCGGTATCACCCCACCAGTCCCATCGGTCAGCGGTACGGTATTTCTCCATATTTCCGCCTGCCGAAGTCCAGGTAAATACATTGTCGTAAAGATGCCCTTCGTTATAATAAAACTGTGCCATCGAACAGATCTCATCAGCATAGGTCTTGTATGCACCATCGTCCTCAGCCATGTAGCACCAGCCTGTATTAAAGCCCTTCAGGCTGTTCCTTATGACCTGATAGCCGTGCATTCCCTCTTCATTAATGCAGATCTCTGCAAAGTGGAGTATCTTTCTGATACCCATGTGATTTGAGATTATACAATCATAGAAATTGGATTCCGTGAAAGAATACTGATACATCTCAGGAACGTTGTCCTCGGGCATGAACTTGGGGTTGCAGTCTGCAAAAGCTGTAACAGCGGTCTGAAGAGTACCGTATGCATGGGCAGAGTTAACACCCCAGCCGTCTTCATAAGCTGTTTCATGGTCTGAGCCTATCTTGCCTTCACCCAGAGTGGATTCACGGGAACCAAGTCCAAGAAACAAAGCATACACCTTTTCACGCTCAGGCTGTCCAAGACGAGTGGAGATAAGTTCCCAGTGCTCATCTATCTCTTTATAGAGAGCGTACTTTACCTCCTGCACTGTCATATTATGGTTGATAGCTCGTATCTCAGCCGTTGAAGCGTTTGCGGGAGTATTCCTCTCCCCAAAGCCAAGGGGATTGCCAACTCCTTCCTTCTGTATATCACGGGAAGTATCGTGCAGAGGGTCGCAGGTACTTCCGGCACAATACCATTCGTCTGCAGAAGCAACGATAGAAGTATCCATATCACCTGCAGATATCGACATTGATGATACGATCATTGCAGCTGCGGTAATGACACCGAAAAATCGTTTTTTATTCATAATTATCACCTCATGTTTTGAGTCGTTTAACTGACACGGACAGACCTCCGTCAAAGCGAAATTGACGTCTGATCAAATTACCGTTATATATTATAACATATTCACCTGCAAATTTCAATATAATTTTATGAATTATGGTTATCTATCCGATATCCGTAGAAACATCATAAAAATCGTTTGCTGTCACAGATCTGTTTTGGTGTTCGAAGATATTTTGTATAACTTGCTGACCATGCAAAAAACAGACCATGTCTCAAATCGTTACCAAAGCTGTACTCTTTTAGACATGGTCTGTTTATTATATCATATTATATTATCCTTCACTTGTTAAGTAAAGATCCCGCAGTATTTATTAACTCTGTTTTCATACAGCTTAGTGAGCCGTTGTCGCTTCTTGAAAGCCTGAACTATATCAGGACAATTAAACAGCGCAGCGGACAAAAAGGCAGACCAAAGATAACTATCAAGGTAAACCCAATTATATTTTATGAATAATGTATGACAAGCGTTGACAAACGTAGACAAACGTTGACACAAGTTGTCAACATTTAAAAGCCCGATTTTACGCGGTTTGAGGGTCAAAACTCCTAAACGTTGAAATGATGACGGGGTGTATACGAAAATTGAAAAATGGTGACAAGTTCTATGGTAGCCATTTTAAGTAAATTTACCATATAATGGAATTAATGACTATATATTTTCATTTTTACACTTACCCCTGTCACGTTTTCAACGTTTGGGCAAAAGCCCCGAAACTTCGGGGAAAATAAGCGTTGAAAACCCTTTCAACGTTTTGTCAACATTGTCAACTTTTGTATTAGCGTGCTAAAGTGAAAGGGATCTATCCATGAAAAAAATACTCTCCGACCGTTTTTATCCCGATCGGAGAGTTTTTAGTTTCAGATTAATTATATAGCCGCATACATGATGTCACACGAATTATATGCTTATTACCTTACTGTGACTGTAATTGCATTCCTGATGGGGTCTGTGGTGTTCCACTTACCGTTCACTCTTGCCGCAACGGCTACCTTGTATGTCATGCCGGGAGTAAGGTTCTTGGGCGTTACGTAGCTGTTATTTGTGATATTGGATGTCTGAACTCTCCATTTGCCTGCCAGATATACAGCTATACCGTACTTATCAGCACCCTGTACCTTGTCCCATACGAACTGTATCTGATGATACTGAGAGTTGGTTATAGCTCTGACATTCCTGGGATATGTATCGGAAGACTGTGACTGCCTGGGAAGAACGAATGCTATGTAGTTCGCAGAAAGTCCCTGGGCACCATTCGTACCGAGTGTTACAGTGCTGTTTGCAGAGAAGTCCTTGCGGAAAACTGTGAGGACTACATCATTAGAGGTCGTCATGGTATCCGAAGTCTTAGTCCAGCTATTCAGCCAGTTAAGACCCTGATTGACACGGTCATCAACTGCAACGAAAACAGTTGAATCCTGATCAACAGCAAATGTTGCTTCGTCGTTTGCAAACATCTTGGAATCGCAGGCTGTTCTGATAGTCTCGGTATTTCTCAGGTAGGAAGGAATGCTGTTTACGGTGATATCTCTGTCGCCGTAGAATGGTGAGCCCACTGTGGTATCATAAACGATCGACCAGTCGTCTGCATTCTCATAGTCAGCAACTTTCAGGTCTCTTATGATCCTGCCCTGGATCGGATCGGGCTCGTTTACGATGATAGTTCCGCTTCCGTCACCAAAATCGCCGTCTACTGTAAAGTTATCGATGTACAGCGAAGAGGGAAGAGCCGAATTTGACTTGAACTCGATCTTGTTATCTCCTGCCTTGAGGTTGATCGTCTTTTCATATGTCTTCCAGTTGGAGTAGCCGTAGGTGTTTGAAAGGTGCATGGTCTCCTGCTTGGTGCCGTTGACGTAAAGGTCTACCTGATCGATGTCCGACTGAGAGGAATACCTCAGCTTCAGAGTGAACGCACCTGCCTTATCGGTATGTACGGTATCCTTGACAGCGGCATTGTAGTTCTTGCCGTATTTAAGGAAGCCCTGACCCTGAATACCTGTAACACCGCTGTTGCAGGCGTTGGTAACATTGCCCTCAACGTTCTTGACATCGAGGAATTCGCCCTCATACTGGCGGGTGCCTGTGTAGAATGCGGGCTTGGTTATGGGCTGTACAGATGCCTTATTGTAATTGGTCTTTCTGCCTGAGTTATTGCCTGTGCAGTTGATACGTATATCAACAGGACCGTTGTGCTTCACAACAAGGGTATATGTTCCGTTTGAATAGCTCTCGGTTATCTGGGAGCTTGTCTGGTTACGGCCTGTATCTTTAGCGGTATATGTTGGTCTGGAGTTGCAGCCGTTGACCTTGAAGGTATCGGTAACAAGAGTTGACTGTGCCTTGTTATCGAAGTTGTTTGCATAAACGTCAATGTGATCGCTGTACTCGTTGATTATCGCATTTCCGTAAGCGTTGAAGTTAGCATCAAAAGTAGAGCAGGTGTTGTATTGCAGATCAATAAGCACGCCCTGATTGCGGTTGAGCTTATCGTTGTTGTAAGTCACCCATGTGTTGTTATAGTGACCCGCATAGCAGGTGCCAGAGTATTCTGAAGGGAATTCTCTGTTGAATTCGTTCTGCTTGGCAGATATACTGCTCCAGCGGGAACCGAGCTGAGATTGTTTCAGCTGATACTTGAATGACTTAGCAGTGCTGTCTCTGAGACCGTAGGTGGTGGGTATAGTGGGGTAACGTCCCGTTGATTTATAGAGGTTCTTGTTATCCCAGAGATTGCCGTCATTAGGCATACGGTAAAGACCCTCGAACAGCGTCTGGTAGGTGCTGTACTTTGTGTTGTCACCGCCTGAGCTTACGTCCTGTATGATGATATACTTTGTGCGGTCGATGACTTCCTGACGGGTGGGTATGCGGTAAGTGCCGTCCACCATCTTTTCAAAGAAATTCAGAGTGGAATTTACATACTGATCTTTAGTGAACCAGTTACGGCAGGAATAACCTTCACTGTCCTTTACACCGCCCCATGTCTCGCCGAAATCATCGTTCCATACAAGCTCGGGACCATCAATTACGGTAGCACCGTTCATTATCATTCTCTCAGCGTGTATAGGCAGACCTGTTATCTGGCGGTACTGATTTTTTGTGGAAAGTGATGAGCCGTCGGAACCGAGGTCTGTCCAGCCTGTATCATCGTAGCGCACGCCGAAGCAGCCGCAGTAGCCCGAAAGGTACAGACCGAGTATCTGGGATTCAACGTCCTCGATCATACTCTCCTGTGTATACTTTTCTTCAAGCATCAGGTTCTGACCATACTTCTCGCAGGCATCACGCCACAGGCTGTTGGTCTTGAGCATTGCTATGGGATTCAGTCCCGCAGACCAGCGGTTTGCGCAGAAGTTGATGTTCAGATAACCGCCGTACTTGTTGCAGAGCTTCAGCAGGTGAGCAAAATGCTGATAACGCTGCTGGAATGTGCAGGGGTGATCCTGCGATGCAAAGCCCCAGAACTGCTCGGAATAGTTGAAGCCGATAAAGCTGGGATAATCACGGAAGAACTCGGCATATATAGTGTTCTCATAATCCTCGTCAGCGTGCTGTACATATCTGCCCTTGTTGGGTGAGTTAACGATGTTGTAATTGCTGTCGTAGTCAGGGAAATGACACTGACCGCCCGATGCAGGCTGTACCATGCACCATACACCCATATCCGAACAGGTCTTCAGCCACGATTTTGCGCACTCGTAGCCATCCTGTACCATCAGCCACTTGTGTTCGGTATTGCTCCAGTTTATCGAGAGGGAGATATTGAACACGCAGTAGGGTCTGATACTCTCGGGGATAGTTGCGATTATCTTTGCGGGGTCGGCATAATTCCATGTGTCGATGTGAACTATGAGCATAGGGCGCTCGGGGTCACATGGACGACGCATCGTTGCTGCTGCCTGTGCCGTTATGCTCACAGGTCTGACTGCCATCGGCAGCATACTGCCCACAGGTGATACCATCGTGCCGGCAAGCATCGCGCCTGACAGCAAAAAGGCACACAGTTTCTTGAATTTCATACTATTTCCTCCTTTGTGAAACGTTCTGACCGTACATCTTTACACCACAGGATGAACGATCTAAAATTGTTAAACGTTTTACTTTTGTAATTTCATTATAACTAATGCTGATAGCTATTTCAATGAAAAAAATACATATTTTATGGAGAAAACGTTCCTTGGCTTTAAAGTTTGCGGTACTTGTTTGGGGTATATCCCGTGAACTGTCTGAAAAGCCGCAGACAGTAGCCGTAGTCATCATATCCGCAGTGCTCTGCAATAGCGGAAAGATCCAAGTCGGTAGATATCAGCAGCCATATCATTTTCATCATGCGCTGACGAATTATATCCTGATGATAGGCTATGCCGAAGGTTTCTTTATATATCTTGCGGAAATGTCCTGCCGAGATAAGGTACTGGCTGCAAAGAGTTTCGGCTGAAAGTGGTTCTTCGTTTGTGCTGTACAGTCTGCTTCGTGCATTGATAAGCTGACGGTAATGGGGACGGCTATGCATCTCCTCAACAATTCTGACCTGAGTCATCAGTTCTTTCTCTGCTGTTTCCAGCAGTTCGGTAGAGCTGATATACTCTGTGCAAACAGATGCGATGCAGAACGAATCCATGCCGAAAAGTCCGATATACTTTTCGTTGTTGAGCATAAGAGAAGTTATGCGCTCATGCAAAAGTTCAACAGTTGTTTCTTTGTTATTCAGTCCTGCAACAGCATAGATGTTTTCCTCAAGTCTTGCAAGAACAAACTGAGATGTCAGGCTCTGCAAAGCAGCTGATATCTCCTGATGAACAGCTAACTCTGACTTCTTGTTTTTCAGCGACAGACTGTCACGGTCGATGGCAGTCTGCAGCAAAAGACAGAACACAGGCTGATGCATCTTGTCTTTGTCTATGAGTATATGAAGTTCGTGAGAAAAGCCTTTCCGATTCGGCAACCCTGTAAGTGTATCCTGATATTCCGAGAGGTTGCAGCAGTCCATAAGATACCGTATATCATTTTTCATGCGAAGTATCTCAAGGGCATTAGATACTGTTTTCATCCAGCTTCGGAAAATATGGTCATAAGTCGCGGGGATATCATACCGTGTGACAATAAACCCCAGCGGACGGTCACTGAAAAACAGCGGAGAACAGTAGTAAACCGCAGGAGTGTCGCAGTTCTCGGTAAGTGCTGAGATGTTCAGACAATTAAACGTTCTGCTCTGACCGTTGTCTGAGGCGTTGTAGATAGTATAACAGTTAATTGCGCTGTCATCGCTGACTCCATGATTCCAGTTGCGGTAAAGGCAGAGTTCGGCTCCGCCGATATTCGGCAGGAGATATTCCGAGCCGACGAACTTTCCGCAGAAATCCCTGATGGAATGTGCTTCGGTCAGCCTTTGTTCCAGCTGATTATACAGGTGGAGAAATTCATAGAAAGCTTTTGTCCTTGCGGCGCTGAGTTCGGTATCAAGGTCTGAAAGTTTTATACCGCAGGTACAGCTGTTTCCGCAGATGACTCTTCCTCTTGGCGGAACAAAATCACCGAATTCCCCTGTCCTGAACTTTTTTAGGAGCATTTCCGTAACTATTCTTCCGAGAGCTTCACGGTTGCGCTGGAACGTTGTAAGTATCGGCGTGTGCATATGACGTTCACGCACAAATTCATATCCCACAATTGTGAGGTTTTCGGGTACAGAGATACCATGCGCCGAAAAAACATCGAGTATACCGTAAGCCATGTGATCGTTTGCACATATCACAGCCTGCGGCATTTTACGTTCTCCCGAAATATAGGCTTTTGCAAGTTTCTCGCCCGATGGCATCCAGAAATCACCGAACATTACACGACTCTCATCAAATGGTATGCCGTGTTTTTCCAGTGTACGGCGGTAACCGTCTATGCGCAGGTGGGATACCGAATAATTCTGAAAACCCGTGAGCAGATCAATTTCAGTAAAACCGTGTACTGTTACAAGATGCTCCGTAAGGTCGGCTATATCATCTGCATCTGCGGTGTTCAGAGATATGCAGTGCTCCAGATCAAAGCCTTCAAAGTAAGAGCCGACAGCTATCTGCGGAACATCACCCCTGTTATTCATCAGCTGAGATATCTGTTTGCGGTGTGTAGGATTTATGAAGGCTTCCGTCACAAGAATAAGACCGCACAGGTCGGGAGATTCTGTCAGACGATAGATGTCATTCTCAGCCGCCAGCTGTTCATCATCATACTCGGGATCATATATATTTGATATCACCACAACGTCTGTATTATGCTGCCATGCCACAGGGATTATACCGCGGAGAAGTTCCCGCTGTTCGGTGTCAGCCGTTCTTGTCAGGATAACACCTATGATCTGCCTTTTCATAGTTTTCCACCTGCCATTCTGTCAGTGTATAGTTATTTGATATAATTATAGCACGATAGCTACAATGGTTCAAGTGTAAAAGCATAACAGTGAACTTAATTTTGTACCAAATGCAGTTCAATACTTTATAACCTTTGTTACTCTTTACAAAAAAAATAAAATATATTCATATATTTTACAATTAGCTTGCCATTTTGAATTTATCATGATATAATTATTAATATCGGACTAAAGAACCGGTTTGATAATTTATTGAAATCCTATGATTTACAGTAAACAAAAGGAGGAAGTATTAATGAATAATATTTTCACAAAGCGTACTGTTGCAGCTGCGCTGGCTGTTCTTTGTGTTGCGGGAACTGTTCCCTCAGGAATAGCTTCAAATGGCTTCTGGGGTATAAATGCTGTAACCGCGTATGCTGATGCAGGATCAGGTTATACTTCGATTGCAAATGTACATGAGGTCGCAACTCTTGATGAATTTCTTGAAGCTGCAAACAATGCAGATGACTGCGATATCATCAGGCTGACAGATTCTTTTGATCTCACTGGGGATCATACTATAAATAACAGCAATTCCTTCACAGTTGACTTTAATGGCAACACTATCTGGTATGATAGTATGGAAAAAGGTAATACGCAGAGCTATCTTTATCTCAATAATGCTGATACTCATATCACTTTCCTTGACAGCGGTCATAACGGCGGAATGTTCGCTGAAAATCCAAGAGTAGTACGTTTCATAAAAATCAGAAAGGGTACTGTCGAGATCCTTAGTGGTAATTATACAGGCGGCCTTGATATCTCAAGAACTGAATCAAACGATGCACATATCTATATCAAAGGCGGTTATTTCGATCTTCAGAATGATGACAATGACGGACCTTTTTACAGAAACGGTTCAGGACAGTATTTCCTTACAGGCGGCTACTTTACAGAACGCACTAATTTGAAGAAATATATTTCCGCCCCTGAAGAGGGTCATGAGTATTACGATATCAATGATGACACATACAGTTTTGGTATCCGCAAGACAGATGCTGTATCTATCAACTCCAAGTCATTAATGATCGAACCCATTGCCGATCAGAAATATACAGGCAGCAAGATCAAGCCCCCTGTAAAAATAAAGACATCTTCAGGAATTCTTAATGAGAATGTTGATTTCACCGTTTCCTATGATGAAAACATCGATGTGGGCACAGCTACGGTATATATCAACGGCATCGGCAACTTCTATGGTTCAACAACTGTTACATTCAATATCAAGGAGCTGCCTAAGTACGATATACCCACCGATATAAAAGCTCCTTTTGGCAGTACACTTGCCGATGTTGAACTGCCCAAGGCTGAAAACGGTACATGGAAATGGGAAAACAGCGATACTAAAGTCGGTGATGTTGGCACTAAAAAATTCAATGCGGTTTTTGTTCCCAATGATACCGAGCATTATCTGACAGTGGATGATATTGAAGTTCCTGTTACAGTTTATCATACCTATAAAAAGGTAGGTGCTGTTGAACCCACCTGCACAAATAACGGAAACATTTTATTCTATATCTGTTCCGATGGCAAGTACTACACCGATAATAAGGGTATAAATGAGGTCGCACCCGAAGACGTTGTTATACCTGCAAAGGGTCACACTTTCGATGATCCTGAGTGGACATGGTCTGATATGTCTTCAACTGCTGCCATCACCGCAAAGGCAACTTTCAAGTGCAAGGAATGCCGTTATTGTGATGTCTTAGATGCAAAAGTGACTGCCAGGATCGTTGATCCGACATATACAGCAAACGGCAGGTATGTGTATAACGCTGTTGTGAAATTCGACGGTAAAACATATACTGATACCATGGAAGTAGATATCCCGAAGCTGGAGCTTACTTATGTTGCTGAGGTCGAACCGACCTGTCTCAAGGATGGTCATATCAGTTACTGGTACGATGGGGTAAATAACAAGTATTTTGCTGATGCAAAGGGAGAAACTGAAATATCCAAGGAAAAGACTGTAATTGAAGCAACAGGTCATGATCTTGGAAAGCCTGTCTGGAAATGGAGCGAAGATCATTCGTCGGCAACACTGTCTTCGACCTGCTCTAAGTGCAACAGCGTGGTCGGTACAACTGCATTGATAAAATCTGTTACCACCGAACCTACTTATACTTCCGATGGTAAGATCGTTTACACTGCATCTGCTAAGTTAGAAGGCAAGGTCTATACCGATACTCAGGAAGTACGGATCCCTAAGCTGGTCTACAATGCACCTGAAATTACTTACGAACAGGGTTACGGTGCAGTCAAACTCAGCTGGAAAGAAATTGAGGGTGCTGATAAATATGCAATAGTAGCCTATATCAGCGGCAGATGGTCTATTATCGGTGAGAACAAGAGCACCAGCTTTGTTATTAATGATCTGAAAGAAGGTCAGGAGTACAAGGTAGCTGTTATTACCTACGCTTATGGTAACTGGGTAACTGATGTTTCTAACGCTATCGTTGTTTCTCCCAAGGTTACTACTACAAAATATCCTGCTGTAAAAAACATCGAATACAACGAGGAGTACCATCAGTTCAGACTCACCTGGACAAAGGTTAAGGATGCCGAAAAATACGGTGTAGCTGTTTACCTCGCAGGCAGATGGGTGATACTTGATCAGAATATCTCCGCATCTACTCCGTATTTTACTTCACCTAAGCTTAAAGCAGGTCAGACCTATAAAATGGTCATATGCGCTAAGGTAGGCGGCAAGTGGGGTACATCGGCACTTAACAGCAGAGCATTTACAGTTACTGTTAAGTGATAATTTCCTGCGGCGTATTACTAAAATATAAGGCTCCATAGCCTGAAATAAACAGAGCTCAGCGTACCAAAACACAGTATGCTGAGCTCTTGTTTTTGCACTAAAAATGCCTGTACCACAGGGAACAGGCATTCGATTTTTATTTTATGGTGTCTTCGTTTTCGACCACAGGAGGTATCTCGCCCTCGTTGGGTGAACCATCTGCATTGATGCTTCCCATATCCTCGTCCATTCCGAAGATATGCCAGTAACCGCCTGATCTTCCAACGTATATGAACAGCTTTGACTGCTGACTGCCCTTAGCCCCGCGGAATTCGATATTAGTTACGACCTCGCATACTTCACTGAGCTTAGGCGCAGAACCGTGCTGTTCCTTGTAAGCTGTCATATCATAATCATCCGGCGAAAGGGGAGTCATGTCCCCGAACTTAACAGTTATGCTGTACCCTGCGCCGTAGGTATCGGTGAATTCCTGATACAGCGCTTTCATGTATTCCTCTTTACTGAGCCCCGATGCCTGCCTGTCATCATCGTATTCCCGCTTTATCTCTTTCGGGAAGCATTTGACGAACTTGTCGTAATCCCCCTGAGATATGGCAGTAAAATACTGCTGTATGACCTCTTCCTTGGTATTTGAGAAAACTGCACCGCTCTTGTAAAGTGCGAATCCAAGCACGATCAAAGCCGCGATCACTACTACTATCAGAAAATGGACTTTAGCTTTCGGATCAGTCCTCTTTTGTACCTGCCCCTGCTTTTCTTCCTTAGCCCATTTTGCATACAGCTTCTTGTCCTCTTCCGTCTGCATACGCAGTGGCTTTTTTCTTGCTGCTTTTCTGTATTTTTTTACAGATTCTGCGACTTTAGCGGGCTTGCCGTAGCCGCATTTGTCGCAGTATTCTCCGCTGTAATAATGTCCGCATGACTTACAGATCTTTCCCATATATAACCTCTGTATTATTCTCTGATTTGTTTCTCCCTCTCCGATTTTATTACCGAGAGTTTGTTCTTCTTCTGCGAGTAAAGCAGAGCGTCCGCATGGCTGAGAAGTTCGCCTATCTCATCGTTGGAATTACACTTGAAAGGATATACGCCTACGCTGGCATGGACATAAAACTCCTTATCCCTGCCCTCATTTTTGTTGAACTCTGCCGATATCTCATCTATCCTGCTGCGTATCGCAGATGCGCTCAGGCTCTCACCTGACAGAACGCACACTACGAATTCATCTCCGCCCAGTCTGCCTATGACCTCACCGCCGCGGAATGCTGAGGAGAGTATCTTAGCGATACCGCGTATGGCAAAATCGCCTTCCTCATGACCGAAACGGTCATTTATCGTTTTAAGGCTGTCCAGGTCGGCGAATATCATCATTGCGCTGCAGCCTTCGTTCTCTTCGGAACGTATAAGCTTTCTCGCCGCCTCAAAGAAACCGCGCCTGTTCAGACAGCCCGTGAGTGCATCCTGCTTTGAAAGCTCGTCAAGCAGCTGATTGTTCTCACGTATCTCGATAAGGCTCTGATTCAGCTGTTTCTCGATGATCTTCTGATTTTTCATAACGACCACCATTTTAAGTGCGGCACATAGCTGGACCGTCAGCGGAGGCAGAAAACCGAAATACTGATGTTCCAGCTCGCATATCAGGAGACCGTAATGCTCCTCGTTGGTAAACAGCGGTACACATATCATCGTGCAGCGCCTGTCCTGATTAAAATACTTGTTTGTAAGCAGTTCATCAGGTGCAATACTTTGTTCCTCGGGAGGAAGCAGTTTAAGCTCTTTCAGATTGTTATAAGCTTTCAGCTTGATACAATCAGGATACTTCCATTCTTCACCCTTGTGATGCTCCACTATCTTTTCATATACATACAGATAGCTGGAAGTAACATGTATCCTGCTCATCTTGTCAACTACCGAGAGGAAAGCTCCATCTTCGTAAGCGTCAAAAGCCAGCATATCGCGGGTAACCATATTTGTCAATCTGGTCATCAGGATGTTGCTTCTCAGCTTCATATGATTGACCTTGATATTCTTCTCGGATATCAGCTTGTATAGCCTTATGAATATGCTGTTTAGCCTCAGCTGTTCGGTCTTGCTTTCAAGCGTACAGGCAAGTGCCGAGTGGATATACTCCATGGTGGAATACAGCGTTTCCAGATCGGTAAAGTCAAAGAAATCTTCTGTTATCGTGTCTTCAAGCTGTTCAAAGATATGGTAAGGATCAAAGTCGTTGTCCTGCTTTATCCTTTCCGTACTTGTACACAGTTCCTTTATAATATCAGCAAAGGTCTCACGGTATCTTATGGATGTATTGCTGAGCCTGTACCTGTTGAATATCGTTCTGCAAATATCATCAGCGTGCTCCGCGATCATTTTCGGATCGTTGTGGAGCGCATTCAGTTCCGCAGAAGCAGCATCTATACATCCACAGGAATTCCTGATTATTATCTTTGAAGAGATGGTCTCCTGCTGTATAGCACCGTCGTTGATGTAGTTCACAGCTTCTATAAGCGCATTGTAACCCAGCTCGGTGGAATCCATTGCCACAGTAGTAAGATGGGGAGTAAGGTCTGTCGCTGCAGGATCATCGTCAAATCCCGTAACGAGAATATCAGTACCCGGTCTGATCCCGCGTACCTCCATAGCCTTGTATCCGCCTATCGCCATCTGATCGTTTGAGAATACTATGGCGTCGAGGTCGGGGCATCTGTCAAGAAGCGCGCCGACTTCATTTTCCACGTGCCTTGAAAAATTGCCGTAAGCCACCTTGTTCTCATCATATTCGATGCCGTACTCAGTCAGTACTTCCTTGTATACCTCGAATCTTTCCACAGCGTCATCGCTGGTCATGGGTCCGCTGACGAATCCTATCTTGAAACAGCTGTGAGCTTCTATCAGATGCTTTATCACCTGTTTCAGACCTGTGCGGTTATCAACGGTTATGCATGGGTATCCGTTTATCTGTGAAGTAAGGGTTATTATCGGCACATCAGAAAATTGTTTGAGAAATTCTTCTCTGCGCTTTTTGTCAAGGTGACTTCCGATAGTACCTATAAGTACGAGAAGCGCATCAAAACTTTTGTCTTTTGCAAGTTCAAATACCGTGTTGTACTGATATTCGTAAGCTGTCCTTATCTTGTCAGCATACTGTGCATCAATATAACGTCCCGGAAGTATAAACATATCTACATCAAAATGCTGCGCTGCGATCATTGCCCCTTCACACACCGCGTTGTCAAATTCGTCTTCCGGATTACTTATCAGCAGCCCCACACGCAGTCTGCGTCTGCTGACAGTTTTTTCGCTCATAAAATACACTCCCCATTTAATGATCGCAGGTCTGAAAAGGTACACCCATCCATAACAGACCTATTTCTAAAAACTCCTTATTTTTACCCATAAGCTCTTTTCAGCCATCTCTTGCGGGCACCACACCGCTTTAGCTGAAAAGAGCATTCCTTCATTAGTCTATACGATCATATTATAGCCATACACGCTATACATTTATATGTATGTTTTTCT
This sequence comes from Ruminococcus albus AD2013, assembly GCF_000526775.1. NCBI lineage: Bacteria > Bacillati > Bacillota > Clostridia > Eubacteriales > Oscillospiraceae > Hominimerdicola > Hominimerdicola alba. The sequence continues at coordinate 630,692 of NZ_JAGS01000001.1, forward strand.
GACAGTCTGTTATCTCCAGACTTCCGTCGCGGCAGCCAAGGTCGAAACATTCCGCAGCAAGGAAATCTATATTTAGCTCTGTTTCTGTCAGTTCAACGAATCCGGCACCTGAACTGTCACCGATGCCTGATACTATACTGCCTTCGCAGTTGAGGTTAATTGCAGAATTCGATATCCTGCAGGCGCACTCACTGCCGCGTGTACCGATGTTGGTTATTTCTCTGCCTTTGATGTTTGAAGACAGTTCGCAGTTCCTGATATTTAAATCAGCAACACCGCCGTTTTTGGCACCAACAGCGCACATAGTATTGCCGCTTGCGGTGATAGCCAGCTTGACGTTTTCCACATCTATCCGTGTATTGCCGTCGATAGAGCCTATACCCGTCAGATTAGCCGAAGCCGCACCTATGGAAACAAAACATTCCTTGAGAGTGATATCGCTCCTGCCGATGGCACTGCCGATAGATATACTGTTCGCTCCGGCACAGCTTACCTCCATATTTCCCGAGAGTATATTTATACCATCTCGGCTGCTGCATTTTCCGCCGCCTATACCTACGCAGTTGTCTCCGCAGGCAGTGATGGTAAGTTCATCGTCCATCTGCAAGGTTATCTTGCCGTAAGTCAGGTCGAATTCATTTCCTATGCCAAAGCAGCTAACACTCTCTGGTATTATCGTCAGGCTTCCCGAACCTTCGAGGGTCAGCTCTGCTTTTTCGGGAACGAGTATACCTCCCTTGACGAGCCTGTTTTTACCGCTCACCCTGACTGTTACCTTGCTTCCGCAGCCCAGAGAGAGTCCGGGACGTCCCAGCGTGGATTCAATAGAAGCATTTCTCAGTCTCAGCCGACATTCAGCACCTTCTTTGACGGTGATAGGCATAATGGCAGATGGCATACCTGCCTCGCCTATGATCTCTACATCACGTCCGCTGATGAACACCCCTGTGTACTTTTCCTGTATCAGGTCCGAGAGCATTATTATTTCTTTTTCTTCCGATTCCGCATGGTATATCTTGCCCGCGTTTCCCTGTGCTTCAAGATGGTACTTGACTATCTCACTGCGTATCCTCTCGCTTATCTCATTGATGAAGAAAGGCTTGGGACGTGAGATGTAGAATCCCTGGAACAGATCAGCGTTCATGCCTGAAAGCACACGCAACTCTTCTGCGGTCTCAATACCCTCAGCCAGTACAAGATGACCGTTGGAGTGCATCATATCTATCAGCTGAGAAACTATGCTTCTCAGTTTAAGGTTGGTATCTATCCCTGATATCAGCGAATGATCCAGCTTGATGTACTGAGGGTCGTAGCGTATAAGTCTTGAAGTATTCGAGTATCCTGTACCGTAGTCGTCTATCGCCATCTCGACTTTCTGTTCTTTCAGTCTGTTTATGAGAAAATTCAGATTCTCGTCCGAGGTATCCGTCTGCTCGGTGAGCTCGATGACGACTTTTTCCATCAGCTCGCCGTAATCGGTCATAAGCTGTGTCCAGTCACTGTCACTTAGAAAACTGGAAGGTATCGCATTTATAAACAGCTTTCTCTTCTTGAAAAAGCTCTGGTTCTTGCTTAGCTGATCAAGCACATTGTACATGGTAGCGTGCTCGATATCGTAGAGCCTGTCATACTTCGATGCCATGTCGATTATCTGCAATGGGCTCAGCCCGAATTTTTTGTCAGTACGCATAAGTGCTTCGTAAGCGAATATGCTTCCGTCCTTTGCACTTACAATGGGCTGGAAATAATACGTAAATGAATTCCTATCCAGCACATGGAAGAAATTCTGCACCCTGCGGTAGTCGTTTTTCTGAAGCTCGTACACAGTGCT